>DATDHT010000222.1:0-5289 GCA_036521435.1 Roseiarcus sp.
CATCGATCATTTCCTCGGCAAGGAGCCGGCCCAGAACATCCTCGCCTTTCGTTTCGGCAACGGCCTGTTCGAGCCGATCTGGAACCGCAATTTCATCGATCACGTGCAAATCGACGTCCCGGAGATGCTGGATATCGGTAATCGGATCGGTTTCTACGAGCAGACCGGCGCCTATCGCGACATGGTGGTCACGCATCTCTTCCAGATTCTGGGGTTCATGGCGATGGAGCCGCCGACCTCGCTGGCGCCCGGGCCGATCAGCGAAGAAAAGAACAAGGTTTTCCGCTCGCTGATGCCCATCGACCCGGCGCATGCCGTGCGCGGTCAGTTCATCGGCTACCGAAAAGAACCTGGCGTCGATCCGGAATCGGACACCGAGACTTTCATCGCGCTCAAATGCTCTATCGACAATTGGCGGTGGGCCGGCGTGCCGTTCTTCTTGCGGACCGGCAAGCGCATGGCCGAAGGCCAGCGCATCATTTCGATCGCTTTCCGCGAGCCGCCGAAGAGCATGTTTCCAGGCGATTCTGGCGTTGGATCGCAAGGGCCGGACCACCTGACCTTCGATCTCGCCGACCAATCGAGGGTGTCGCTGTCGTTCTATGGCAAGCGCCCAGGTCCGGGCATGCGACTCGACAAGCAGAGCATGCAGTTCACCATTCGCGACACCAGTCACGGCGGCGACGTGCTCGAAGCCTACGAGCGCCTCATCCTTGACGCCATGCGCGGCGATCACACGCTGTTCTGCACTGCGGACGGCATCGAGCGGCTGTGGGAGGTGTCCCAGCCGCTCCTCGAAGCGCCGCCGCCGGTCCGAGTCTATGCGCCGGGCACCTGGGGGCCGCAGTCGATCTACCAGCTGATCGCGCCGCACGCCTGGCGGTTGCCGTTCGAACGGGCTTGGCGCGAGGGCAACGCGGCGAGCGCCTAGAGGCTCTCGCAGCCTCGCCCTAACGTGCTAAAGCCGGCGCGATGCACGATCTCCCCCTCATCCTGGAGCCGGCGACGGACGGCGATTCCGAGCCGATCGAGCGCCTCAACGAGCGCGTGTTTGGCCCAGGCCGGTTCGCCCGCGCCGCCTATCGCATTCGCGAGACAACGGAGGCCGATCCGGCGCTGAGCTTCGTCGCACGCGTCGGCACGCTCCTGGTCGGCGCCTCGGCAATGACGCCAATCGTTGTTGGCGACGTATCGGCGCTGCTGCTTGGGCCCCTGATCGTCGAGCCCGTGTTTAGGAGCCGGGGAATCGGCGAAGCCCTGGTCAATCGCTCGCTCGACGCGGCCAAGGCCGCAGGCTGGAAGCTCGTCCTCCTAGTCGGCGATGAGCCCTATTACGCGCGGATGGGCTTCCAACGCGCGCCCAAGGGACAAATCTCGTTGCCCGGCCCCGTCGATCCCGACCGACTCCTCTATTGCGAACTCGAGCCCGGCGCGCTGACGGCGGCGAAGGGGCCGGCGCGAGGCGCGTGAATGCCCCTAGCGGGCTGCGTCCCGATGGCTGCCCCGTGGTAGGACCTCACACCGGGCGAGCAAAGGCGGCTCATTCCTTTTCGCCCATGAGATGGAGAGAACTTTAAGATGACCTCGGAAACGGTTTCCCGCCGCCGGATGCTTGCCGCAACGGCTCTCGCCGCCCCGGCGCTCGCGCTTTCCGCGCTACCGGTGGAAGCCTATCAAGGCAATATGGAGCGCGCTCTGTCCGCGCTCGGCGCCGCGATGGAGTCCTTGCAGGCCGCGACGCCGAACAAGGGCGGCCATCGCGAGCGGGCCATGCGCCTCATCGAACACGCGATGGGAGAGGTTCAGGCCGGAATCGACTTTGCATACCGGCACGGCGGCGGCGGCTATTGAGGCGGAGCGTAGTTCGAAGACGGCGGCTTCTCCGCAGACCCATCTTTTCCGCGCCCATCATCGCCATTAAGCGGCAGGCCGACAATGCAGGACCCAGTCTATTCCGTCGCCGTATTCGCGGCCATGTGCGTGAGCGCGGCGATCGGCTTCTTCATTCATTCCCGCCTATCCGAGAAGCATCGATCGCCCGAGTCGATCGCGCTGGTGCAGCTTATGATCACGCTCCTGGTGACGTTCACGGCCATCGTGCTTGGTCTTCTTACGACCTCGGTCAAAGCCGGGTTCGACACCGCCTATAGCGCCCGCGGCGACGACGCCGCGCAACTTGCGCAACTCGACCGCTGCCTACGCGAATATGGTCCCGAGACGGCGCCCATTCGCGAGCAATTGCGCGGATATGTCGCCGCGGTGATCGCCAGCACCTGGCCTGACGAACCGCGTCCTGTGGGTGTCGCTTTTCCTGATCCGACCAAGATGCCGAGGATCGGCGAATCGCCGCTTTTGTCCGATGTCTTGAGCGCAGTGGGACGCGGCGTTAACGGGCTTCAGCCGACAGACGCCTTCCACAGGACTCAGCTGGCTGCATGCGTTGAACACTACAGCGACTTGCTGAACGCCAGGTGGAAGGTGATCGAGGGCGCGCGTCCCTCCTTCTCGCCACCCTTCTACTGGGTGTTGGTGATCTGGCTTTCGATCCTGTTTGGATCGTTTGGCCTGACGGCGCGGCCGAACGGAATGGTGACGACGATGACTGTTTTGTGCGCGCTATCGATCGCGATCGCCGTCTTTGTCATCCTCGATATGGACGAACCCTACGGCGGGCTGTTCGGCGTGCCCAGCACCTCGATGCGCAACGCGCTCGTCGATATGATGCGCCCCGAGGGCTGAGGCGTATTCGCGTAGGCGGGGCCGTCGATCAAGAATCCTACCCGCTCGGGCGAGGCGCTTCAGTCGCGCCGTCTTTTTTTTCACATCCACCTCACGGTAACCTTCTGTACGTTTCCTCCGTAAACCGCATTGCAGAACCGTAATTTTTCCATTGACTGCACAATTAAATTATGGAATTTAAACGCAAGGCCAATTAGGGATCGGGGCCTGTTGGAAGGAAGTTTAATCATGAAACATACGATTGCCGCCGCAGCGGTGGCGCTGGCGGGGGTGGCCCTGGCGCCCAATGCCATGGCTGCCGGTTCGATCTCGGCGACCTACTGGACCCTGACGAGCGCAAATCCGGATACCGGCGGCGCAATCACTGGCGTTGTGACAGGTCTCGTGAAGTCGACCCTCGGCCCTGACGGATTGCCGGTCGAGTCCGCGCTGGGGACCTTCCAGGACGTCAACGCGGCAGGAGAGTTGCTCTGGTGGACGCCGCAACCTGGCCTGGTCACGCCCGGAACGAGCTTTGTCTATCCGACGAACCCGACGCTCCCGTTCGACATCTCGTCGAATTTCTTCCCGAATGGCCCGGGCGGAAGCAATGGCGACGACGTAGGGTTCACGTCCGCAATTCTTTCGGGCACGTTTGATGCGCCTGCCGGTGGCAGCGTGACCTTCACACTGGGCTCGGATGACGACGCGTGGGTCTTCCTCAACGGACAGCTCGTCGTTGACAATGGCGGCGTCCATGCCGACACGCCCGCTCCCACAACGATTTCAGACCTGATGGCCGGAACGAATACGGTCGAGGTGTTCTTTGCAGACAGGCACACAGTTCAGGCGGCCCTCACTTTCGACGCCGATGTGACGCTCAGACCGTCTGCTCCGGAAGCTTCCACATGGGCGATGATGCTGATGGGCTTTGCCGGCCTCGGTTTCGCGGCGGTACGGCGTCGGCGTAAAGTCGCGCCAGCAGCGGCATAAAATCGGTCTTTTCCTCCAACGATGTCCGAAAGGCCGCTCCTCTGGGGGCGGCCTTTTGTCGTCGACGGTGTTTGATGCGTGTTCAAGGTTGAATAACTTGCCGCGGCGCCCGATGTCGTAGCAGGAATCGGATTGAATTTGGCGCTCGACGGCGCATCTTTACTTGGTGACAACACCGGAAGCGATGCAATGAGCCAGGACGCCCAGCACTCTCATGTCTTTGAGACAACAATGGGATTCTGCGGAATCGCCTGGAGCAATGCGGGGGTCGCGCGCTTTCAATTGCCAACGAAAACCGCCGAGGCTGCTGAAAAGCTGATCTGCCGCCGCGCTCCCAGCGCGGAGCCGGGCATGCCCCCGGCAGACGTTGCGGCGGTCGTCGAGGCGGCGAAGCGGTACTTTGGCGGCGAGGAAACCGACTTCTCGCAGGTTCAGCTGGATCTCGCGGGCCAGGACGGGTTCTTTGCGCAGATCTATGACGCCCTGCGCCGGGTCGGCTGGGGGCGCACGACCACTTATGGCGCACTGGCGAAGGAGGTCGGCGCCGGCCGCGAGGCGGCGCGCGATGTCGGCGAGGCGATGGCCAGAAATCCGACGCCGTTGATCATTCCCTGTCACCGGGTGCTGGCCGCCGGCGGCAAAGTCGGCGGTTTCTCCGCGCCTGGCGGCTCGAAAACGAAGGCCCGCATGCTCGAACTCGAAGGTGTGCGGCTTGGCCCGCCGGAAACGGCGCAACAGGCTTTCAGTTTCTGAGCAGGCAGCGGGGCAGCGGCCGGATTCACGCCTGCATAGCGACCTGCCCAGGTCGATCAAGTTGGACTGGAAACCTTGGCCTCGGAGGCGCCATGGGTAGGGTTAGGCGCAAAAGGGTCCAATATTTGGCCGACCAATGTGTCCGGCGTCGGGTCGAAGTCCCATAGTCGGCGGACCCAGCCTTTGGCAGATAGAACGTCCCAAACAGCCGATCGCGACTGCATTAAATCTTCACATCACGGCCGGCAGGTTCCGCATTGCGGCCGAGAGAGAATGCCCGTCAAAAGCCGTCGCTCACGACGCTCCCAAGAAGCAGACTGCGAGAAAACGCCGCCGATCGGATAGACCGGCGGCGCCTCTGACCTCGAGCGACCCGCTTCGTCAGGCGACGGCGATCGCCTTGCGGCGGCCGCGGGCCAACAAGCCCATGCCGGCGAAGCCTGCGACGATCATCGCCCAGGTCGACGCCTCAGGCGTCCCCCCCGTGGTTCCTGTCAGCGACACGTCGGCGAGCAACGTGAACGCCGGGTCGCCCGTGCCGACCGACATGAACTGCAGAGTTTTGCCGACCCCGTCCCACGTGAACGTTGTCGAAACTTGCTGCCAAGGGGAGAAACCCTGGGAGGGGACATCCATGGTGGGCGAGGTTACCACGGCTTGGTCGCCCAGGGTCACCTCGAACATCTGCGTCGTTGCGCCGCTGGCGTGAATTTCCTGACTTCCAGCCTGCCAGAAGGTCAGGGTGTATGTCGCCCCGGAAACCAACCCGATGATCGATTGATCGATGTAGCCAAAGCCACCGCCGGGGCCGAAACCATCGGTCCC
>DATDHT010000223.1:0-3535 GCA_036521435.1 Roseiarcus sp.
TTTCCCTCTCTCGCGCGTCGGGTGACGCGGTTCAGTTGGCCCAGATTTTGATGGGCGCAATTGGCGAGGCGCGACGGGCCTCGTCATGCAATTGATACCCATCCTCATTAATCCTGTTAGACTTTGAGCGCGAATTGGTAAGTTGCTGGAACAGTTCAGCGAAGCAGGCTCGGTCATTCGACACAGGAGATGACGATGGCGACCACTCAGTCGAAAAAGACAAGCGCGTCGAAAGCCGCAAGCACCCTGTCGAAAGCCGAAAGCGCGCTCATCGACGCCTATTGGCGCGCCGCCAATTATCTGTCTGTCGGCCAGATTTACCTGTTCGACAATCCGCTGCTGCGTGAGCCTCTCAAGGAGGAGCACATCAAGCCTCGCCTCCTGGGGCATTGGGGCACGACGCCTGGCCTCAACTTCGTCTACGCGCACCTCAATCGGCTGATCAAGAAGCTCGACCTCGACATGATCTACATCACCGGTCCCGGCCACGGCGGACCGGGTCTGGTCGCCAACACCTATCTCGAGGGGACTTACAGCGAAATCTATCCAGGAATCTCGCAAGACGTGGAGGGCATGAAGCGGCTCTTCACGCAATTCTCGTTTCCGGGCGGGATTCCGAGCCATGTGGCGCCGGAGACGCCCGGCTCCATTCATGAGGGCGGCGAACTCGGCTACGCGCTTTCGCATGCCTTCGGCGCTGCGTTCGACAACCCCGATCTCATTGTCACCGCCGTCGTCGGCGACGGCGAAGCGGAGACTGGGCCGCTCGCGACGAGCTGGCATTCCAACAAGTTCCTCAACCCGGTGCGAGACGGCGCCGTGCTGCCAATCCTCCATCTCAATGGCTACAAGATCGCCAATCCGACGGTGCTGGCGCGCATCCCGCATGAAGAGCTCGAGTCGCTTTTTCGCGGATACGGATACGCGCCTCATTTCGTCGAAGGGGACGACCCGGCGGTCATGCACGAGCTCATGGCCGCCACGCTCGAAACCGTGATCGGCGAGATCCGCGACATCCAGGCGGATGCGCGAAGAAATGGATTTTCCAAACGCCCGATCTGGCCGATGATCGTCATGCGCACGCCGAAGGGCTGGACCTGCCCCAAGGAGATCGACGGCAAGCGGGAGGAGGGCTACTGGCGGTCGCACCAGGTGCCGATGAGCGTCATGCGCGGGAATCCCGGCCATGTCCGCATCCTTGAGACATGGATGAAGAGCTATCGCCCTGACGAGTTGTTCGACGAAAAGGGAAAGCTCAAGAGCGAACTGGCAGCCCTTGCGCCGGAAGGGGCGCGACGAATGAGCGCCAATCCGCACGCCAACGGCGGCCTGCTCTTGCGTGACCTCAAGCTTCCGAACTTCCGCGACTACGCAATTGAGGTCACATCGCCCGGTTCCGTAAACGCGGAGGCGACGCGGGTCATGGGCGAATTCCTGCGCGATGTGATGAAACTCAATCTGGACTCGCGCAACTTCCGCCTGTTCAGCCCGGATGAAAGCAATTCCAATCGCTGGCAGGACGTTCTCGAGGTCACAAACCGCGCCTGGGCCGCCGAGACTCTACCCTACGACGACCATCTCTCACCTGACGGACGGGTGATGGAGATGCTGAGCGAGCACCAATGTCAGGGCTGGCTCGAAGGCTATCTGCTGACCGGCAGGCACGGCTTTTTCTCCTGCTACGAGGCATTCATCCACATCGTCGACTCAATGTTCAACCAGCATGCGAAGTGGCTGAAGGTCTGCGGTCACATCAAGTGGCGACGGCCGGTCGCCTCGCTCAACTACCTGTTATCCAGCCACGTCTGGCGTCAGGACCACAACGGCTTTTCGCACCAGGACCCCGGCTTCATCGACCACGTGATGAACAAGAAGGCCGAGGTTGTGCGGATCTATCTGCCGCCCGACGCGAATTGCCTACTGTCGGTCACCGACCATTGCCTGCGTAGCCGCAATTACGTGAATGTCATTGTCGCGGGCAAACAGCCGGCGCCGCAATGGCTGACCATGGAGCAGGCGGTCAGGCACTGCGAAGCAGGTCTAGGGATCTGGCCGTGGGCGAGCAACGATCGCGGCGGCGAACCGGATGTCGTCATGGCCTGCTGCGGCGACGTGCCGACGCTTGAGACGCTGGCCGCCGTCAAGCTTCTGCGCCAGCACGCGCCCGAACTCAAAATACGGGTGGTCAACGTCGTCGATCTGACGACGCTGCAGCCGCCAAGCGAGCATCCGCACGGCATTTCCGATCGTGACTTCGACGCGCTTTTCACGGTCGACAAGCCGATCATCTTCGCCTTCCACGGCTATCCGTCGGCCATCCATCGGCTGACGTATCGGCGGACCGGCCATGATAACATTCATGTGCGCGGCTATAAGGAAGAGGGAACGACGACGACGCCTTTCGACATGTGCGTGATCAACGACCTCGACCGTTTCCATCTGGTCAGCGACGTCATCGACCGCGTGCCCAAGCTTGGCGAGCGGGCCGCTTACGCCAAGCAGGAAATCCGCGACAAGCTGATCGATCATCGCGAATACATCCAACGCTATGGCGACGACATGCCCGAGATCAAGAACTGGACGTGGGCGGGTCAGGCTGCGGCGACCGGCGCGGCCTCGACCGAGGGCGACAACGTCTGAACCCAAACAGCGTCGCCAGAGCGTCACAAGCGCCGGATATCAATGGCCCTCCTCGGCGGGAGGGCCTCGTTCATGAACGACGTGAACGAACTGACTCGGGCGGCGCAAGCGACGCCGATCCAAGGTTCGCCGGACGCTGACGCACTTTTCAAAGCAACGCCGTCAGCGCGGCCTCGTCGTCTCAGGCGCGCCAGATGCGCTCACTCGGCGCCTCGCGCCAAAGCTAAGCGCCCTGCCCGCGCAGGAACGCCCGCATGAGGAAACGCGCCTGTTCAGGCCCGTAGGCATGCTCCGCGCCGACTGGGCAAGCCCGGCGCGCCCGGCATCCTGCGTCCATGCAGTCCCGGCCAGGTTCGCTCCGAAGGTGGCCCACGCAAGCCGCGACATCGTAACCTGCGTCTGAAAACGCTCCAACGGGACACGAGGTCAAACACCAGCGCCCCGTACAGGATTCGCATGGGCTCGGGATCGCCGCCGGCTCGGGGACAGAAAGCTCTTCAGGGAAGCCAAGCGCGCCGCGATAGGAGTGCCACAGGCCGTAATGCGGGTGAATTAATAGGCCAATCGGCGAGGAATGAACCGATTCTGCTTGGCTCGCCCATCGCTGGAACGGCAAGAAAGGCGCCCCGCCGAAGGGGAAGAGCGCCCTGCCGCCGAGCTCGCGCGCCAGACGCTCGATCAACCGCCGGCTCCAGCGGTCGAGCGGGTCGTCGGCGCCGTCGTGCGCCTCTGGCGACGCTGCGAATGCATCCCAGCCCTCGCGCCCGGCCATGCCGGCGAGTACGATTGTGCTCATGCCGGCGAGTTCGCCGTCCCGCTCGTCTTCGTTGAGCACGAACGCGCCCCTCGTCATCAGCCCCGTCCGCTCGACCGCGGCGGAAAGGCGCGCCCAATC
>DATDHT010000224.1:0-8820 GCA_036521435.1 Roseiarcus sp.
GCTCGGCAGGGACCTCGAAGCACGCGGCTTCGCTTTCGCGGATACGAGCCTGCCGACAGCAGTCCTTCGGCCCGATGGATCGAGCGTCATTCTCTCGATGGACCGCGCACGCAACGTGAAGACGTTCGACGCGCTCGCCGAGGGCGACGGGGGCGCCTTCGCGGCCGAGATGAATGCGCTTGGCGCAGACGCGCCGTTTCTCTTCTCCTTGCTGGGCGGCTCGTTATGGTCGTCCGGAATCGCCAAGACCCTCGCACGCGAGCTTTGGCGCCGGGGGCCTCGCAATCTTGCGGAATGGTTCGGTGAGGCGCTGGCGCCTGCGCGGGGCTATCTCGAGGCGACCTACCGTTCAGAGGCCGTCCGCGATCTCTGGGCGCCATGGGTGTTGCACACAGGCCTTGGACCGGAGAGCGCCTATTCGGCGGCGATGGTGAAAGTGATCGCCTTCGCGGTCGAGGCTGCGGGCTGTCCTATCGCGGTTGGCGGCGCCAAGACGCTGCTTGCGGCGTTCGAGCGGCTGATCGTGGATCACGGCGGCGCGGTGCGGCCGAGCGCGGACGTTGTGCGCATCATCCCCGACGCCAGCTCACGTGCGAGCGGCGTCGAGCTTGCAAACGGCGAAAAGATCACCGCCGCCAAGGGTGTGATCTGCTCCACCGGACCCGAGCAACTTTACAATGGATTGCTCAAGGACTGGCCGGTACCGGCGCCAGCGGAGGTTCAGCGAGGCCTGAAAGCCTTTCGGCACGGCAAAGGCGACATGCAGATCCATTACGCCCTCAAAGGCAGCCCACGCTGGCGCGGCGATCCGGATCTCGCCAAGGTCGCGCTCATCCATTTGACAAGCGGACTGGACGGCGTTTCGCGCGCCGCGAACGAGGCCGAACGCGGCCTTTTGCCGGCCGAGCCCACAATCTGCGTGGGCCAGCCGACGGCGCTCGATCCGAGCCGGGCGCCGCCTGGCGCGGCGATTCTTTGGCTGCAGATGCCGGAAGCGCCACGCTTCGTGAAGGGCGACGCGGCCGGCGAGATTGCGGCGCCCGCGGATGGCCGCTGGACGGAAGCCATGCGCGAGTCTTACGCCGACCGCATCGAGCGGCGGCTTGCCGCGCATATCGAGAACTGGACCGAGATCAAGCTCGCGCGCCGGGCGTACTCGCCGGCGGACCTCGAGGCGATGAACGTCAATCTCGTCGGCGGCGACCCTTATGGCGGCGCCTGCGCGCTCGACCAGTCTTTTCTCTGGCGGCCGTTCAAGTCGAGCGTCAATCACCGCACCGCCGTGTCCAACGTCTACCACATTGGCGCGTCGACCCATCCGGGCCCAGGCCTGGGCGGCGTCTCCGGCTTCCTGCTTGCGTCGTCGCTTAGCTGATGTCTGGGCGCATGAGATGAGCATGGAGCAGCGGTTTTCCGGCCAGATCATGCGGCGCGACACCGATCCGGCCGCGCGTCAGGCGACGCTTGGCGAGATCGGCATCAACCAGTTCGCGCCCTACCTCATGAACCGCATCATGGAGCGCTGGAACGGCAATCTTGCCGAGGCCTTGAAGCTCCACGCCATGTCGACGACCATGATGAGGGCGCTGGCCGTGCTCAGCATTTCCTCGCCGGTGACGATCAACGAGCTTTCGGCCTATGCGGTGACCGAGCAGTCGACGATGAGCCGCACGCTCGACATCCTGGAGGCACAAGGGCTTGTGCGTCGTCAACGGCGCGCGGAGGACATGCGCATCCGCGATGTTTCCATCACCGAGGAGGGGCGAGCGGCATTCGAGCGGGTATGGCCGACGATGCACGCTCGGTTTCAGACCCTGTTCGACGGCGTCGAGGAGGAAGAATATCGCGCCTTCACCGCGACGCTGCTCAAGATCCTGCGCAACGTCGCGAAGCTGCCGGAGTAGACGTGCGGCGGCGTTTCCGAGAACTCCAGCCCAAGCGAAGAACTTTCGAGCTCCGCTTCCAAAAGCTCCATCCAGAGCTCGCGTAACCGCGGCCGCTTGACACGCGTACCGTTTGCAAGCCTCTTGCATATTGACGTCGCAGCGGCGAAAAGTCCCCGTTCGACGGAATCAATCCAAATTTTGGGAGGAAAACGAATGTTGAAGAATGTGACCAAGCGCGACGTCTTGCGCGCCGGCGGGGCCGCTATCGCGGCCGTGGCGCTGACCCCGATCGGCCCGGCCGCCGCGGCGGACAAGAAGCTGATCGCCTTCGTCGTGAACGTCCCGGCCGACTTCTGGGTCATCGCCCGGGCCGGCCTCGACAAGGCCGCCGCCGAACTTCCCAAATATGACGTCCAGATGTTCATTCCGGGCGAAATGTCGGCGGCGGCGCAGAAGCGCATCATGGAGGATCTGCTCGCGAAGGGCGTCGCCGCCATGACGATCAGCCCGGTCGATCCCGAGAACTCGACCGAAATCCTCAATCAGGTCGCCGCAAAGGCCGTCCTGTTCACCGTCGACGGCGACGCGCCGAAATCGAACCGCATCATGTACATCGGCACTGACAACGTCGCGGCCGGCCGCATGTGCGGCGAACAGATCCTGAAAGCGCTGCCGAACGGCGGCAAGATCATGCTCTTCGTCGGCACGATGGACGCCGCCAATGCGCAGGAGCGCTCCAAGGGCATCAAGGAAGCGATTGCGGGCTCCAAGGTCGAGATTATCGACATCCGCACGGACGGCGGCGATCAGGCCAAGGCGAAAGCCAATGCGGAAGACACGCTGACCAAATATCCGAACATCGATCTCCTGTGCGGGCTGTGGTCCTACAGCACGCCGCAGATCTACAACGCCGTCAAAGCGGCCGGGAAGGAAGGCAAGGTCAAGATCGTCGGCTTCGACGAGGAGCAGCAGACGCTCAAGGGCGTCGCGGACGGCGCCATCGAAGCGACGGTCGTCCAGCAGCCCTTCGAGTTTGGCTACCAGTCGGTGAAGGAACTCGCGGCCTATCTCGAGGGCGACCGTTCCATGGTGCCGCCGAACAAGCTCCAGATCATCCCGACCAAGGTGATCGACAAGTCGAACGTCAAGGAGTTCGCGGAGTCGATCCGCAAATTGCTCAAGAAGTAATGCATCTGCGCTCCAGTCGGATCGGCGCGCGCGCTCGGGCCGGAGCGCGCAACCCCGACCGAGCGCCCGCGCCCGTCCATGTCTGAAGCGTTCCTCGAACTTCGCTCCATCGCTAAAACCTATCCGGGCGTCATCGCGCTCGACGGGGTGTCGCTGTCGCTTGCGCACGGCGAGGTGCTGGGGCTGATCGGCGAGAACGGGGCCGGCAAGTCGACGATGATGAAGGTTCTCGGCGGCGTCATCGCGCCGAGCTCGGGCACGGTCGTCATCGACGGCGTCGAGCACGCGCGGCTCACCGTGACCCAGGCGACGACGGCTGGCATCGCCTTCGTGCATCAGGAGCTCAATCTGTTCGAGAACCTGGACGTGGCGCAGAACGTGTTCATCGGACGCGAGCCCGGCTTCGGCGGCATGCTCAAGCTCGTTGACGAGAAAACGATGCATGCCCGCGTCAGGCCGCTCCTGGGGCGGCTCGGCGTCGATTTCGAACCGACCGACATGGTCGAAAACCTGTCGATCGCGCAACGGCAGATGGTGGAGATCGCCAAAGCGCTCTCGCTGGACGCGCGCGTCATCATCATGGACGAGCCGACCTCAAGCCTCACGCTGACCGAGACGGACCGCCTGCTCGAGGTGATCGACGACCTTCAGCGCCATGGCGTGTCGACGATCTACATCTCCCATCGCCTGGGCGAAGTAAAGACCTGCTGCGACCGGGTCGTCGTCCTGCGCGACGGGCGCGCCGTCGGAGAGCTGGCCAAGAACGAGCTGACCCACGCCGCGATGGCTCGGATGATGATCGGGCGTGACCTCAAGTCGCTCTATATTCCCCCGAAAGCGCCGCCGAAGGCGACAGGACTCCTGGTCACGGACCTAGTGACGGACGCTTTCCCCGATCGCGCGGTGACGCTCTCCGTGCGGTTTGGCGAAATTCTCGGCCTTGCCGGTCTGATCGGCTCCGGCCGCAGCACCCTGGCGCAAACGGTCTTCGGGGTGCAGCCGCCGCTCAGCGGCTCGATTTCGCTCGACGGGGCCCCTGTTTCGGTGAAGTCGCCGCGCGACGCCATCTCCAAGGGCGTCTACCTCATTCCGGAGGACCGCAAGCGGACGGGGCTCGTTCTCGACATGCCGATCGTCGAGAACATCTCGCTCGCCGATCTCAAGCGCTATTCGCGCGCCATGCTGATCGTCGGCGGGCGCGAGCAGAAGGTCGCAGAAGAGCAGCGCCAATCGCTCAAGATCAAGACACCCTCGATCGAGACCGAGACGATAACCCTGTCAGGCGGCAACCAGCAGAAGGTGGTGCTGGGAAAATGGCTGTCCATGCGCCCGAAAGTGATCATGCTCGACGAGCCGACGCGCGGCATCGACGTCGGCGCGAAGGCCGAGATCTACGAAATCATGCGCACTCTCGCCGATTCCGGCGTCGCGATCCTGATGATCTCGAGCGACATGGAAGAGGTCATCGGCGTCAGCGACCGCATCGCCGTCATGCATGAAGGCCGGGTGAGCGGCTTCCTCGAGCGCGAGGATTTTTCCGAGCACAATGTTCTGATGCTCGCAGTCGGACAAAAGATACACGAGGACGCCGTCGCTCATGCTTAAGAAGGAATTCGGGCTTGCTTTGCTCATCCTGGTCATCGGCGGCGTTTCGGCTTTCATCAACCCGCAGTTCATTTCTCAGGTCAATCTTCTAAACCTCTCCAATCAAATCGGCCTGTTCGGGCTGTTTGCGCTCGGCGAAGGGTTCGTCATCATCACCGGAGGCATCGACCTGTCGATCGGCTCGATGCTGGCTCTGCTCGGCGTCATCTTCCTCGACCTCCTGGTCAACCACGGCTTTGGCTGGCCGCTCGCCCTTGCGGTCACGGTTGGGGGCGGCGCGCTACTGGGTTTCATCCATGGCGCGCTGATCACGCGACTGAAGCTGCAGCCGTTCGTCGTGACCCTGTGCGGCCTCCTGCTCTATCGTGGCATCGCCCGCTGGTACACGCAGGACTCGACGCAAGGATTTGGCTACGCGACCGACTACGACAAACTCGAATGGCTGATGTCGGGGCGGACCTTCGACATCCCGCACACTTTCATCTTCCTTCTGATCGTCGCCGCGATCCTAGCGGTCGTCCTGCACAAGTCGATGTTTGGCCGCTACCTGTTCGCGGTCGGAAAGAATGAGGAAGCCGCGCGCTTCTCGGGCATTCCGACCTCGCGGGTGATCGTGGCCGCCTATGTGCTTGCGGGCGTTCTCACCGGACTGTCGTCGGTGTTCTTCGTCTTCTACACCCAGTCCGTTGCGCCCTCGGCGCATGGCAATTTCTACGAACTCTATGCGATTGCGGCCGCCGTGCTCGGCGGCTGCTCGCTTCGCGGCGGCGAGGGCTCGATCCTCGGGATCGTGCTCGGCATGGTCCTGCTCCAGGTCCTGCAAAACCTGGTCAACATCCTGGGCATCCCGTCCTCGCTGAATTTCGCCGTGATGGGCGCCGTGATCCTTCTTGGCGTGATCGCCGACCGCGAATTGCAGCGTCGGCGCCAGAACAAGATCGCACTTTCCAGCGCGGAAGCCCGCAGTCTCGCGCGCCGCCCCGCCAGCGCTTCGGCATAATGTGGCCCCGGAGAGCGTACGCCCGGTTCGGCCCTCGCTCTAGCGGGCGAAGGCGGTGCTTGACGGCGCGCCCCATACCGCAGGGATAGGAAGCAGGCTCAAATGGCGCGCGTTTTGGTCACCGGGGGCACGGGATTCGTCGGCGCCCATTGTCTGGTCCAGCTCTTGGCGGCGGGACATGAAACGCGCGCCACCGTCCGCGACCTCAAGCGCGAAAGCGATGTGCGCGCCATGTTGCGGCACGGGGGCGCGGGCGAGGTCGGCGAGCGCCTAAAACTGTTCCGCGCCGAATTGAGCGCCGACGCCGGCTGGGCGGATGCAGCGGCCGGTTGCGATTACGCGCTTCATGTCGCGTCGCCCTTTCCGAGCACAGTGCCCAAGGACGAGAATGAGCTGATCGGACCGGCCCGAAACGGGGCGTTGTGCGTGCTGAAGGCCGCGCGGGACGCCGGCGTCAAGCGCGTGGTGCTGACCTCGTCCTTCGCCGCAATCGGCTATGGCGCCCCCAAGGACCGGACCGCTCCGTTCACGGAAGCGGACTGGACGAACCTCGACGACCCGACCGTGCAGGCCTATCAGAAATCGAAGACGATCGCCGAACGCGCGGCCTGGGATTTTATCGCACGCGAAGGCGGCGGGCTCGAGTTGGCTGTGGTCAATCCGGTGCTCGTCCTCGGGCCAGTCCTTGGTCCGGACGTATCGAGCTCGATCGTGCTCGTGAAGCGTATGATGGATGGCGCCATGCCAGGCTGCCCGGACATCTCGTTCGGCTGCGTCGACGTGCGCGACGTCGCCGATCTGCACCTCAAGGCGATGACCGACCCGGCCGCACGCGGCGAACGGTTTATCGCGACTTCGGGAGACTTCGCAACGATTCGCCAGATCGCCCAAATGCTCAAGGACGGCCTGGGCCCGGCTGCCCGCAAGGTTCCGACTCGCCAATTGCCTGACTGGCTCATGCGGGTGGTCGGGCTGTTCGATCCCCAGGTCCGAGGGATTCTGCCTGAGCTTGGCAAACACAAGAACGCATCCAATGAAAAGGCGCGTCGCCTGCTCGGCTGGGCGCCGAGAAGTCCGGCGGAGGCGGTTGTCGCCACGGCGCGCAGCTTGTCCGAGCTTGGGCTTCTGAAGGCGGCTTAGGGTGCTACTGATTTACACCTCTTAGAGCGATCTATCCGCCCTCTGCTTTTGAGTTTACGTGGATATCGCTTCCGCCGTTTCCTCCCCCCTTGTGGGGGAGGATCAAGGAGGGGGGTCGCGCAGTCCTAGGTCACAAAGAGCAGCGGCGTATCCGACAATTACCTCGGTCCGAGCGCCCCCCACCCCTGCCCGCCCCCACAAGGGGGGCGGGTGCGCTAACCTCCACCGATTCCGCCGGAGCCGGCTTAGCCCCTCCCCGCAAGCCTGCGCTCGGTCTCCTCGATCCAGCCTTTCAGCGGCGCAAGCAACGGGCCTTGCGTCAAGCCGCCGCAACCGCGCCCATGCGCCGCCTGCGCCCAGGCGACAATGGCGATTGCGGTCGATCCGTCCGCCGACCAGACGGGCGCGCCGGAATCGCCATTGCAGGCGCCGGCCGCCCTTCCGGTCGGATCGGCGGCCCAGATGAGAACCGTCGACGCCGGCTCGCGTACCGCAAGCGTTACGCTGCGCAATTCCCCACCCGACGACCAGTCGCCCTCGCGCGCCGCGCCATAGCCCGAGACGATGGCGGATGCGCCGACCGGAGGCGGGCCGCCATCGGCAATCGCCGCGCCTGCGAAACGAGAGGAAAGCGGCCGCACCGTCCGGATTAGAGCGAGGTCGATTGACTCGACCCGCGCCTTGATCGCGTCGGCGCGGTAGAGCGGATGGGCAATCGCCGCATCGACCGGAATGATGACCGCCCCACCCGCGGCATCGCGATAATGGACCGCCATATCTCGCAACGGTCTCAGACAATGGGCGGCAGTCAGAAGAACACGCGGGCTCAGCACCAGGGCCGAGCAGAAGCCGGCCTTGTCGCCCCCCCGGATCAGCACCATCGCGACGCGGTCGGCGAAGCGGCTGTCGGGCTCGGCGCCGACGAGCGCGCGCGCTGGAGCGAGCGGCGCGGCAAGCGCCGCGGCAAACGTCAGCAACTGAAGGAAGCGGGAGAGCGACGAGGTCATCGAGCCGGCTTCATGCGCCAGAACGCGTGCCGCATCAATCGCCGCACCCGGAAGATCGCCGCTTTTCCGCCCGCTTTCGCGCGCGTCATCCGTTGAGGTTTCAATTGCGCCTCGACCATTCACATTGCATTCAGCCGCCAGCGCCAACATGGGGCATCAGGTATTCTCAACAGAGGCTTTGCCGTCATGGCGCTCGCCATGCTTTGCCGCGCCGGGGCTTGGTGGGCTCTCATGCGCTCGGCGGCCTGGGCCGCCGGCGTCGGTTGCGCCCCTATGGGATGTCTGCCGGCTAAGGCCGCCGAAGCAGAGCTGCACCTTGTCGCGGCGAAGCCGGCTTGTCTCAACGCCGCCGAGACGCGCGAGACGGTCAAGTCGCGTCACCTGCTCGAGCCATTCGCGGCGCTCAAGTCCGCCGGCGCGCAACGCAAGGCCGAGGCGCTGTCGGCGAGGCTCTGCCGTACCGGAGAGGATTTCATTTACGAGATCACCCTCCTGCATCGGGACGGGCGTCTCGTGCATGTCGAGATGGAGGCTGGGACCGGGAAAATTGGTTCGCGCTCGGCCCATGAGCCGCACGAAGCTCACGAACCCCATGAAACGCGCGAGCCGCGTGAATCTCACGAGGCCCACGAGCCGCCTCCCAAGAATTGATTTCCGCTGGAATCAGGGATAGCAGGCGCCCCATGCGGCTTTTGGTTGTCGAGGACGATCGGGATCTGAACCGTCAAGTCAGCACAGCGCTCGAGGCCGCGGGCTATGCGGTCGACCGCGCGTTCGACGGCGAGGAGGGCTGGTTTCGCGGCGACACCGAGCCTTACGACGCCGTCGTGCTCGACATCGGCCTGCCCAAACGCGACGGAATCTCGATCCTCGAAGCGTGGCGCAAGGGCGGACGGACGATGCCGGTCTTGATCCTGACCGCCCGCGATCGATGGAGCGACAAGGTCCAGGGCATTGACGCCGGGGCCGACGACTATGTCGCCAAACCGTTCCA
>DATDHT010000225.1:0-7977 GCA_036521435.1 Roseiarcus sp.
ACCCGATTGGCGGTGAGCGCGGAGAGCCTTTGTCCGGGCGTCAGGATGCCGATCAGATTGAGCGGATCGGCGCCCGACAGCGACACCCATTGACCCGAGGATGGTCGCCGGCGGATCTCACGCAGCAATCCGACCGCGTCGGGAAGCGCGAATTGCTCGCCCGAGAAGCCGGCGACGAATCGGCCGCCGCGTATCTCGCCCCGCGCCTCGAGCCGGCGGTACACGCGCAGGAGATCCCGCCACGGCGGCAGCCACCCGGGCTCCTGCGTCAGAAGGCGCCAGAAGACGACGCCATAGCGCGCGAGCAGCGTGCGCGCCGCATATTCGACCGCGGCGTCGCGCGACGCCTCGCCGCTGTCTGTTGGCGCCGTCCGGTTGATCATCGCCCAACGGCCGCCGCCCTCGATGTCGAAGGCAAGCACGCGCCCACGCCGCTTCGCGCCGGCAAGCGGCTTGCGCTGCCCCGAGGGCACGAGAAGCGCGCGCAGGCCGCCGAAGCTGTCAGAGGCCGCGAGCCCGAGCGCAGCGAGTTCGCCGAGCGCTGCCTCGAGCTCATGGCGCAACAGGCGCGCGGCTTCCATGAGCTCGTCAAAGAACAAAGCGCCGCGCCCGCTTAAAGTCTCGAGCACGGCCTGAGCGCGGCCGCTCATGGGGGTCGCGCCGCTCAAGGGCGCGAGCGCCATCCACAACGGCGCCCGGCGGCGCTCGATGAGCGCGATCGGTGTGGAGCCAACCGGCGACACATGGCGCGTCCTGCCGTTGGCGGGGGAGGGTGGCGTCAGACGCGCCCAGGACGTGCGTCCGGCCAGGCATTGGGCGTCGAGCCACGAAGCCTGATAGCCCTTGAGCCGCGCCGGCAGGATCTCGGTCTCCCACGCCTTTGCGGGCGCCTCGAAGCCTTCGAGCGCGGTCAAGATCACTGGCAGCGCGTCCGGCCCCTCGAGTTGCGTCTCTTCGTCGACATGCGCCCATGCGAACAGGAAGCGCAGAAAGTCGCGTGCGGCCACCGGCTCGATCTCCGCCCGCAGCCTTCCGACCGTATAATGATGGATGCGCGCCAGGAGGCGCCGGTCGCACCATTGCTCGTCGTTGAGGCCGGGGAGGAAACGCCCCTTGAGAATCGCGCCGTCGGTCTGGAGAGCGGCGAGCGCCGCTGCGATCGCGTTCGGCTCAAGCCCGAGCGGCGCGGCGAGCGTCGTCGGCGTGACCGGTCCGAGACCCTCGAGCCTGCCGCGCAGGATCTCGACCAAAGCGCGATCCGCCGGCCATGTTTCGCCAGCCTGTTCGGCGGGCGGCGCAATCTCCGGCTCGAGCCGCGCCTCAGGCCAGAGGGCTTGAAATTGACGAAGCCGCTCGGCCGGAATCCATAAGCTCGCGTGAGCGGTTTTCATGAGCGAGACGCGCTTGTCGCGCGCAAGCGCGTCGAGCCATTCGCTCCAGCTAGATGCAGCGCGGGCCTCTGCTTGCGTGAGACAACCGAGCCAGAGCAACGCGTCGTGCAGCTCCTCGGCATTGACGGGATCGGGCCAGGCCTCGGACTGAACTTTGGCGATCGCTTGCGGGTCCAGCCGGCCGAGGTCGGACGCGTCCTTCGGGTCACGCCAGCGCCGCGCCATCACGGCCTGCGTTCGCCGCTCTTCGAGCGGCGCATCGTCGAGGAAGGCGTAGGGTCTGGCCGACAGCGCCTCAAGGGCGAGGGGCGAAGGCTCAGTCAGATCGCAGCCAACGACCTGGATTTCGCCTGCCTCCAGGCCGCGAAGCAGCCGCTCCAGTCCCTCGATGTCCATCGCCTCATGCAGGCAGTCGGAGATCGCCTGATTGGTGAGAGGGTGGTCGGGGACTTCCCGCTCGCCGACCAGATTTTCGGCGCAGGCGATCTGATCGGGGAAGACCGCCGCGACCAGGTCTTCCGCCTGCATGCGCAAGAGCTGCGGCGGCACCTTCTTGCCGTTGCGAAAGCGGGGCAGGGCGAGCGACACGCCGGCCACCCAGCGCCAGCGGGTCGTGAACATCGGCGAATCCAGCATCGCCTGGATGAGCACCGCGCGAACGCTGTTCGAATGGAGGTAGCGCGCGACGTCGCCAAGCTCGAAACTATGCGCAGTGGTCAGCGACAGCACGATATTGTCTTCGGTCGCCGCGGCTTGCAGCTCGAAATTGAATTTGCGGCAAAAGCGCTTGCGCAAAGCCAGGCCCCAGGCCCGGTTGAGGCGGCTGCCGAACGGCGAGTGAATGACGAGCTGCATGCCGCCCGCCTCATCGAAGAAACGCTCGAAGACGATCGTGTCCTGGGTCGGGAGACAGCCAAGGGCGGAGGCGCTGGCGGCCAGGTAGTCGACGAGCTGGTCGGCCGCGGCCGCGGCGATTCCAACGTGCTCGACGAGCCAGCGCCGCGCGCTCGTACCCGATGCGTCGGGACGCAGTCGCGCCCCAATCTCCTCGCGCAGACGCGAGGCGGCGGCGGAGAGCGCATCCGTTCGGCCCGGCGCTTCGCCAAGCCAGAAGGGAATGTTTGGCGGTTGTCCCTTGGCGTCCTCCACACGGACAGTCCCGCGCTCGACCCGCTGAATGCGATAGGAGGTGTTGCCGAGCTGGAAAATGTCGCCCGCCATGCTCTCGACGGCGAAATCCTCGTTGACCGTGCCGATGGTCTGGTTTTCGGGCTCGAGCAGCACCTTGTAGTCGGCGGTGTCGGGGATCGTGCCGCCGGAGGTGAGCGCCGTCGTCCGTGCGCCGCGCCGGCCACGCAATATGTGATTGACCGCGTCGCGATGGATGAGCGCGCCGCGCCGCCCCCGGCGGGTGGTGAAGCCCTCGCCCAGCATGCGCACGATCGCGTCGAAATCGCCGCGGCCCAGGGAACGGAATGGCCAGGCGCGGCGAAGCCGGTCATAAAGCTCCGTTTCCGGCCAGTCCTGCGCGGCGACTTCCGCGACGATCTGCTGCGCGAGCACGTCGAGCGGCCGGTCCGGAATCGTCAGGCGGTCAAGCTCCCCGCGGCGGACGCTGTCGACAAGGGCCGTGCACTCCGCAAGATCGTCGCGCGAGAGCGGAAACAGGCGCCCCTTGGGCGTGCCGCCGATCGCGTGGCCGGAACGGCCGACGCGCTGCAGGAACGTCGAGATCGACCGCGGCGAACCGATCTGACAGACGAGATTGACGTCGCCGATATCGATCCCGAGCTCGAGCGAAGCGGTCGCCACCAGGGCTTTCAGCTCGCCGCGCTTCAGCCGCTGTTCGGCGGAGAGCCTGAGCTCCTTGGCCATGCTGCCGTGATGGGTGGTGACGGCCTTTTCGCCGAGCCGGTCGGTCAGCTCGCGCGCGATGCGTTCGGCCATGCGCCTTGTGTTGACGAACACCAGCGTGGTGCGGTGCTCCGCGATCAGCTCAGTCAGCCGCGCGTAAACGTCCTTCCACACCTCGTTCGACATCACCGCTTCGAGCGGCGATCCGGGGACTTCCAAACTCAAGTCGCGCTGGCGCTGATGCCCCGCGTCAATGACCGCAACCTCCGCGGCCGGCTTGCCGTCTGCCGCCGCGCCGGCGAGGAAATGCGCAACGGAACGAATCGGATTCTGCGTGGCGGAGAGGCCGATGCGCTGCAGGCGGTCGCCGCACAAAGCGGCGAGCCTCTCCAGCGACAGAGCGAGGTGGGCGCCGCGTTTGTTCGGCGCGACGGCGTGGATCTCATCGACAATCACCGAACGGGCGTTCGCCAGCATCGCGCGTCCGGACTGCGAGCCGAGCAAAACGTAGAGCGATTCCGGCGTCGTCACCAGGATATGAGGCGGGCGGCGGCGCATCCGCTCACGCTCGGCGACGGGCGTGTCCCCCGTTCTGACCCAGGTGCGGATATCGACATCGGCAAGCCCGCTCCGGCGGAGTTGCTCCCGGATGCCGGCCAGAGGCGCCTCGAGATTCTTGTGGATGTCATTCGACAGCGCCTTGAGCGGCGACACGTAGATGACCTGCGTCCCATCCGCGAGCGGCGCCTCGAGACCCTGTCGCACCAGGTCGTCGATCGCCGCCAGAAAGGCCGCGAGCGTCTTGCCCGAGCCCGTAGGCGCGGCGATGAGGGTGTGGCGGCCGGCCTTGATCGCGGGCCATGCTTCGGCCTGCGCGGGGGTTGGCGTCGCGAAACTGTCGGCAAACCAGTTCGCCACCGCCGGGTGGAACAGGCTTTCGAGGCCGGTCGACGGTCGAGACGGAGCCGAGCTTGCGCCCGCGCCGGTTCGCGCCTTTGAAATCGAAGCTAAGTCGGAGTGCAAGCGGCTCAGTTCCCCGTGGGCATGGTGGAATTACGCCCGCCTATATATGGCGCCGGATCAAGCTTTGGTCACCCTTGCGTCGTTCGCTTGCCGAAAGCGGCGGCTTGGGCCAAGGCTTGAGGCCTGCGCCGCGGGATTCCGGCGCTCGGCCGCCTGTCGACAATTCGCTTCGCCAAACCGGGAAAGCACTGATGACCAGTCAAACCCAGCCGACTGTCGCCCTCAATGACGGCCTAACCATGCCGCAGTTTGGGCTTGGCGTCTTCCAGACGCCGCCCGATGAGACGGAGCGGGTGGTCAGAATGGCGGTCGACGAAGGCTATCGCCTGGTCGACACGGCGTCGATGTATCGAAACGAGGACGGCGTGGGCGAGGCGCTGCTCGGCCGGACTGATATGTTTGTGACGACGAAGCTCGGCAATTCGGATCACGGCTTCGACGAAGCGCTGCGCGCATTTGACGCGAGCATCAAAAAGCTCCGCCGCGACACGCTCGATTTGTATCTGATCCATTGGCCGCGTCCCCGCGTCAATCGCTATGTCGAAAGCTGGAAGGCGCTCGTTCGTCTACAGAAGGATGGAAGGATTCGCTCGATCGGCGTCTCGAACTTCAATCCCGATCACCTCGAACGGATCATCGGCGAAACGGGCGTCACGCCTTCGGTGAACCAGATCGAGCTCCACCCGCGTTTTCAGCAGAAGGCGCTCCGCGCATTTCACGACCAGCATGGGATCAAGACAGAATCCTGGAGCCCGCTCGGACGAGGTGGCCTCTTGAGCGAATCCGCGCTTGTCGAGATCGCCGCCAGACATAAAAAGACGCCGGCGCAGGTTGTCATTCGCTGGCATCTCGACAATGGTCTGATCGTCATTCCGAAAACAGTTCGGCTCGAGCGGCTGAAGGAGAACATCGGCGCGCTCGATTTCAAGCTTGATGGCGACGATATCAAGCGGATCGACGCGCTGGATTCAACGGGCGGCCGGATGGGGCCCGACCCGGCCACGGCGACTTTCTGACGCTTTCGGTTCAGGGCGCGCCGCGATACGCGCGGCCGCCGCCTTTCGAGGCCCCCGCAAAACGCGGGAATGACAAGACGGCCGGCTGCAATTGCATCTGAAAAGCGCATTGCGCTACTCGCCGATCGCCGCCGCCTCGAGCCTGGCGCTAAGCCTCAGCGCGTCATTGATGACGATCGCGCCGCGCCTGCGTTCGATCAGGCCTTCGCGCTCCATGGCGTTGATCTCGCGCGACACGGTTTCGCGCCGCGTATTGATGCGCGAGGCGAGTTCCGACTGGTTCGGCGGCGCGAGGATGATGGCCCGCTTCGGGTCCTCGCGATCGGGACGGGCTAGGCGCAGCAACTCGGCGTGGACGCGGCTGCGAACGTCGAGCGCGCCAAGCTCGCCGACCCGGCGGGTCATCGCGCGATTGCGCGCGACCAGTGTCGCGACCACCGCTTCGCCGAGCGGGCGGTGCGTGAACATCGTATCCACGAAGATCGCGCACGGCATTTTGGCGATCGTCGAGTCGTTGACCGCGAAGACGCTGAGTGAGCGGGGGCCGCCGTCGAGAGCGGCCAGTTCGCCAAAGAACGAACCCGCTTCCATGTCCGAGAAAATAAGGTCTTGCCGCACCCCGTGAGACACCGCCCTCAGGCGTCCGGTCATGACGAAATAGACATCGCGGTCGTTGGCGGTCTGACCCAGGACCCACTGGCCCGGCGCTTCCTTGAGCCAGGTGCAATGGCGGTCGAGAACCCGACACGATTCGGGATCAAGTGTCTTGAAGCAGGGATGCGCCGAAAGCGAGCTTATGACCATTGTCGCGCTCGTCGAGGGTTGGCGCTGATGCGGCAGACGTCGGCGCGTATGTCAAAGCGGATGTGTCCAGGTCGCCCCGGCGCGGGGCCCTCGGGCGCGAGGCCGTCGCTATGGATATGGGCCGCCTCGGCGACCTTGCGGGTCATCGCGCGATTGCGCACGACCAGCGTCGCAACCACCGCTTCGCCGAGCGGACGGTGGTTGAACATTGTCGCGACGAAGACGCTGCTCGGCATTCTGGCCAGTGTCGAGTCCTCGACCGCGAACGCGCTGAGAGAATTGGGAACGCCTTCGAGGGCGCTCAATTCGCCAAAGAACGAACCCGCCTCGATGTCGGAAGTCACGAGGTCTTGCCGCGCCCCGTGGCCCGTCACCCTCAAGCGGCCGCTCAGGACAAAATAGACCTCGCGGTCGTTCTCCGCCTGACTGGCCACCCAGGCGCCCGCCGGGGTCTTGAGCCAGGTGCATTGCCGATCGAGAACCCGACAGGCTTCAGGGCCAAACGTTTTGAAACAGGGATGTGCTAAAAGTGTGTTTATGACCATCTTCCGCCGCCGATGATCCCCGGTGACGGTGGAGGACGTCGGCCCTCACGTCAAGCGCCTTCGCTGCGGTCTCGACGGTTCTGCCCCGACAAAAATGGGGAGAAGGTGTGCGCCGATACGCGGCCAGATTCCACAAATCGCGGTGTATGAGTGTCCCGATCGGCGGTGTGACGGCGATCACAGCCGGGGCTCGCGAAATCGTATATCGGAGAACAAGGGGGAGCGTTTGCCGACCTCCCAGTTTGCCAGGTGTTCGGTCGTCAGAAGCGATCGCTCACCCGGAATCAAGTTTCCGCGCCACCGCGCCTCGGGGCCTGGTGCGCAGCGCGGTCCTCGCGGTGATCTCCCACAGCGCGAGGAGAAGAGCGCGGCGCCTGCGCTAATTTCCGCGGGCAAGGGCGCCGCGCTCGCTATGTTACGCTCCGCTCAGCGCAGTTTCTCACCGGACTTGAAACTCCATATGCACGCGGCCATGGACGCGCCGCGCGGTCGGCGCGCGCCCATGCGCATGCCCGTACCAAACCCGGCCCTGCCCGGCGCCGCCGGATTGAGGACGCCCGTGAAGTTTCCCGACGCCGTTGGCCTTGGGTCCATGCCGGGCAAGGCACAGGTTGTATGCCATCGCTTCATGATATTGTGCGCATGCCGGATTGTCTTGAGCTTGCGCACTCCCGGTCCAGGCGAGAACAGCAAGACAAAGCGCGGTCGCGGCGCGGGCGGCCATGGCTTCAGCTCCTGAGCGTCGCGCCGGTCTTTTTCGACACCTCGGCCACGATCTTCGCCACTGTAGCGTCGATTTCGGCATCGGTCAGCGTGCGCTCGCGCGGTTGAAGGGTGACGTGAATGGCGATCGACTTCGCCCCTTCGGCCACGCCCTCGCCGCGGTAGACGTCGAACACGCCGACTCTGGCGACGAGCGAGCGTTCGGCGCTCTCCGCCGCCTTGAGGATGTCGCCGGCGCTGATCGGCTCGCCGACGATGAAGGCAAGATCCCGCTCTACCGCCATGAAGTCCGAGCGGATAAGCTTCGGCTTGGTCTTGGTCGGCTTCGCCTTCGGCGCTGGAATGGCGTCGAGAATGATCTCGAAGGCGACGACCGGCCCCTCGGAATCGAGCGCCTCGCATGTGCTTGGGTGCAATTGCCCAAACCATCCGACAATTGTCTTTGGCCCGAACTGGAGGGTCGCCGAACGGCCCGGATGGAGGAACGACGGTCCGCCCGGGACGACCTGGACTGCGTTCGCGTTCACGCCCAGCCCCGAGAGAAGCGCCATCGCGTCGCGCTTGGCGTCGAAGACGTCGACGAGCCCGCCGCCGCTCCAATTCCGCCCCTCCTCGCCAGCC
>DATDHT010000226.1:0-5497 GCA_036521435.1 Roseiarcus sp.
TCGCTCGCGAAATCAGCGGCAAGCTCGACCAGGCCGATGATGCGCAACTGGTCGGTCTTGCGGTGACCGGTGGCGTTGGCCGCCATGTCGGAGAGCACGCCATCCGCGAGACCGCCCAGCCACTCACGAAGCTGATGCGGCGCCTTGCGATCGTGGAAGTCCATCTGCCGGAACTCCACACCCTCGATCGGGTCCATCGCCAAGAGATCGACGGCGATCACCCGTCCCCTGCCCTCGTGCGCGCCTACGCGCGCCGCCGCGACCTGGCTCCAGCCGCCGGGCGCGGCGCCAAGATCGATGATGCGCTCGCCCCGCTTCAAAATCTTGTACTTGTCGTCGATTTCGATGAGCTTATACGCCGCGCGCGACCGGTACCCTTCGCGCTTCGCCTGGGCGACGTAGGGATCGTTGAGCTGGCGCTCGAGCCAGCGGGCCGAGGCTACGGTACGCTTGCGGGCCATCTTGACCCGGACTTTAAGCGCCCGGCCGCCCTCGCGGCCCGAGCCGCCGGTCGTCACCAGCGCTCGCGCGCGCGGCGGTGCGGACCGACCCCGTCGGCGCGCATCATGTGGCTAAGGATTCCCTCGCGCAGACCCCGGTCGGCGATGCGCAGCCGCTCGGCGGGGAAATGGTTGCGAATCGCCTCCAAAATGGCGCAGCCGGCGAGCACCAGATCGGCGCGTTCGTGGCCGATGCAGGCGTTGGCGGCGCGCTCGGCGTAACTCATGGCGCGCAAACGCGCGATCGCCGCGTCGACCTCTGCCCGGCCGAGCCACAGTCCGTCGACCGCGCGCCGGTCGTAGCGCGGCAGATCGAGATGCACGCCAGCAATGGTCGTGACTGTGCCGGAGGTGCCGAGAAGATGGAAGCGGTCGCAACGCGTCTCGTCCGCCACCCGGGCGACGAAAGGCGCAAGCGCGTCCGACACATGGTTTGTCATGGCGACGAAAGCTTCCTCGCTCACGTCCACGCCGCCGAATGTCTCGGCCAGCGACACCACGCCGAGCCTCAGCGACTCCCAGGCCTTCACCCGGTTCGTCGCCTGGGGCGCGCGAGGATCAAAGGCGAGCCATATGATCTCTGAGGAGCCCCCCCCGATATCGAACATCACGGTCGACTGAGCATCCTTGTCGGCGAGGTCGCCAACCCCCGCGGCGGCGAGATGCGCCTCAGTCTCGCGGTCGACAATTTCGAGTTCTATGCCGAGTCGCTCGCGAACCACGGCTACGAAGTCGGACCCATTGGCGGCCGACCGGCAGGCTTCGGTGGCGATCGTGCGGGCGCGGGTGACCCCGCGCGCCACCATCTTGTCGCGGCAGACCTTCAAGGCTTCGAGCGTGCGCGCGATCGCCGCCTCGCTCAGGCGTCCGCTCAGCGACAGCCCCTCGCCCAGGCGAACGATGCGCGAAAACGCGTCGATGACCCGGAATCCATGGGCGGTCGGCCGCGCGACGAGCAGCCGACAATTGTTGGTCCCGAGATCCAGCGCCGCATAAGTGCCGCCCCAGCCATTGCGGGCGCCGGCCGGGCCTTCAGTTGTAAACGGCGCGTGCAACCCAGAATCTGGACTCCACGTCGAAACGTGACTCGAACCCACTCCCACCCCGCCTCACGCCGCCTTAGCAGGCCGCGCCCAGTGTCAAAAGAGTGTAGCAATGTTGACAGCGGATGCAACGCGTTTGGTTGCAGGGTCAGGACTTGAAGAACGGATGACGAACCTTGTCGCCCACTTTGAGCCCGATCGAAGCCGCCATCCCGCCGTTCAATTCGAGCACCGCGATGCATGGAGCGCCGGAAGGAACGACGCGCTCGGACAAAGGCTCGGCGTTGGCGGCGATATGCGTCACAACGCCTGAGGGCGCGATGAAGATCATATCGAGCGGGATGTACGTGTTCTTCATCCAGAACGACACCGGCGCCTCCCGGTCGAACTCAAATAGCATGCCATGGTCGGGCGCCATGTAGCGCCGATCCATGAGTCCGCGTTCGCGGGTTGCGTCATTATTCACGATCTCGACCTGAAACGCGTGCCGTCCGGTGACCGTGACGATTTCGAGCGAATCAAGCTCACCCCCCAGCGCCGGGACGCCAGTGGAGGCGGCGAGGAAAAGGACGAGGGCGAGCGCCGCCCATAGCCGAACTCCGATCGCCTTCATCGCCGCTCCCCGGTCCTCGCACGATCGTCGCGCAAGGTGCTGAAAGCTGGTTTCAAGAGCAAGCGGAAGAGCGCGTCAAGCGCTTGAGCGCGGGAGGGAACTTCAAATTGTCGCGGCCGCGCGGCGCTCAGTGCGGCGCGAAGATCTTCGAACCGTCGAGCGGCCTTACCTCGGCCGCCATCAACCCCTTTGGCCCCGGACCGAACCGGGCGAGCATGCTGTCGCCCGGCTTCGGATCGATGAAGCCATAGCGGCGCAGCGTCTCCATGTGGACGAAAACGTCCTCGGTGCCCTCGCCGCGGGTGAGGAAACCGAAGCCCCGGGCCCGATTGAACCACTTGACGATGACGATCTCGAATCCGCCGACCGAGCTGGCCTGCGCGCGCGTGCGCGGGGGCGGAAGGTCAGCAACCGAGGCCGGGTCGGGCTCGGTGATCGAGAGCACCCTGAACACCTGCAAACCGCGGTCGCGCCGCTGAGCCTCGGCGACGACGCGGGCGCCTTCGCGAAGACTGGTGAATCCGTCGCGCCTGAGAACGGTCACATGGATGAGGACGTCGGCCTCACCGGTGTCCGGCAGGATGAAGCCATAGCCCTTGGCGGCGTCGAACCATTTGACTCGGCCGGCGATTTCGACCAGCCCGACCGGGCGCTCGTTGCTGTCGTCACTACGCGCCGTCGCTTCCAACGGCTTTACGAATTCTTCGCTCAATTCGGCCCCCACTCTACGCGTCGGCTGCACATCCTCGCCGCCAGTGAACCTCTTGCGCGTCGCGATTGGGACCATCCGCTCGGCCCCCGCCAAACGGCGGAGATCCGCAACGCAAGTGATTCGGTCCCCAAGATAGCAAATCGCTCGGCGCTGAATATAGGAAACATGCGAAACTTGAGCGTGGCTGTGGATGGACCCAAAAAAAATCCCGCGGGCCGCGATGGCCGACGGGATCACATAAGTGCACGCAGCGGCGCCGCCGCGCAATGGCGACTGGCTGACTGCGCTATTCGCCGTCGTCCTCCGGCTCCGGCGGCGGCGTCAGGCCCTCGAGCCCGCGCAGCAAATCCTCTTCGGTCATGCGATCGAACTGAACGTCTACGCCGGCTTCGATCTGGGTCTGCACATCCGGATTGACCATCGGGGGGGCGGCTTCCGCTTCCGGCTCGTCGATCTCGACGTGCTTCTGAAGCGCATGGATGACGTCCTCGCGCAAGTCGCCAGGCGCGAGCTTGCCGTCGCCGATCTCGCGCAGCGCAACGACCGGATTCTTGTCATTGTCGCGCTGGACCAGGAGCGGAGCGCCGGACGAAACCGCCCGCGCGCGGTGGCTGGCCATCAGGACCAGATCAAATCTATTGTCGACCTTGTCGATGCAATCCTCGACGGTGACGCGAGCCATGCAGACTCCTCGGCTATTGAAACGATGAGCGAAATGGAAGCGCGCCTCGTACACCGCGCGGCGAATCGATGCAAGTCATTCCGGACTCTAGGCGACGAGCTTCTTGCGGAGCAAATCATTCACATAGGCGCTGACGTTTGGAATAGCCTTCAGGCGATCGGCGACATCGGGATCGAGCATAATGTTGACGCGCCGCTTCTTCGCTTCTGCGGGCATGGACGGCCGCCCACGCTTGGCGGTTGCGAAGAATTCCTGATCGAGCTCCCTGACCTCGTCGTCAGGGCTGATGTATGGCCTTTTCATATTTGTGTCTTTCTCTCTCGTTGGCCGCGCTGGCGCCAAGCGAAAACGCACAGGCGATCGTTGATCGGGGCCATTGTGACAAACCCGGCCTCCGCATAGTCCACGCGTGTGTCTTCAACGGTGAAGGCTTTGTCCCAATCGACCCAGGCGACATCCGCGAAATCAAGGCCGCGTTCGGCAAGAGCCTTGTTTCGCTTCTTGTCATCCCATTCAAGCTTCACGGGTATTTATATACACACACAAAATAGCGCGTCAATAAATGTGCGTACGAAAATGCGGCGAGCTCGCGGGGCGGACGATACAAGTCATTCCGGCGTGTTAGCGCGCCAGCTCGAATAGAGCACGCTAAGAGCGCGCCGGTCGCCTATGACGAGGCGGACGAAGATCTCTTCCGCCGTGATTTCAAGGCAACGCGCCAGTTGCTCCGGTGTAAGAGCCTTGGCATGGACGCATGCATCAAGGGCGATAGATGCGACGTGCTCACTCCACGCTTTATCGGCGATAGCGCGATCTTCCTGTTTGCTCGGATCGTCTCGCATCGAGAGACTTCTCTTTCTAAACTCGCCCGCTACCTGCGGTGCGCGGCTTCGGCGGGTGTAGCAGAAGCGCCTCGGCGCGCCGCCCGCATTCGCGCCATGACGCTCGCGAACGCCGTAGCGAAGCGCTCGACATCCGCTTCCGTCGACGCCCAGCCCAGACTGAGGCGGATGGCGCCGCGCGCCAGCTCGGGACGAACGCCCATCGCCTCCAGCACATGCGACGGCGCAACCTTGCCCGACGAGCATGCCGAGCCCGAACTCACCGCGACGCCGGCGAGATCGAGCGCAATCATCAGCGTCGCGGCCTCGACCCCGGGAACGGCAAAGCAGACGGTGTTGGGCAGCCGCGGCGCGGTCTCGGCAAAGATCAATGCATCGTCGGCGACCGAACGAACCGCGACGGTCAGCCGCTCGCTGAGCCCAGCGAGACGCCGCGGCTCCGCGTCCAAGTCGGCAAGGCAAGCACGCGCTGCGGCGCCGAAAGCCGCGATCGTCGCGACGGATTCGGTGCCGGCGCGCGCCCCGCGCTCCTGTCCGCCGCCTCGCACGAACGGCGCGCCGAGACTGATTCCGGAGCGCGCGACGACCAGCGCGCCTGCGCCTTTGAGTCCGCCCATCTTGTGGGCCGAGAGCATCTGCGCGTCGGCGCTGAGCGTGGCGATCTCGCAGGACATCCGCCCAGCCAATTGCACCGCGTCGCAGAACAGGAACCCGCCCGCGGCATGGACCAGCGTCGCCGCTTCGGCGACCGGCTGAATCACGCCTGTCTCGTTATTTGCCCCCTGCAGGGCCACAAGCGCGCGTCCGGGACGGCGGCAGGCGGCCTCGAGCCAGTCGAGATCGACCCGTCCATCCGGAGCCAAGGGCGCGACCTCGGTGGTCGGAAACCGGTGCCCCGACAAGACGCAGGGGTGCTCGCCCGCGGAGACGATGAGCCGCTCGAGCGGGGGGGCATTTGGGCCGTCGCCGAACTGGGGATTGAGCGCGGCGTTCGCCGCCTCTGTCCCGCCGGAGACGAACGTGACGCAACGGGAGCTCACGCCCGCCAGTCGCGCGACCTCGTTTCTTGCGTCTTCGACGATACGGCGCGCGGCCCGGCCCTCGG
>DATDHT010000227.1:0-17346 GCA_036521435.1 Roseiarcus sp.
AATGAAAATCTCCGGCGCGTTCCGCACCCTGGCCGGGGCCAAAACCTTCGCCTGCCTGCGCTCCATCGTCTCGACCGCCAGAAAGCAAGGCTGCGACATCCTCCAAACACTCGCCGTAACCCCCGACCAAATCAGCCAAGCTCTCCTCGCCTAACCGCAAGGGCTTGGGAGTTACAAAAAAAATTCCTGACCCCTTGTCCCTGGTTGTGTACAACCTCTGTTCTGTTCTGTCGCCACGAGCCACTCCGCCAACGCCAAGCCTCACCCGGTCGATGGCGATTGTTATACCACGTATTCTGAATTTCGGCAAGAAAACGCAGACTTTATAGCGTTCGCTTGGTCGGCCTTTTTGTGGCCGGCCATGACGGCAAGGGCGCAGAACAACAGCAAACGCTACAAGAGCCATAATACGCTCGCATTAATGGCGGAAAAGCGCTTCCATTACCGCTCTTTCGTCAGGAGCGGCGCCGAATCTCATGCGTTGAGCGACTTGGCGCCGCTCACGAACGGGCTCCCCCGAAGATAGAACCGCAGCACCCGCTCCGCTTCTCGTGTAATGCCGATCCGAACGCTCTCTCCGATTTTCCCCTTGCCGATCTCGCTAGGCTCCTGGTCGTCGTGCGCGAGCCACAGAGGGCCGGTCCGGCAAAGATCGAGCCCATCGAGGGAACGATCGATCCTGAGCGCCTGGGCGAGCCGTCCTGGTCCTCGCGCCAGGTCGCGCAATCGCTCGATTCCGCGAATACGCTGCATGATCGCGATCCCTTCGAGCGGCTCGAGCGCCCGGATCAGGACGCCGGCGCCGACGCCCTTGGCTTCGCTCGAAACATTCAGCATCCAGGAAACGCCGTAGGCCAAATAGACATAGGCATGGCCGCGCTCGAGAAAGAGCGCACCATTGCGCGGCGTCATGCCCCCATAGGCGTGCCCGGCAGCGTCGCCGATGACATAGGCCTCGGTTTCGACAATGCGACCGATTGCCGCGCCTTCCGGCAATTCGCGCACCAAGAGCTTGCCAACGAGAAAGCGGGCGAGCGCGGCCGTATCGACCGGCAGTGTCGCGCGGGCGAGCGGCGTGTGACCTTGCCGTTGGCGGGCAGGTTTCACATCCGCTCAACCAGATCCGCGCGCGAGGCTCCCGGCTCGAACGGATCGCCGAAATATTGCGTCTCGCGCATGACCTTCCCGTCGCGAAACTCCATGATGCTCACCGTGTACGACGGCCGCCCGTCATAGGTCAGAACGAATTCGGTGACCCAGAGGTCGCCGGCGCCGACGATCCGCCGCACCGAGAAGCGCTTTTTGTTCGGCTGCACCGTGCGCGACGCCTGAATGTTGCGCCGCCCACGAATCCGCTCGCCCGATTGCGGATATTCAAGCACCGCGTCCTCGCGATAGATGTCATGCTCCGTTTCGAAATCGTCCGCGTCAGAGGCCGCCCAGTGGCGATCGAGAGCCGCGCGAATCTCTGACTCTACCATGCCAAATCTCCCTGACCATCGCCGTCGATGCTGCGCTATCTTAGCACCCGCTTGCTTGGAAGAAGCCGTCAGCGTCGCGAGGCTGTGTGATGGCGCTCACAGAATGCGCGGCATCTCCCGCTATAACGTCAATTGACTATGGCGTTTCGGAGTGATTGAGAAATACAGGCAGTCTTGCGGGAAGCAGGCTTAAGATGGACGGGTGTGGTCGTTCCTCTCGACACCTAAAAACCAGAAGACGATTTCCTGGATCGGCGGAGGCTTGGTCGTCGTCGCGGGTGGAGCGTGGGCTCTCTTGACCTATGTGTGGCCGCACGAGGCGTCCTCGCCGGAAGGCCCGAAGATCGTTTGCGCGCAACCGGGCGGCATTGCGGCCGGGCGCGACTCGAGTGGCAACACCATGACCTTCAATGGCTCTGTGCAGGTTGCAGCGGGAGCGAAGCCATGCGTCGAGGCTGGCAAGGCGCAATAGGGTTTATACTGATAGCAATCGCGGTGTCGCTGACGCCGGCGCGAGCTGCCGCTGATAGCGCCATCGGCGCGGCGGCTTGCAGCATGGCCGCTGGGCATGACGCCAGCAACAACACGCTGACTTGCTATTTCGGTCTCACGCCCGAACAGTTGCGCCAACTAGCCCAAGTCGCTGCGGCGTCGCGCAACCCGGTGCAGACAAACATTGGAGAAGTTATCGCTAATATTTGCAGCATCGCTGCTCGCAATGACGTCAAGGATAATAAAGTCAATTGCACAGTTGGTCCGACCGTCCTGGTAGATCAAATAAAAGAAGTCAGCAATAAGCTTAGCATTAATCAAAACGCGGTTTTTGCGCTTTTGCGCATCGTTGGCGACGACCCAAGCGTTCCGGACGGGAGACTGGCCGAGGCACTGACCAAAGTTGCTTACGACTACAAGAAGTTACAGGCGCAAGTGGCGGCGCTGAATCCAAGAAATCCGAAGGCGAAAGCGCTTGTCGAGCAGGCAAAGCCGGAAATCGATGCCGGCCATCTCCAGCGGGCGCGCGAATTGTTGAAGCAGGCGACACAAGTGCAAATCGACGCGGCGCAGGAAGCGCGCAAGCTCAAGGAGCAGGCGCAGGTGGCCGAGGACGCGCAGATGGTTGGTGCGGCGAGTTCCACCGCCGCCGAGGGCGATGTTGCGCTGACTGAGCGCCACTATCCGGAGGCCGCCGAGCTGTTCGGCCAAGCGGCCGGCTATGTTCCGGGCGGAGACGCGAACGAGCGCGGCCTTTACCTGGGGCGCCAGGCCGACGCCCTCCTCAGGCAAGGCAACCAACGTGGCGATAACGTTGCGTTGCGCAGTTCCATTGAAGTCTTTGGACTCGCCTTAGCGCAATATCAGCGCTCGCAGGCACCGCTCCAATGGGCGCAGACGCAGGGCAATCTCGGCAACGCACTCCGCACGCTCGGGGAGCGAGAGAGCGGGACGGCGCGGCTCGAGGAGGCGGTCACCGCCGATCGCGCGGCGCTCGAAGAAAACACGCGCGAGCGGGTTCCGCTCGACTGGGCAGCGACGGAGACGAATCTCGGCAATGCGCTCACGAGGCTCGGTGAGCGAGAGAGCGGGACAGCGCGGCTCGAGCAGGCGATCGTGGCCTATCGCGAGGCGCTGGAGGTGTACACACGCGAGCAGGTTCCGCTTCAATGGGCGCAGACGCAGAACAGCCTCGGGGTCGCGTTGGCTGCGCTCGGGGATCGGGAAAGCGGGACGGCGCGGCTCAACGAGGAGGTGGCAGCCTATCGTGCGGCACTCGAGGAATTGAGGCGCGAGCGGGTTCCGCTCGACTGGGCACAGACGCAAATGAATCTGGGCAATGCGCTCGTTGCGCTGGGCGGGCGGGAGAGCCGGATGGCTCCGCTAGAGGAGGCGGCGGCGGCCTATCGCGCGGCGCTTCAAGAATATACGCGCGAGCGGGTTCCGCTGGACTGGGCGAGGACGCAGATGAATCTCGGCAACGCGCTCCAAACGCTCGCCCGATGGGAGAGCGGGACGGCGCGGCTCGAGGGGGCGGTCGCGGCCTATCGCGCAGCGCTGGAAGAGCAGACGCGCGAGCGGGTGCCTCTCGAATGGGCGAGGACGCAAACCGTTCTCGGCGCGGCGCTTGAAATGCTCGGCGAACGCGAGAGCGGAACGGCGCGGCTTGAGGAAGCGGTCGCAGCCCTTCGCACTGCGCTCCAAGAAAATACGCGCGAGCGGGTTCCGCTAGACTGGGCGACGACGGAAAGCTTCCTCGGTGTTGCGCTCGCCGCGCTCGGGAATCGGAAGGGCTCGAGAGCGCCGCTCGAGGAGGCGGTTGTGGCATATCGCGCGGCGCTGGAGGAGCGGACCCGCGAGCGGGCTCCGCACCAATGGGCGCAGACGCAGACGGATCTCGGCAATGCGCTCTATGCACTTGGTTGGGGGGAGAGCGCGACGGCGCAGCTCGAGCAGGCAGTCGCTGCCTACGGCGAGGCGCTGAAGGAACAGACGCGTGAACGGGGACCGCTCGAGTGGGCGGGTGGCGTCGGCAATCAGGGGGTCGCGATGATACTGATCGCAGACCGCGCCCACGACGGCGCGCTCGCCGAGACCGCCCTAACGCAAATCGAGCTGGCCTACGTGACGCTTCGCGACGGTGGCCAGGGGGCCTGGACCAGCTTCTTTCAGGAGCAACTGCCGACGGCGCGGGCGATCCGCGACCGGCTCAATAGCAAGTAAGGCGCGCTACTGCACCGCCTTGCGGGCGAGTTCGGCGCCTGCTGCGAGCGCCGCGAGCTTGGCGTAGGCGATCTCTGTCGCCATCGGCGCCATGCCGCAATTGGTGCAAGGATAGAGCCGTTCGGGCGGGACATAGTCGAGCGCGGCGCGGATGGTGTCCGCGACGTCCTGCGGCGTCTCGACGACATTGGACGCGACGTCGATGCAGCCGATCATCACGTCCTTGCCCTTGAGGAGGCCGATCAGCTCCATCGGCACGTGTGAATTGCGGCATTCGAGCGAGATCTGGTCGATCCGGCTCGCCGCGAGCGCGGGGAAGGTTTCCTCGTATTGACGCCAGTGCTCGCCGAGCGTCGCTTTCCAGTCGGTGTTCGCCTTGATGCCGTAGCCGTAGCAGATGTGGACGGCGGTCCTGCATCGAAGCCCCTGCGCGGCGCGCTCGAGCGCGGCGACGCCCCAGTCCTTGACGTCGCGCATGTAGACGTTGAAGGCCGGCTCGTCGAATTGCACCACGTCGACGCCGAGCGCTTCCAGCTCGCGCGCCTCTTCGTTCAGCGCCACGGCGAAGGCATGGGCGACGGCGGGGCGGTCGCGATAATGTTCGTCGGCGATCGTGTCGGCGATGGTCATCGGGCCGGGCAGGGTGAACTTGAGCCTGCGCTCCGTGTGGGCGCGGGCGGCGCTCGCCTCGAGCTTGTGCACCGGGCCCTTGCGCCGGATCGGGCCGGTGACAGTCGGGACCTCCGCCTTGTAACGATCGGCGCGAATGCCGATCGTCTGCCGGCGCGCGAAGTCGATGCCGTCGAGGTTGGCGAGAAAGCCATGCACGAAATGGATGCGCGCCTGCTCGCCGTCGCTGACGATGTCGATGCCGGCGTCCTCCTGCCGCTTGACGGCAAGGATGGTGGCGTCGATCTTGGCCACAGCGAGCGCGTCGCCCTCGAGCTTCCAGGCGGGCCAGAGTTTCTCCGGTTCAGCAAGCCAGAGCGGCTTCGGCAGGCTGCCGGCGACGGTGGTTTCGAACATCTTGGATCTATCCCAGCTTGTAGTCGCGCGTCGCCTCGGGATCTTCGGTCGCGTAGCTGAGCGCCATCAGCTCGGCCCATGCCTCTTCGGGTATCGGAAAGCGGGCCCAGTTGACCGTCTGCTTGACCCGCTCGGGCTTGGTCACGCCGCAGATGGTCGAGGCGATGCGGGGATCGCGCAGCGAGAATTGCAGCGCCGCCGCGCCCGGCGGCACGCCATGCAGGGTGCAGATCGCTTCGATCTTGCGGATCGGATCGAGCATTTCCTCCGACGCTTCCTGGTAGGCGTAGCGCGGGTAGACGGTCGAGCCCTTGGCGAGCACGCCGCTTGCGTAAGGCGCGGCGTTGAGGACGGCGATGCCGCGCGACTTCGCAAGATCGAGCATGGCGTTGGCGCTGCGATTGGCGAGGGTGAAGCGATTGTGAGTGATGAGGGCGTCGAAATCCCAGTTGCGCAAGAGCGGCATCATCATGGAAGCGGGGCCGGCCGCGAGCCCCACTGCTTTCGCGAGCCCCTCTTCCTTGATCCGGAACAGTTCGCCGAGCGCGCCGCCTTTGCCGGTCGCCTCGTCGAGCGAGCTCGCGTGCTCGGGATCGTGCAGATGCAGGAGATCGACCCGGTCGATCCCGAGCGTCTTCAGGCTTTGCTCCAGCGAGCGCCGCGCGCGCGAGGCGTCGAACACGCTCGTCTCGAAATCGCGATCGAGCTTGGTCGAGATGACGAAACCTTGCGGAAGGCCGCCGCGCTCGCGAATGGCGGCGCCGATCCGCTCCTCGCTGCGGCCCAGGCCATAATTGCGCGCGGTGTCGATGAAATTCGCGGGTCCCTCGAAAATGGCGTGCAACGTCGCCCTGGCGCGCGCTTCGTCGACGCCGTAGCCATAGGTGTCGGGCATGTCGCCGAGGCCCGAAGTGCCGAAGCAGACGGACGTGACCATGAGATCGGTGCGGCCCAGGCGGACCTTGTCCATGGCGCCCTCGGTCATTGCGAACTCCCCAAACTTGATTGGCGCCGCATCCGTAAAGCGCCGGCGGAGCGCCGGCAAGGCGCGAGGCGTGGGGTCCCTACACAAGGGGCGAGCGCGAAGTACGGCATCGCCTTGCAGAAGCGCTCAACGAGCGGCAAACTGCGCCAAAGGAGCGGTGAAACGCTATGGCCAGGACTGGAGGAGCGAGCTTGCCGGGCCCACTATGCCTGGTTTTTCTCTTGCTGGCTGGATGTGACGACGCTCCAGGCGAGTGGGCCGCGATCGTCTATCCGGATCGCACCGACCGGACCCGTTTCGACGTGACCCCGCGCTTCAAGACATTCAGCTACTGTCGAGACCAGGCGATCGAGAGGATGAAGGCGATCCAGGTGGAAAGCGGCGGCGACTACGAATGCGGCTTTCAGTGCGAGCTCGGCGACAATCCGCACCGAATGAATGTCTGTAAAGAGGTCCGTAAATAGTTCCGGTCGAGAGCCGCCACGCCTCTCAATTGGGGCTAGTGACGAACGCCGCGAACTCCGTCTCGGTCGCAAAGGATTTTTGCGCGCCGTGACGGGTGACCGAGAAGGCGGAATAGCGGGTCGCTTCGGTGAGTGCCGCGTCGGGGGCGAGGCCGCCGGCGAGATAGCGCGCGAAGCTGCCGATGAAGGCGTCGCCGGCGCCGGCTGTGTCGACCGTATGAGGGAACTATGGAGTTCGGCAAATCAATGTTGAGGACGCCGCTGCCGTGGTTGCTTTTGGCTTCGTGTCTATGAATACAACCAATAGCAAGCAACAAGCTAATAGAAACACTCCAAGCCGTAATTCCCACTTCGTGTTGCGTTCGAGTAACGCGGATTCTTCAGTTGTCAGCTTATCGGTTTGAGCAAAATATTCGCGTAAGATTTTCATCTCAGCGTCCATTTTTCGCAAAGCATAAAATAGACAATCCAAGAAATTATAAAGACCAAGGCGTAACCTATCACCTTTGTTGGGCCGTTTGAGCTATTAAACCAGCTCTCCTCTAGAATGTATTTTCCATCCGCATGTTGAACAACTAAGGTTATCGCGAAGGCGATTACGATGCCGAGAGCGTAAAAAATGATCTTGTTGCTCGTATTGCGATAGTAATCGTATTGTTGTTCAAGCGTCAGGGCTTCCTCCACATTGACGGACTTTACGGGTCTATGCGGACAGCAAGCAAGGCCCCGCGCCGACCCGTCTCCTGCGAGGAGAGAGGGGATCGTCCGCCGGCATCAACCAACGGAAGCGCTGAACGCCGCGAACTCCGCCTCGGTCGCAAAAGATTTCTGCGCGCCATGACGCGTGACTGAGAAGGCGGAATAGCGGGTCGCTTCGGTGATCGCCGCGTCGAGGGCGAGGCCGCCGGCGAGATAGCGCGCGAAGCTGCCGATGAAGGCGTCGCCTGCGCCGGTGGTGTCGACCGCCTGAACCTTGATTGGCGCGACGCGTCGCGAGCCCTCCCGTGTCGCCAGCAGCGAGCCGCGCGCGCCAAGCGTCACGATGATTGTTTCGACCCCTTGTTTGATCAGGTTCTTCGCGGCGGCTGCGATCTCGTCTTCCGATTCCACCGGCATGTCGGTCAGGGTCGCGAGTTCGGACTCGTTGGGCATGAGGAAGCTCGCTTGGCGGACGATGTGCATGTCGAGGTTGCGCCGCGCCGGCGCCGGGTTCAGCACAGTCCGGACGCCGGTCTTGCGAGCGAAGCGAATCGCCGCATAGGCGGTTTCGAGCTGGATCTCGAGCTGCAGCAGGATGAGATCGCACCCCTTAAGCGCCTCGCTTGCGGCGTCGACATCGGCTGAGCTCAGGTCGCCGTTGGCCCCCGCGACGATCAGGATCGCGTTGTCGCCCGAATTGTGGTCGACCAGAATCGTCGCCGTTCCGGTCGACTGGTTCGCGATGCGGCGGACATGGCTCGTGTTGATCCCGTAGCTCTCGAGATTCTTAAGTGCGCTCTCGCCGAGCGTATCGTCGCCGAGATTCGTCACCATCACCACTTCGGCCCCGAGTTTCGCTGCGGCGACTGCCTGATTGCCGCCTTTGCCGCCGAAACTCGTCTCGAAGTGCCGAGCAAGGACTGTCTCGCCCCAGACGGGCATGCGGTCGACCGTGGTGGTGAGATCCATATTGGTCGAGCCAATCACTCCGATGCGCGGACGCTTCGCCATATCCTTCCTCCCGAGACATTCCGGACGTTATCATTGCGAGGAGCGAAACGACGAGGCAATCCGTCGCCAAGCGGTTAGTTCAGGCGCGTGAAGCCGTCGGCGCTCCAGTCCTCGCTGCCAACGCCGTGATGAAGAAAGAAGAGACCGTCGGGATCGTATTTACCCTTGACCGCGAGAAGCCGGGCGTAGTTTTCGCCCCAGAACGCCTCCTGCCAATGCGGCTGGAAATAGTCGGTTTCCCAAACATAGGAGCCGACGCGGGGCAGGAGCCTGCGGATTGCGTCCATCGTCTCATTAATCGCTGCTGCATCTTGTAGCCCGGTCACCACGTCCGGCTCGTGGCCTGGAACGTTCGGATAAGCTGGCGGCTCGCCGGCGCCGCTGATCGCCAGCGCGAAAGCGTCGACGACCGCCGGGTTCATCGCCGTGTCCCGAGCCCCAGCGATCGCCTCGGCGGTCGCCCCGGCAAGCCCCTTGTTGAAATGCAGCGAGACGCCTCGATGTTTAGCCGCGGCAAACAGCGCATCGACCAGCCGCTCGCGCTGATCGTCCGCGAGCAGCGACTGGGGCAGCCACGCGGATTGGTAGGCGTGCCAGACCGTGCCCACTTGGCCGGCGTCCCCGGTCCAGAAAATATTGTCGGCCGGCGCGTTTGGCCGGTCGTCCGAAGTGATGAGACCTGGAGCTTGCTTGAGAAAGGCGGGGTCCCAGAAATGGCGCGCTGGCTCGCTGATGATCCTTGGCGGCGAAACAATGCTGAAATCTTGGCCGGACGCTGAGACCCAGTCGAAGAAGGGACGCCATGTCGCCTCGGCCTCATGCTGGTCGAGGCCTTGGAGCACCATGAAGATCGACAGAACGCCGCCCGGGGCGAAGATGAGCTGCTCGCCCCAGTGCGGGTTGAAGAGCGCCTGGCTGTAGAATTCGATGACTTTGGAGATAAGGCGACGGTAGGCCTCGTCGGACGACGCCTTGATGGTCGCGAACACGCCGCCCAGAAATTCCGGCAACTCGTGCGTGCGCAGCGTGACCCGGGTGACGATTCCGAACCCGCCGCCGCCGCCCTTCAGCGCCCAGAAAAGATCCGGATTCGTGCAGGAATTGGCGATTTTGACCTCACCGTCGGCGGTCACCACTTCCGCCTCCAAGAGGCTCGCTCCGGCCAGCCCATAGGCCTTGGACCAGCTGCCGAAACCGCCACCCAGAACAAGCCCGACGACGCCGACCGTCATGCAGCCGCCGCCTTGGACGTAACGTCCGCCCTTGGTGGTCACCGCGTCATAAGCTTGTCGCCAATAGGCCCCTGGCTCGATCGACACGGCGGGTTGCGGATCCGCCTTTCCTGCGCAGCCGGCGCCGACGAAGGCGTCGTGGGTGACGATCGCGTTCATGTGGCGCGTCCAAATGAGAAGCGAGTCGGCTGCGTTCGACGTTCCCTGGTAACTGTGGCCGCCACCCTTCACCACCAGCCGCAGATTGTTCGCGCGCGCGAAATTGACGGCGGCGACGACGTCCTGCGTCGTCTTGGCTGCGACGGCATAGACGCTGGGCTCCGACGTCCAGGCGCCGACCCAGCCGAGCGACTGGGTGAGCCCGACCTCGTCGCCGAGGTAATAGGGGTTCTTGAGCTCCTTGAACAGTTGCTCGCAATGGGCGTCGGGCTTTCCACCAATGCAGTCGGCGAGCGGCGAGCGCACCTTGATAAGGCGTCCGCCGACATCGCGATCGAGTTGATCCCAGCTTGCTTCCGAAGGCCAAGCGGGGTCGCCGAGGCGGACCCGCACTTGCAGCGGAGCCGCAGCTGAGGCGCCCCGAGCGAGACCGCTGAGGAACGGAAGCCCAGCGGCGATCTTGAGCAGTCGCCTCCGGTTCCACTGCTTCGCCATGTCTTCCTCCGTAACCGTCGGGCGGTCGGTTCTCTAACCGCTTGGCGGGAGTCGGTTCAAGCCGCCCCGGCGTGCTCGATCTCGGCAACGAGCGCGTCGGGCAGTTCGATTTCGGTCGCAGCGATACGCCGTCCGGGGATATGAACGCCAAGCTTGGCGAGCCGGTCGAGCTGCAGTCTCAAGCGCTGCGGAAAGTCCGGCGCGACCAGCGCGGCCGTGATCGCGATGACGAGAAGGCCTGCGCCAGGCGAGCGATCACCCGAGATGAACGAGGGCGCGTCGAGCGCCCAGTTCGCGCCGGCAAGGCCGGCAGCCATGACCTCGACCATGAGCGCGATATTGGCACCCCGCGCGCCGCCGAAAGCGAGAAGCGCGCCGCGCAGAGCCGCCTGCGGATCGGTGGTCGGCTCTCCGTCGATGTCCACCGCCCAGCCCGCGGGCAGCGTCTCGCCTCGTTCCGCGTAATGGCGAAGTTGCACGAAGGCGGTCGCGCTGGAGGCCTGGTCCATCAGCAGCGGCGGCCCTTCGTCGAGCGGCGCCGCAAAGGCGATCGGGTTGGTGCAATAGACGGGCGTCTTGGCCCCGGCGACCGTCATCAGCGCCGGCCCGCTTGTCGCGGCAAACGCCACGAGGCCAGCCTCAGCGAGACGACGCGGATAATAGCCGAGTTCGCCGGTGGTGTAGCTTCCGTTCTGCGCGAACAAAGCGAGCCCGAAGGTCTGCGCGCGCTCGCACAGCGAATCGAAAGCGCGATCGAAGCCCGTTTGCGCGATGCCGCCTTTCGCATCGCAATGGATCGCAGCAGGAGCGGGTGAAGTCACAACCGGGGCAGCGTCGCCGACGATCCGCCCCGCCCGTAACGCGGCGAGATAATCCATGAGGTGAGAAAAGCCGCTCGAACCTTTGCCGTGCGCGTTGGCGGAGACCGTGGCGCGCGCCAGCGATAGCGCCGCCTCGTCGCTTGCCCCGGCGGCGCGGATCGCGCGCGCGGCAAGGGCGGTCGCCGCCTCGAGAGTGAACCGCCGCGTCATGCTGATTCGGGCTCCATGCGCTTGAGGGTTAGACTGCGAGCGGCGGCCTTCACGAGCGCGACAATGCCCGCTTCCCCCGTAACGTCAAGCGCAGAGCGGTCCAGATTCCGCGTGCTGACGGACTGTGATATCGACGTGAGCGGCCCCGAGCACGGGGTCGACGCGGGAATAAGGAGAATGCTTTCGTGAAGGTTGACGGACGACCGTACCGCACGATCTGGCTCAACGAAGACGGCTCGAGCGTCGACGTCATCGATCAGCGTTGGCTTCCGCATGAGTTCAAGGTCGCAACGCTGCGCAGCGTTGACGAGGCGGCGACGGCGATCCGCGATATGTGGGTGCGCGGGGCGCCGTTGATCGGCGCGACCGCGGCCTATGGGCTCGCGCTCGCCATGCGTGAGGATTCAAGCGACGCCGCGCTCGACGCTGCGCATGAGAAGCTTGCGGCGACCCGGCCGACCGCGATCAATTTGCGCTGGGCTCTCGATGCGGTTCGCAAGCTTCTCGCCCCGCTCGCCCCGAATGTGCGGGCCGCCGCCGCTTATACCGAAGCCAAGCGAATCGCCGACGAGGACGTCGAGATCAATCGCGCGATCGGCGCCCACGGCCACAAGATTCTTCGCCGTCTGGCGGCGGCCAAGAAGTCCGGCGAGCCGGTCAACATTCTGACCCATTGCAACGCCGGTTGGCTGGCCACGGTCGATTACGGCACCGCCACCGCGCCGATTTATCTTGCGATGGAGGGGGGCATGAGCGTCCATGTCTATGTCGACGAGACCCGCCCGCGCAATCAGGGCGCGTCGTTGACCGCCTGGGAGTTCGCTCATCACGGCGCGCCGCACACGCTCATCGTCGACAACGCCGGCGGCCATCTCATGCAGCACGGCCTGATCGACATGGTGATCGTCGGCTCCGATCGGACGACCGCCGATGGCGACGTCTGCAACAAGATCGGCACCTACCTCAAGGCGCTGGCGGCGCGCGACAACGCGGTGCCCTTTTATGTCGCGCTGCCGTCGCCGACCATCGACTGGACGGTTCACGACGGGGTCAAGGAGATCCCGATCGAGGAGCGCAGCGCGGACGAAGTCAACTTCATCCAGGGTCGAAGCGATGACGGATCGATCACGCGGGTGAGGATCGCGCCGGAAGGCGGGCATGCCGCCAATCCGGCGTTCGACGTCACTCCGGCGCGGCTGGTGACTGGGCTCATCACCGAGCGCGGTGTGGCCGAAGCGTCGCCGCAGGGGCTGAAGGCGCTTTTCCCGGAGCGAGCTTGAGGGGGTCGGACGGCTCTGTTCTCAATCGAGCGTCAGTGTAGAGTTGTCCCGGGGGTAGTGCATGATGCGTCCGCTTGCAGGCCTGAAGGTGGTCGAGTTCGAGGGGATCGGTCCGGGTCCGCTTGCTGGACGCATGCTGGCGGATCTCGGCGCCGATGTTGTCGCGATCGCCCGCCCAAACAAGGCCCCGCTCGGCGATCCCGGCCGGCCGCTCTCCGCGGGACCTCTGCGGCGCGGCAAGCATATTGTTTTCCTCAATCTGAAGACCCCCGAAGCGCTCGAAGAAGCGCTGGCGTTGATCGAGACGGCCGATGCGCTGATCGAGGGCAATCGGCCCGGCGTTATGGAGCGGCTTGGGCTCGGTCCGGCCGAGTGCGCGAGGCGCAATCCGCGACTGGTTTATGGCCGCATGACCGGCTGGGGGCAGGACGGTCCGCTCAGCGCCGTCGCAGCCCACGACCTCAACTATCTTGCGCTCAGCGGAATCTTGTCGCTCGCCGCCCGCGACGGTCAGGCGCCGGGCGTCCCGCCGACAGTTCTCGGCGACGGCGGCGGCGCGCTCGGCCTCGCCTTCGGGGTGGTCGCTGCCGTCTTTGCCGCCGGGCGCAGCGGCAAGGGCTGCGTGATCGATTGCTCGATCGTCGATATCGCTGCGTCCTTGGGCGGCATCGCGCTCTCAGCGCGAGCGTCCGGAATGCTCGACGCGCCGAGCCCGAGCCCGTTCCACGACTCGCCGTTCTACGATGTCTACGCCTGCGCTGACGGACGCTATGTCTCCGTCGGCGCGCTCGAGCCACAATTCTACGCCGTGTTGCTCGACAAGCTCGGTCTTGCGGACGTCGATCCGAAGGCGCAATACGACCGCGCCGCTTGGCCGGCGCTGAAAACGCGGTTGCGCGCGCTGTTCCTCGGTAAGCCGTCCACTCATTGGCGCGCGTTGCTCGAGGGCAGCGATGCCTGTTTCGCCCCGGTGCTTAGCCTCGCCGAGGCCGCCGCCCATCCGCACAATGCGAGGCGCGGCGTTTATGGGCGCGGACCGGCCGGCGAACTGGACGTAATCGGCGCTCCGCGCTTCTCGCCGCTCGAGTGAGCAGGCTCGCGGCAAGAGACAAAGGACGAAGCGAGACGATGTTGAATCGCGCGACGCCTGAGACGCTTGTCTTTCCCAACCCCGACCCGCCGAAGCCGGGCGAAACGATCGAGGTCTGTCCTGGCGTCTTGTGGGCCCGTTTCCCACTTCCGTTTCGGCTCGATCACGTCAACATCTATCTCATAGAAGACGGTGCCGGCCTGGCGGTCGTCGATGCAGGAATTGACGACGCGCAATCGCGCGCGGCCTGGGAGGCGCTGCTCGCCGGGCCGCTTCGCGGCCGCAGACTGACACGAGTGATCGCAACACACTTTCACCCCGACCACGTGGGCCTCGCCGGATGGCTCTGCGAGCGCTTCGGTCTGCAGCTTGCAATGAGCGAGGCGGAATATCTGATCGCGCTCAATATTCGTCTCGACCCGCAGGGACTGAGATCGGAGCCCTATCGCAGTTTCTACCGTTCGCACGGGCTGACCGAGGAAAGCACCGAGCTCCTGCTTGGCAACGGACTTCAGTATTTGAGAATGGTCTCCCCGCCGCCAAAAACGTTTCTGCGCCTCATCGCTGAGGAGCGGATCAAGATTGGCGGCCGTGAATTCGAGGTGATGACGGGCGCCGGCCATTCGCCCGAGCAGGTGATGCTCTACTCGAAGGCCGACAATTTCGTCCTTATCGGCGATCAGGTGCTGGCCAAGATCTCGCCCAATGTCAGCGTCGAGGCGATGGATCCGGAAGGAAATCCGCTCGGCGCTTACCTGCGCTCACTCGAGAGGCTCAAGGCGACGCTGCCGGCGGACGTGCTGGTCTTGCCAGGACACCGGCTGCCGTTCGTTGGCCTGCACGCGCGGGCCGACGAACTCATTGCGCATCACGAGGCGCGTTGCATGGCGGTCGTTGAGGCCTGCAAACAGGGGCCGCAGACGGTCGCCGAACTCGTGCCGGTCATTTTCGGACGCAGGATCGACGACCCGCACCAGCTCACGTTCGCCTTCAGCGAGGCGCTCGCGCATGTGAACATCCTCGTGCGCAACGGACGGCTGCGCATCGCCAAGGCCGCGCACGGCCTTGCGCTCGAAGCGGCGTGAGGCGGGATAGGTCTTGTCGTCTCACCGCTGTGCTATAAGTCGGGCCATGATCACCGCATTGAAAGATCTGTTTCCACGCATCGACGCTTGGCCCCCTGAGGATCAGGAAGCGCTGGTGGAGGCGGCGCATGGAATCGAGGCGGAGCGAACGGGCGTCTACCAGGCGACGGCGGATGAACTCGGCTGGCGAAAGGGAGCTCCAATCCTCGGCGAGCTGAATCGCTTCCGAACCGCTTGCCGCTGTCAAGCCGCGGAGAGCACGGCTTTTCTGAGGTTCTCCGGTAGGTCGATCAGGCGAAACAATGCCTTGGGATACAGATAGTCGTCGCCGGATTCATCGATTATCCGCAACAGTCCGTGTTCTTCGGCATCGCTATCTGGAAGCGCGACATAAATTTTTCGTTTCTCGAGCGACGCGTGGTGGCCGTCGTTGTCGATACAGACAAAAAACTGCTTCGCTCGCGATTTCACCATGGCTTTGTACTTCTTCAAAGCAGATGCTTGATCTTGAATTCCTTGCGTCCGATCCCGGCCGCTTCGTACCAGTGTATCTCAGCGACATGAACTGATCCATCAGAAAGCCGAATGCAAGCGAAGCCTTTACGCTTGCGCCAGCGGCCCCGGCCATAGGCCCGCCTCAGCCGCGCGACCTCGCGGATCGCGGAACCCGCGGCGAAAGTTTCGATCTCGGATATTTCCCCGAGAATCTCGAAGGTCATTCGTTGCCTGTGTCAATAGCCCTTCGGACCGTCCACGCTCTGACATTACTCCGCTTCGCATCGCATGCCACGCAGCCTGCCGCGAACGCGTCAAAACCCCGCCAGCACCACCTTGCCGATGGCGCGCCCGGACTTGAGGAACGCCATCGCGCGCATAAGATTCGTCGCGTCGATGCGTCCGTAATTTTCCCTCACGGTCGAGCGGACCCGCCCCGAATCGACGAGATCGGCGACCTCGTTCAGGAGCCTGTGCTGGGCCTCCATATCGGCGGTCTTGAGCAAGGGCCGCGTGAACATGAGCTCAAAGTGAATGGACACGCTCTTCGGCCTGAAGACAAAAAGATCGGCCGCTTCAGCATTGATGAGCGCAATGCGGCCCTGCGGCGCGATCAATTCGGCGAGGTTGACGATGGCGCTGCCCATCGGCGACGTCGCAAAGATGAAACCGGGACTGCCGAAGCCGAGCGCCGCGATCTGTGGCGCAAGCGGCTTTTTGTGGTCGACGACATGGTGCGCGCCCATGTCCGCGGCCCATTGCACCGTCTCCGGCCTCGAGGCGGTCGCGACGATCGTGAGATCGGTCAATTGCCGTGCGAGTTGGATGGCGATCGACCCGACGCCGCCGGCGCCGCCGAGAATCAGGATCGCGCGAGCCGCGCCAGGAACGGGTTTCGCGACATCGAGCCGGTCGAACATCGCCTCCCAGGCAGTGATCGACGTCAAGGGCAAAGCAGCGGCGGCGGCGAAATCGAGCGTACGCGGCTTGCGGCCGACGATCCGTTCGTCGACGAGATGAAATTCCATGTTTGCGCCCTGGCGACCGACGCTGCCGGCGTAGAACACTTCATCGCCGGGCTTGAACAGCTGCGCCTCGCGCCCGGTTTCGACGACCACCCCGGCGGCGTCGTAGCCGACCACCTTGATTTCGCCCGTGTCAGGCGCGCTCCCCGGACCCCCGCCGCTCGCAACTTTGTAATCGACCGGATTGACCGACACCGCGCGCACTTCGACCAGAAGGTCGCGACCGTCCGGCTTTGGCCGCGGGATATCGAACGCCTCCAGATGATCGAGCTCGGGGCTCGCCTTGCGATATCCGATCGCGCGCATTTCGCTTCGCCTCCAAGTCGTAAGCCGTTCGGCCTTTGCTTAAGGCCAGAACCTCTGGCTCGCCAGCCGCGCGCCCTCCGCAAGCGCGGCGAGTTTCGCCCACACGATGTCCGGATCGACCGCGGCCTGACCGACCCAGGTGCCGTAGCCGCAATCGCTTCCGGCGATGACGTTTTCCCGGCCGACCAGCCGGGCGTAATTGGAGATCCGGTTTGCGATCACTTCCGGGTGTTCGATGAAATTGGATTTCGACTCGATCACGCCCGGAATCAGCACCTTGCCTTCAGGCAGCTTCACGGTTTCGAACACGGCGAATTCGTGGGCGTGGCGGGGATTGGCGGCCTCCAGGGACAACATGGCGGGTCGCGCCTTGAGCACGATGTCGACGATGTCGGGCAAAGGCACGTCGCAGTGATGCGGCCCTTCATAATTGCCCCAGCAGAGGTGCATCCGCAGCCGGTCGGCGGGAATGTTTTGCAGTGCGCCGTTCATGGCTTCGACGTGTTCGGCGGCGCGCTTGCGAAACTCGCCGAGTCCAAGATTGGCGTATTGGATATGACGGCCCATCCCCAGATCGGGGCAGTCGACCTGGAGATCGAAACCCGCGGCGACGATCGCCTCGTATTCCGGCTTCATCGCCGCCGCGATCGCCGCGAGGTACTCGCTTTGGCTGGGATAATAGTCGTTGTGGAAGAAGAGGGATATGACGCCCGGCGACGCGGCGGTCATGAACGGCCGCTGGGCCGGCTTGTCGCCGACCGCCGCCC
>DATDHT010000228.1:0-5299 GCA_036521435.1 Roseiarcus sp.
CTTGCCATTGCCAATGACCAGAGCGATCCGACGTTCAGCGAACGCCACGCTTTGCGTCGCCAGAGTGGTCCCGAGCGCAAACGCAAGACAGAACGCGAACCTGGCAAGGATTCCCATCGGCCAACCTCGCCGTTCCCCAACCAAACCCCAGGGGGGAACGAGCGAAAAGGACATTCCCATAATGTCCTGCATGGCGTCAATTCACGTCTCTGGCGACCCGGAGCCCGTTGGCATAATACCGGACGTCCTCGTCATAACGAAACCGCTCCGAGGAGCGGACGTTCGCGGCCTTGTCGGCAAACGACCCTCCGCGGAGAACGTGAAGCGAGCAGTCTCCGCTCATCCACGCCGCCCCGTCGTTCGGCGCGCCCCGGTAGGAGGGGCTCCAGCAGTCTTCTACCCACTCGGCCGCATTGCCGGATGTATCATAGAGCCCAAAGGCGTTCGGACGGAACGAGCCCACGACCACCGGTTTGCTGGCGTCGCTTACCCCACAGCCGGCGCATTGGGCATGTCCAGTCCCAACCTCCTTGCCCCACCAATATTGCAGGGTCGAGCCGCCGCGCGCAGCATATTCCCATTCCGCTTCGGTCGGCAGCCGATAAGGTTTCCCGGTCGTCTTCGCGAGCCAAGCGACGAACTCCTTGGCATCGTCCCAGCTCACGTTGGTCACGGGTTCTTCTCCCCGCCCCCAGGCCGGGTCAGGGGGAGAGTATTTGCACCCCCCCGCCGCCACGCACTTATCCCATTCCGCAAATGTCACCTCGCGGCGGCCAATCGCGAAGTCTTTCTTGATGGCCACTTTATGGATCGGCGCTTCGGCCGGCTTGGCGTTCGAGCCCATTTGGAAGTCGCCCGCCGGGACGACGACGAGCTCGACGCAATCAGGGCAGTCGCGAAACGTTTCCCCGGGCAATCGCGTCGGGCCCGACTCGGCGGCGCAAGCTGACCCGATGCCGAGCGCGAACACGGCGCCCGCCAACCCTGCGGCGGCCTTCGACAACCGGCCCTCTAACGAACAAGGTGGGATGTTCGATCTCCAGAACATGCGCCGTATAACCTCTTGGCGCGTCTCGTTTCCAAGACCTATCAACTCGCGAAAGCTCTAACAAGAACCCGAGAAAAAAGCCCAGCGATTCGAACCATGAACCTAGGGAGCTTTACAATCTCATCGATCGCGATAACAAATCATTGCCGGATTACACTTGGCGCGGTTTGCCTCCAGCTAGGTGAGCAGACTGCCGAAGGCCTCCGGCGGAGTTTGAAGGCAAAGCTCTAAGAATATTGGAGATCGACCATGGGGCGGACGGCTTGGGCGACGATCGCGGTCATTGTGGGCCTTCTTCTCGCCGGCCCCGCCTTTCCACAGGCCACACCTCAGGGGGGACCAACCCCTTCCCCTCCCGGCGCCAAGGTCGAATTCATCGACATCAAGGACGGCGCCGTCATCGGACCAAAAACGACAATCCATTTTGGGCTGCATGGCATGGGCGTCGCGCCGGCGGGAACCAAGAGGCCCAACTCGGGTCATCATCATCTCCTGATCGACACGGACCTGCCTCCGCTCGACAAGCCGATCCCCAACGACGAGAACCACTTGCACTTCGGCGGCGGCCAGACGGAGACCGAACTGTCGCTGTCGCCCGGACCTCATACGCTGCAGCTGCTGCTCGGCGACGCCGACCACATTCCCCACACGCCGCCGATCTACTCCGACAAGATTCACGTGACGGTCGCCGAATCCGCGCCTGCCCCGGCTCCAGCGGCGCAAGCCTCGCCGCCAGGAACTCGCCACCCCTCTCCTGCAGGCGCGCGCGTTTATATCGTTTCTCCAAACAACGGCTCTTACGTGCCCACGACGTTCACGGTTCGCTTCGGGCTCGAAAAGATGGGCGTCGCTCCGGCCGGAGTGGACAAACCCAACTCCGGACACCACCATCTGCTTATCGACACGGAGCTGCCGCCCCTGGATAAGCCTATTCCGAACGACGAAAATCACTTGCATTTCGGCGCTGGGCAAACCGAAGCGACCATCACTCTGCCGAGGGGACGCCATACGCTGCAATTGCTGCTCGGCGACGCGGGGCACGTTCCGCACGATCCTCCGGTCTATTCCAAGGTGGTGGTGGTCTATGTCGGCATGTCGCCGCCCGCGCCTCGGGTTCGCCACCACCGGCGCTCCTACTTTCACGGGCGGGCTTGAGGTACGACTGATCGGAGGGGGTGTTAATATCGCCCGATGACCGAAGAGCCCGCGAGCCTCATCCTCGACCTTTTGCGCCAGATGCGCGCCGAGCTCGGGGATGTCCGATCGGACCTGGCGACGAAGGCGGATTTAGCCTCATTGCGAGGCGATGTCGCTTCCGACATGCACATGCTTCGCGCGGACGGCGAGGCCGACTCCTGACCACCCGCAAGGAGCTAGGCGAACAGATTGTCGGACTTCGCCGCGCGCTGCGCTCGCATTTCCACGGGCGGGCTTGAGGCGAGACTGACGCCAGCCTCGAACGACGCGCTGCCGACCCTCGGGACGACAGCGCCGATGCTTTTGGTTCGTTCAGCTAGGCGAGAACCGCTTTCGACTTGCGGCGCGCGCGTGCAGCAAGTCCAAGACCCGCAAAGCCCGCCACGATCATGAGCCAGGTCGACGCCTCAGGGGTCGCAGGTCCACCGCCGCCCGTCAGCGAGACGCCATCGAGAAGAGCGTAGGGCGGCGCCCCGCCCGGCCCACCCGTGGCGACAAAATCAAGAACATCACCACCGCCGGCGTAGGTGAAAGTCGTCGAGAAAAGCTGCCATGGCGTGAACCCTTGGCCGGGCGTATCGATAACCGGAGTCGTAAAGGTTTCATTGCCCAGTGTGGCAGTGATGCTCGTCGTCGTTGCCGGGCCGCCGTTAAACACCTCCTGCGCACCGGCCATATAGAAGCTCAGCGTGTAGGTGGAGCCGACCGTCAATCCGGCGATCGTCTGGGTGAAGTCGCCGTGAAAGTTCGGATCCGAGTCAAAGCCCATATAGGCGCCGCCTTGCGGGCTCGAAGTCAGACCGTTGTTGTTTCCGTTCCCGGGCCCAGCAAGCCCGTCGCCGCCAATTGGGGGCGAGTCACAGGTGGTGCCGGCGGCTGCGGTGCAATAGAGGACAAATTGTCCAGTGCTGGCCCAGTCAGTCGCCGGAGTGCTGGGTCCGAAAAAAGCTGTGGAGGTCGTGCTATCGGACGATTCGAATCCGCCATTCGTCACAAATTGTGTGGCGGAAGCCCCCCTGCTCCCAATGCCAGCCCGCAGAGCGCGACAGGCAACGCGAAAAATGTTTTGCGCTTCATGCAATTTTCCCCTTCGAAGTGCACCGGCTTCAGCCCCACGCCGACCACCGCGCACTTACGCAGCGTAAGCCTGTACGATGCAAAATGCAACCTAGGATTTTTGCCGGTAGTGTTTGTATCTCGGCGCGGCGCATGCGAGTTCACGAGTGTCGCCGAAATGCTGCGCTTCGAGAGCGGCTTCGCGCGGTTCGCGGGCGTGCTCTCAACCGAGCGCTACATCGATGATGGCGACGCGGGTCGAACTACGTCGCACCGCTGTTCGCCGCCCGCTGCTGGGCCTGCGCGCGCCGCTTCTCGACCGTTCTGACCGCGATCACCGAGCCCTCGTAGAGCAGGATCATCGGCAGGGCGAGCGAGGTCATGCTGATCAGATCGGGCGGCGTGAGAATCGCGGCAAGCCCGACCACCGCGACGATCGCATAGCGCCGCATCTTGATGAGATAGGCGGAGTCGACGATGCCGACATGGCCGAGAAGAGTCAGGATGACAGGCAGTTGGAAGGCGATGCCAAAGGCGAAGATCAGCGTCATGATGAGCGACAGATATTCGCTGACCTTCGGCAGAAGCTCAATCGTCGCCTCGCCGGGAACGTTGACCTGCTGCAGCGACACCGAAAAGCGGATCAGAAGCGGCATTACGACGAAATAGACGAGCAGCGCGCCGAACAGGAAGAAGAACGGGGTCGCGATCAGATAGGGCCGAAAGGCTTGCCGCTCGTTGCGGTAGAGGCCAGGCGCGATAAATTTGTAGATCTGAGAAGCGATGACCGGAAAGGCGATGACCGCCGCTCCGAACATGCTGAGCCGGATGTTGGTGTAGAACTGCTCGAGAAAGTGGGTGGCGATCAGCGTCGCCTTTTCCGCGCCCACCACCCGGACGTAAGGGTACGTGAGAATGTTGTAGATATGGCGGGAAAAGTAGAAGCAGACCAGAAAGGCGGCCAGGAAGGCGTAGAGGGACCTGATGAGCCGCGCCCGCAGCTCGATCAGATGGTCCATCAACGGCGCCTTGGTGGCGTCGATGTCCTCTTGGCTCATTCCGCCGCGCTTCTCTGGGCAGACGCCTCGGGCTCTGCCTCCTTGTCGGCGGGGGCGAGCGTTGCGACAGGCTCGGGGGCGCTCAGAGCAATCTCGGGCTTTTCGATCTCCGGTCTTCCAATCTCGGGCGCGGCCGTATCAGAGGCAGCAGCTTCGGCAGCGGGCTCGGAGGTCGCGGCGGCCTTCGTCATGTCTTCGCGCATCATGCCGACCGGGTCGAAGCTGGTGTCGATCTTCGCCTGGTCGTTGATCGCCTGGAATTCCTTCTTCACGCTGTCGAGATCGACCTCACGCTCGACCTCGCGCATGGCTTCCATAAACTGGCCCTGGAACTCGGACGCCATGCGCCGCATCTTGCCGATCGTCTGGCCGACGGTGCGCATGACGCGTGGCAGATCCTTCGGCGGGATGACCGCCAAGGCGACGATCCCGACAATGATCATCTTGCTGAGGTCAAGATCGAACATGGCTAAAAGGGTGGGCCCCCACCTGCGTCAACAACGCGCGCCGCCATTCCTGTCGGCGGACGTTTCGCTAAGGGAGTCAGCTGACCTTGTGAACGTCGTTCGCGTCGACGGCGACGCGGTTCTCGAGCGGCCGCGGCGTGACCGTCGAAGCCGTCGTCGGCTCGTCGTCGTCGGCAAGGCCTTTCTTGAACGATTTCACCCCCTTGGCGACATCGCCCATGAGGTCGGAAATCTTGCCCTTGCCGCCGAACAAGAGAAGCGCAACCGCGCCGAACAGCATCCAATGCCAAATGCTAAAGCTACCCATGGCCGTCGTCCCGTTGCGCGCCGCGCGGTCGGAAAGCCGCCAGCGCATCCTCTCTTTGGCCCGAACCTAAGCGCGCAACAAGGCAAAAACAAGCTTGCCTTCACGGGAAAGGCGACATAGGCGAGGGTCGGCCGCCGACAGCTTCCGCCCACGCGCGAGCGAGAGG
>DATDHT010000229.1:0-3048 GCA_036521435.1 Roseiarcus sp.
CGGCGCGGCCGGTTTTGAAGGGCAAGGAACTCAAGGCGGTCAAAGGCGACCTTGACGGGGTCCAGAAACAGCATGACACGCTGCGGGAGAATTTTCCACCCGCCGCCAAGGCGATGGCCGAGCAACAGGCGGCCCAAAAAAGCCGAAACCGAAGGCTCCCAGCGCCCAGCAATAGGCGATATCCCGTTTGCCGCCTCTGGGCTTCCGATGCTACACGGGGCCAGTGTCGGCGCATTGATCGACGAATCGGGATAACACCCAAGGTCAGCAGCTGCGATGAGCGATTTTCACCGGGTGCGGCGCTTGCCGCCTTATGTCTTCGAGCAGGTCAACAAGCTCAAGGCCAAGGCCCGCGCCGCCGGCGCCGACATCGTCGATCTCGGCATGGGCAATCCCGATCTGCCCGCGCCCAAGCATGTGATCGACAAGCTCGTTGAGACGGTCGGCAAGCCGCGCACCGACCGCTATTCGGCCTCCAAAGGCATCGCCGGACTGCGCCGTGCCCAGGCGGGTTATTATGCGCGCCGGTTCGGGGTCAAGCTCGATCCCGAGACGCAGGTGGTCGCGACCCTCGGCTCGAAGGAAGGCTTCGCCAACATGGCCCAGGCGATCACCGCGCCGGGCGATGTCGTGTTGGTGCCCAATCCGTCCTATCCGATTCACGCCTTCGGCTTCCTGATGGCCGGCGGCGTCATCCGCTCGGCGCCGGCCGAGCCAGGCCCCGAATTCTTCGTCGCGCTGGAGCGCGCGATCGCGCATTCGATCCCGAAGCCGATTGCGGTCGTGGTCTGCTATCCGTCCAACCCGACGGCGATGGTCGCCTCGCTCGACTTCTATCGGGACCTGGTGTTGTTTGCGAAGAAGCACGAGATTTTCGTGCTCTCCGACATTGCCTACGCTGAAGTCTATTTCGAAGACGAGCCGCCTCCGTCGATCCTGCAGGCGCCCGGCGCCTTCGAGGTCGCAGTCGAATTCACTTCGATGTCGAAGACCTTTTCGATGGCCGGCTGGCGGATCGGCTTCGCGGTCGGCAACGAGCGGCTGCTCGCGGCGCTCGCGCGCGTCAAATCCTACCTCGACTACGGCGCCTACACCCCGATCCAGGTCGCGGCCGCCGCGGCGCTGAACGGCCCCGACGATTGCGTGCGCGAGATGCGCGCGACCTATAAGCGCAGGCGCGACGTGATGATCGAGAGCTTCGCCGCCGCCGGCTGGGCGATCGACAAGCCGAGCGCATCGATGTTCGCCTGGACGCCGGTGCCAGAGCGCTTCCGGCATCTGGGCTCCCTCGAGTTCTCGAAGCTTCTGATCGAGAAAGCCGATGTCGCGGTCGCACCGGGCATCGGCTTCGGCGAGCACGGCGACGAATACGTGCGCCTCGCATTGGTCGAGAACGAGCAACGCATCCGACAAGCCGCGCGCGGCGTCCGGCGCTTCTTCGAGACCGCCGACGCGACGCTGCACAATGTGGTGAAGCTCAAGAAGCAGGCGTGAGCGGAAAGGCTCCGCTTCCGCCTTAGCTTAGATCCAGCTCATCCAGCCGCAGCGTGAACGCCCCGGGCGCAATCAACGGCGCGAGCCGGTCGGCAGAGTCGAAGTCCTGCGTTTTTCGATAGCCGTCCGCCGCCGGCTCTCGAAAGACTCTGGTCGTCAATCGAACCGCGTCGATCACCCAAAGCTCTCGGACACCAAAGCTAGCATAGAGCGCCGCCTTACGGCCGGTATCGTAGTGAAGCGAGGAGTCCGCGATCTCGACAACCAGCAGCACATTCGCGCCCGTCAGCCCTCGGAGCCCGCTCGTCCGCGGATAGATTACGACATCCGGCTCGAGATAGGTGTCTTCGCTCAGGCGGAAGGTTGTCTCCGGCGCAACGTGAATTTCGACGGGTCGCGCTCGAATCCAGCGATCAATGAGCGCCCGCTTCATGACTTCATGGTGATTTCCCTTTGGCGACATCGGAACGAGCTCCCCCCCGATCAGTTCGACGCGCTCGTCCTCTTCCATGACGCCGGCAGCGACCATCGCTTCCACCTCGGCGACTGTGAATCGCCGGCGCGGCAGACCCTCGGCGGCGGATGTCACTCGGGCGACGGATCCCATGGCTCAAAATCTCCTCGCGGTTCGCCGGCCGCCCGTTTAGCCTATCATAAGCAGGCGTCGCCGTCCCGCCCGTCGCCTTTGCCGCGCCGCCCCGCGATAGCGATCGCGCCGCGTGAACTTGCGGCCCCGTTGAAAGACCACTACGACTCACAAGCGGCTCGACCAAGTGAAGCCGCACAAAAATCAGGGAGGACATCAATGAGGGGTTTGGCGCTCGGAGTAGGCGTGCTTGGATTTGCAGCGGCGGTTGCCGCTCCGGCGGCGGCAGATCCAATCAAAATCGTCATGGTCATTCACGGCTCGACCGCGAACGAATTCTGGCAGCCGGTCAAGAAGGGCTTTGAAGACGCCTGCGGCAAGATCCAGGCCGACTGTCAAATGATCTTCACCAATACGAACATGTCGGTTCAGGAAGAACTGACCAACGTCGATGCGGCGCTCGCTACCAACCCCGACGCTCTGATCCTGACGCTTCCCGACAACAACGCCTTCACCAAGGTTGTCGCGGACGCGCGCGCCAAGGGCATCATCGTCATTGCGATCAATAACGACGACGTGACGCCGGGGCACAATGCGCGCCAGTCCTACATCGGGCCGGCGTTTCTGGCTTCGGGGATCGCGCTGACGAAACAGCTCGAAACCCTGTTTCCCAAAGAGGGGCCGATCAATGTCTTGCTCGGCGTCAACGTTCCGGGGGCCAACTGGTCCGAACAGCGCGCCGCAGGCGTTGTGAAGGCGCTCGACGACTTCAAGGCCGCCAATTCGGGACGCCAGCTTACGATAACCAAATTGGACGTTGGCGCCGATCCCGCCACGACATCGGATCGCGTCGGCGCCTATCTCAACGCGCATCCTGACACCACAGCCTATATCGAGACCGGCTCGCTCGACGTCGCCGTGGCGCAATTGCTGAAGGACCGCGGCATTCCGCCCGGAAAGATCATCAT
>DATDHT010000230.1:0-2407 GCA_036521435.1 Roseiarcus sp.
CACTTGAACGATTTCGACGCGCTCAGCCGATCGCAGGAGAGCATGGCGAAGCGGCGGTTCACGACGTTCCGCGCCTGGTACGCCTCCTGGCCCGGCGCAAGGGACTGATCGCCATGCGGGTCATCGATTCCCATACCGAGGGCGAGCCCACCCGGGTGATCGTCGACGGGGGACCGCCGCTTGGCGACGGTCCCCTCGCTGAGCGCCGCGCGCGCTTCGCCCGCGAGTTCGATCATTTCCGCCGCTTCGCCGTCAACGAGCCGCGCGGGCATGACGCGATCGTCGGGGCGCTTCTCTGCGAGCCGCACGACAAGTCATGCGCCGCCGGGGTCATTTTCTTCAACAATGTCGGCACGATCGGCATGTGCGGGCACGGCACGATCGGCCTTGCCGTGACGCTTGCGCATATGGGACGGCTGAAGCCCGGGCGCCATCGCTTCGATACGCCGGTCGGCGTGGTCGGCGTGGAGCTCATCGACGAGTGCACGGCGACGGTCGAGAATGTCGAGAGCTACCGTTTCGCCGAAGGGGTGGAGGTCGAGGTGGCCGGGCTCGGAGCCGTGCGCGGCGACGTCGCCTGGGGCGGCAACTGGTTCTTCCTCACATCGAACGCGCCTTGCGATCTCGAATTTGCGAACCTGGGCCCCCTGACTGCGGCCGCGACCGCCATCCAGGACGCGCTTAAAGCCCAAGGCGCGCGCGGCAGGGACGGCGCCTTGATCGACCACGTCGAGTTTTTCGCGTCCGCGCGATCGAGCGAGGCGAACAGCCGCAATTTCGTCCTCTGCCCCGGGGGCGCTTACGACCGCTCGCCCTGCGGAACGGGAACCAGCGCCAAGCTTGCTTGCCTCCACGCCGAGGGAAAGTTGCGGCCCGGCGAAGTCTGGGTGCAGGAAAGCATTATCGGCAGCCGCTTTCGCGCCAGCTTCGAACCGGGTCCGACCGGCGGCGTTCTCCCGCGCATAAGCGGACGGGCCTTCATCTGTGCCGAAAGCAAGCTGGTGCAGGACGCCCTTGATCCGTTCCGATACGGAATTCGCGGTCAGGAGCGGGCTTAATCACTTTTGTACTTTGGTGATCTCGCGCTTGACAGCAAAGCCTGCGCCATGTCACCGCCGCCGCGCTTGGGCGTGAGCCAAGTCCTCGTCCGGGCGCAAGCCAAGTCCGCGCTGGCCGCAAGCCAAGTCGCCCTATCGCGTTTATTCGGGGAAAACCGGACCATGAAGACGGCCTTGGTTTTTCCGGGTCAAGGCTCCCAGGCGGTCGGCATGGGAAAAGCGCTGGCGGACGAATTTCGCGTCGCGCGGGAGATCTTCAACCGCGTCGACGGCGTCCTCGACCAGAAGCTTTCCCATTTGATGTTCGAGGGGCCTGCGGATCAACTCACGCTGACCGCGAACGCCCAGCCCGCGCTGATGGCCACGAGCATCGCGACGCTCAGGGTTTTGGAGACCGAGACGGGCTTCAACCCATACTCGGAAGCGGCCTATGTCGCCGGGCATTCGCTCGGCGAATATTCGGCGCTTTGCGCGGCCGATGCGATCACCCTCGAGGACGCGGCGCGTCTTTTGCGCCTGCGCGGGACGGCGATGCAGAAGGCTGTCCGGGTGGGCGAAGGCGCGATGGCGGCCGTCCTCGGCCTCGAATTCGGGGCGGTGGTGAGGATCGCCACACAGGCGGCAAGCGACCTCTACCTTACCGGCGCGGTCTGCCAGGCCGCCAATGACAATGGCGGGGGTCAGGTCGTGGTCTCAGGCACGGTCGCGGCGGTCGAGCGCGCAATCGAGCTCGCCAAGCTCGCAGGCGCGAAACGGGCGTTGCTTCTGCCCGTCTCCGCGCCGTTTCATTGCGCGCTCATGCAGCCGGCCGCGGAGGCGATGGCGGAAGCGCTGAAGGACGTCACGATACGTACCCCCGCGCCGCCGCTTGTCTCGAACGTCGAAGCCGAGGCGGTCACAGAGCCGGACGCGATCCGATCCGGCCTCGTCGCCCAGGTGACCGCGACCGTTCGCTGGCGCGACAGCGTGACGTATATGAGCGCGCACGGAGTGACCCGGTTCCTTGAACTCGGCTCGGGCAAGGTTTTGACCGGCCTCATCAAGCGAATCGTGGAGGGCGGTGCGACGACCATCAGCGTCGGCGCTCCCGCCGACATCGCGGCCTTCCGCGCTTCGGCGCAACCCTGAGAAGCCGACGGGAGCGACGCTGGTGTTCGATCTGACCGGAAGAATTGCGCTCGTCACCGGCGCGTCAGGCGGACTTGGGCAAGCGATCGCGCGCGCCCTGCATGTGCAGGGAGCTTCGGTCGCACTGACCGGCACCCGGCGGGAGGCGCTCGAAACGCTCGCCGCCACACTCGAAACCCGGGCGCATGCGGCGCCTTGCGACCTCTCCGACAAAGCGGCGG
>DATDHT010000231.1:0-3553 GCA_036521435.1 Roseiarcus sp.
TCGCGCGCGCCTTGCGGCGACGCGACATGGATGCGCCCGCCCTGCGGCCCGGTCAGCAGCCGCTCGCGTTTTGTCAGGCCCTGCGCCTCGATGTCATCGAGCGCAGCGCGAATGTGGGTGAGAAAGGCGTCGGTCATAGCAAGCTCGCCGGTTGACGTGAGCGCGAGCATAGCAGCGCCAAGTGGGCGCTCAAATCGGCGCGCAATCAACGAGCCACAAAAGCGCCTTGGTGCGATTGCACCACCGCGGCCGCGCTTGAGACGAACCCTCTCAGATAAAAACCGGGAGCGATTCGCCATGAACAGTCCCGCCACCCAGCGGCGCATCGCCCCGGCGCTGACCCGGTATGGCTTGACCGCCGTCGCCTTCCATTGGGCCGTTGCAGCGCTGGTCGTTTCTCTCGGAACGCTCGGGATCTTGTTCGACGACATCCCGAAGGAATCGCGCCCGTTCTGGATCAACGTCCACGGCTGCGTGGGGCTTATCTATTTCGCGCTTGTCATCGCGAGGCTTGGGTGGCGAATCTCACACGAGCCGCCGGATCTTCCCCCTGACATTGGCGAGTTCGATCGCCGCACGTCGCTTGCGGCGCATCATCTCCTGTATGTGCTGATGGTTCTCATCCCGATTCTCGGATTTGTCGCCTATGTCTGGCATGGACGCGCGTTCAACTACGGCTTCGTCCAGCTGAACTTCGGCGTCGCTTCGAATCGGGATGTGTTTCGTCCCGCGCAGCAAATCCACCAGGTGCTGGCCTATTGCCTGTTTGGGCTGGCCGCCCTTCACGCCGCGGGCGCGCTCTATCATCATTTCGTTCGTCGCGACGGGGTGCTGCTTCGCATGCTCCCGGGCGGGACCGGGTAGGCGCCACGCCTCGGCTTCACTGCGCCGTTACTGCGTGAGCTGGATGGTGAGTTCGGAGCGGGGGCATGTCAGCAGTCGCCCGGCTCGATGTACAACATTTACAATACGTCTTATTCTCGATGTCCTCGCAATTATGTGAAGTGAGTGACAGAAAAAGGCGCCTAAGCGTTTGAAACGATTGAATCGCGGCCAAAGCCGCACATCGCCTATGGGCGCAGAATCCCAAGCCTGCGGTCGAACCTCAAGCGCCCCAGTCGATAACCCTTTCGCCGCGATGGATGGCGTCCGCCTCCGCCGTCAGTCGGCCGTCGGGCCCATGCAGGACCAGCCCAGGCGCGAGGCGCAGGGGCGCCTTGGAGCCTTTCACGCCCGAGACGAGCAGGCGATGCGCGCTCGCGCCGGTGGTCGGATGAACCGGCAGAAGCGTGAGCGCACCGAGCCGGCTTCCAATCGCGGCGAGGATCAGGCCAAGCGCCTCGGGCCGGTGGATCATCACCAACCGCCCGCCCGGCGCGAGAATCGTGAGCGAGGCCTGAATCCAGTCGGCAAGCGTCGCCCCCGGCTCGCCGCCGGCCAGAACATGCGCTCGCGCTTTGCCCGCGTCGGGAGAGGCGCGGACCGCGTTGGCGTCGAAGAAGGGCGGGTTGGTGACGACGCAACCGGCCGATTCCGCCAGCCCCGCCCCGCGGCGCGCCCTCGGGTTGAGGACGTCGAGCCGCAGGACGCGCGTGCGCGCCTGAAGCCCGTTGCGCTCCGCGTTGCCATTGGCAAGCGCCGCCGCCTCGGGATCGATCTCGACAAGATCGACGGACGCGAGCGCCGAGCGCTGAGCCAGCGCGAGGCCGACCGCGCCGACCCCCGCGCCGACGTCGACGATCCGGCCCTCTGGCGTGCCCGCCGCCGCCACGAGCAGGGCGGCGTCCGTCCCGACCCGATGGCCGCGCTTCGGCTGGAGGAGCACGAGCCGGCCGCCCAGCCATCGGTCCTCGGTCAGCCCGTCGGCGGGGTCCTCGGGCCGGCGCCACGGCTCAGGCATCGCGCAATTCTTTTCCGAGACCCGCTTCGACAAGGAGACGGCGAACCCGCCCCTCCTCTTGCCCGTCGACCAGAATCCGCCTCGGCAGGAAGCCGAGCGAGCCCTCAACGGCGGCCATGTGCTGGTCGGCCACGAAATACGCGACTCGCTCGGCCTTCAGGATGGATTCGATGACGCTGATGAGAACGAGATCGTTGGTGCGCAGGATTTCGACCAAAAGGAACCTCGATTTCGGGCTCACTTGCCGCGTGGGTAGGCCGTCTTTATGGTCGCGGCGCGGTATCTGGCAAGGGAATGCTTTGCGTGGGAATTGTCGTTCCACTGGAAGACAAGTCGGCCGATCGTCTGATCGAGCCGCTGACGACGCTCGTCGCCGGCGACATGGCCAAGGTCAATCAGACCATCGTCTCGCGCACCGGATCAGAGGTGACGATGATCCCCGAGGTCGCCAATCACCTCATCGCCTCGGGGGGCAAGCGGATGCGCCCGATCCTGACTTTGGCGACCGCCGGCCTTTGCGGCTATTCGGGGGAGGGCCATATCAAGCTGGCCGCCGCCGTCGAATTCATGCATACCGCGACCCTTCTCCACGATGACGTCGTCGACGAGAGCGACCTCAGGCGCGGCAAGGCGGCCGCGCGGGTGCTTTGGGGCAACGAGGCCAGTGTCCTGGTCGGCGATTTTCTTTTAGGCCAGGCCTTCAGGATGATGGTCGAAGTCGGCTCGCTGCCCTGTCTCGAGGTGTTGTCCGGCGCGGCCGTGGTGATTGCCGAGGGCGAAGTGATGCAGCTTTCAGCCGCCAAGGACACGGAGACGACCGAGGACGCCTATCTCGCCGTAATTCGCGCCAAGACCGCGGCGTTGTTCGCCGCGGCCTGCGAGGTCGGGCCCATTCTCGCCGGCCGCTCCAAGGCGGAGATCGCCGCCTGCCAGGGTTACGGGGCCAATCTCGGCATTGCCTTTCAGCTCATCGACGACGCGCTCGACTATGGCGGCTCGTCGGCCAAGCTCGGCAAGAACGTCGGCGATGATTTCCGCGAGGGGAAGATCACCCTGCCGGTGGTGCTGTCGTTCCGGCGCGGGGGGACGCAGGAGCGCGAATTCTGGCGCCGGACCTTGGAAAAGGGCGAGGTCGTGGACGGCGATCTCGAATTCGCCCTGGCGACGATGAAGAAGCATCGTGCGCTCGAAGACACGATCGAGCGGGCCCGGCACTACGGCGCAATGGCCCGCGACGCCCTCGAACTGTTCGCCGCTTCCCCATGGAAACACGCTTTGCGCGATGCGGTCGAATTTACCGTCGGCCGGGCGCATTAGCGCGTTGAAGTCACTAGCTTTGGGGTCAGAAACGACGCGCTGCCCGTGGTAAATAAGCGCGAAACACTGGACAAGTTTTCATGTCCCGTTTAGCGAAGAGGAAAGCGGTGCTGGGCTAAAAGGGTCAGGCCGAGAAGGACAGGCGATGGACTATCAGCGGAGCTTCGAGGAGGCGATTGCGCGTCTCAAGGCGGAAGGGCGGTACCGCACCTTCGCCAATCTCGAGCGTGACGCGCGCCGGTTCCCGATCGCCCAATGGCGCCCCGAGGGCGAGGAAGATAGCCCACGCGAGGTGACGGTCTGGTGCTCGAACGACTATCTCAGCATGGGCGGCCA
>DATDHT010000232.1:0-21836 GCA_036521435.1 Roseiarcus sp.
ACCCGATGGTTGGGCAGATTCGCGGCATGGGAAGCTGGCACGCGGTCGACTTCACCTCGGACAAAAAGACGAAAGCCGCGTTCGAAGACGACACTGTGAGGAGAATTGTGCGGCGCATGCTTGATCTTGGCGTGATCGCAAGCGCGATCGGCACGAGCATCGAGGTCGCGCCACCTCTTATCGTCAAGCACGACGATATCGATCGGACTGTCGACACCTTCAAGAAGGCGATCGACGACGTCGCCTCCTCGAGCGCGCGTTGAGAAGTGCTCGCCTTGAAGGCCTTGCGGCCGCCCTCCGCATTGGACCCGACGATTTGCGCGGAACTGGACCTTTCTCTTCAATCCAGATATTTCGATAGTCGGCACGACATATGCATCGAAAGACTCCGGTCGAGGGTCAACAGGGCGGAACACGCGATGGAAGAAGGCCCCACTAGACTTGTCGGTGCGGCCGCATGGGCGGCGCCAGCACAGCGTTTGGCGTAGGAAGCCGATGCGAGGCCTCCACGATCATCTCATAGCGCTGAAGATCCGGGAGGTCGCGTTCTGTACATCCCCCATGCGCCACAGCGATGCGCCACCGTTCGCTGAACGGCGCGAAAGCTCCGCGAGGCCCGCTCGATGAGCGCAGTCTCCTACCAAGGCGTCCGCAAGACATTCGATACGTTCACAGCCCTGCACTCCCTCGACTTGAGGGTGCCGGATCGTTCGTTCATGGCGCTTCTGGGACCTTCTGGATGCGGCAAGACCACGGCGCTACGCATTCTTGCTGGCCTCGACATGCCAACGAAAGGACGGGTCCTGATCGGCGAGCGGGATGTGACGCAATTGCAGCCGCGCGACCGCGACGTCGCCATGGTGTTTCAGAGCTACGCGCTCTATCCGCACAAGACGGTCAGGGACAACATCGGCTATCCGCTCTGGATCCGAAAGGTGACCGGCGCCGACATCGCGACGAAAGTCAGCGAGGTCTCAACAATCCTCGAGATCGAACATCTGCTCGACCGGCGGCCGCGGCAATTGTCGGGCGGACAGCGCCAGCGCGTGGCGCTCGCGCGCGCGATCGTGCGCGATCCCGCGGCTTTTCTGATGGATGAGCCATTGTCGAACCTCGACGCCCGGCTTCGTCTGAGCATGCGAGGCGAACTCAAACGTCTGTGCCAGCGACTCGGCGCGACGACATTGTATGTGACCCACGATCAGGCCGAGGCTCTCACCATGGCCGATCTCATCGCGGTGATGAACGCCGGCGAATTGCAGCAGGTCGGATCGCCCGACGAGATTTACGAGCGTCCGGCGAACCGGTTTGTCGCCACCTTCGTCGGCAATCCCCCCATGAACGTGATCAAAGCTCATCTGACGGACAACGGATTGCGGGCTGGCGGCGTGTCAGTCCCGCTTAGGCCGGAACGACGCGCAGCCTGCGCCGCCGATGGCGTGACGGAAATGGGAATGCGCCCCGAGGATCTGAGCCTGGTCGATCCGGGAACGCCGAACGCTCTCCAGTGTGAAATCTACGTCGTCGAGCCGATGGGCAATGAGACCTTGGTCGACGTGCGCGTAGGCGACGAACGTCTCTCAGTGCGCGCGGCAAGAGGCTTTACGGCTCGCGTGGGCTCGACGATTGGAGCGAAATTCGACACCGATGACGCATGCTTTTTCGATTCGAAAGGCGCCGCCGTCGTTCACCGGGTCGATAGCAGGAGGGTGGAACAATGAGTGCGACTGACAGCCGAAGAGATGGCGTGAATAGACGCAACCTGCTCAAGGGGGGCGCAGGCGCGGCGCTTCTCGCTGGTCTAGGTTCAGCGACTCCGGCCAAGGCAGCCGGCAAGAAAGTCGTGATCGGCGGCTTTGTCGATGGCGCTCTCGTGCCCTTCAAGGACAAGATCATTCCCCTCGCGCAAGCGCAGGGCTTCGACATTCAGTTCCTGCAGGATGAGTACGGCGTCACGCTCGAGAAATTCTTCAACGACGCGCAGAGCGGAGCGGGCCAATACGACCTCTACCTGCTCGACGATCCGTGGGTTCCCCAGTTCGGCGCGGCGGAGGTGCTGGAAGACCTCGGCGCCGGAGGGATCGACGGGACTGACAAGGATTGGGTCAAGCCCATGATCGACATGGGCTACTGGCCGCCTCAGACCGGGCCACGGGTCAAGGGGTTCGAGACCGCGACCCCGAAGCTCATCTGCGTGCCGTTCATCGGCGACATTCAGACATTCACCTATCGCAACGACGTCTACAAGAATGGCGCGCCGAAAACCTGGGACGAGGTGATCGAGCAGGGCAAGGCGGGCGTCGCGGCCGGCACGATCAAATATCCGGTGGCGTTCGACGGCCTGTCGGGCAATCCGATCGTGACGACATGGCACCCTCTCCTGCTGTCCTGGGGAGGCGACTTCTTCGATGACAAGTGGAACATCATCTTCAACTCCGCGGCTGGCAAGGCCGCGGCGGATTATATGGTCACCACGCTGAAGCAGAACGCGCCTCCCGGGGTGGTCGAATTCGGAAGCGATCAGCAGGGCGCCGCCATGCTGGGCGGCGATTGCGGCGCGACGATCCAATATACGGGCAACGCCCTGACATCGGATGATCCCAAGCAATCGAAGGAGGTGGGCAAGCTCGATTTCTCGGTCGTGCCAAAGAAGGAAAAGGCGATCGCGCAAATCGGAATTTTCATCGCCGGGATTCCCAAGACTGCGCCTAACAAGGCGAACGCCATCGAGTTCCTGAAATGGTTCGTTACGCCCGAGATTCAGGCCAAGCTATCGGCGGCGGGCGCCATTCCGGTCAAGCGGGGCGCCTTCACCGTTCCCCCCGCTGGCAACCGCCTCATCCCCGTCACCCTTGCGCAGTTTGATTCTGGAGCGATGCCGCGGCCCCGCACGCCGGATTGGGCCAAGGTCGAGGAGCTCGTTGGAATCCAGCTCAACAAGGCGCTGCAGGCAGGCGCCGGAGGCGGCGCCGCGCTTGACGTCGCGGCCGGGCAGATCAAGGATTATCTGACCCAGGCTGGCTACTATAAGTGACGGAACGGGACGCGGCGCGGGGGCCATGAGAGCGTATAAGTGACGGAAGCGACGCGCCCCGCAGCGCCCGAGCAAATCAGTAACGAACGCGCCCCGACGCGACGCACGGGACGAGAACGCCGGCAAGGAGCGGGGCTGGATCTGATCCTGCCCTACCTGCTCCTTGCGCCGAGCGTTCTCGTCGTATTCGGCGTCCTCGTCTATCCATTGTGGAACGGAATTGAGGCGAGCACCAAGTTTTACCGCTATGGCAGGGTGGTGTCGGATATCGGCCTCGAGAATTACCGCCGGCTGTGGAGCGACCCGGAGTTTCTCGACTCGCTCTGGGTCACGTTGCGCTTTGTGACGCTTTCGGTGGCGATCGAAACCGTTCTGGGATTTGCGCTGGCGCTGTTCTGCGTGAGGGAATTCGCCGGCATCCGGCTCTTGAGGACGGTCCTGATCATTCCGATGGTGATTACGCCGGTCGTCGTCGCGATCGTGTTTCGGCTCATCTACGCCAACGACGCCGGCATGCTGACCGCCCTGTCCTTGGCGTTGGGGGGCGGGCGGGTCGAGATCCTGAGCGATCCGATCAAGGCCTTCATCGGCCTCATCGCACTCGACGTGTGGGAGTGGACGCCGCTCATTTTCCTCATTCTCCTCGCGGGCTTGCAATCATTGCCGCAGGAGCCGTTCGAGGCCGCCCAGGTTGACGGCGCCGGCCCGTGGCGAACTTTTGTCGACCTGACCTTGCCGATGATGAGACCGGTGCTCGCGGTCGCGATCGTGCTCAGGACCATCGATGCGTTCGGGACATTCGACCAGGTCTTCGTCCTGACCCAGGGCGGTCCGGGAACAGCAACGAAGCTCATTTCGCTCTACGGATACGAGGTTGCGTTCAAGTTCCAGCAAACCGGATATGCCGCGGCTCTGTTCGTGACCGTTGGCCTGCTCATCCTGGCCCTTGCGCTCGCCGCCGTGCGTCTGCTGCGCCGAACGGAGGCGACTTGAGAGTCCGTCTGGTTCGAGGTCTTGTGACCGGCGTCGTGCTCGCGCTCGTACTGCTGCCGATCTACTGGATGGTGGCGACCTCGCTCAAGACGAACAGGGAGATCACGCAGGACGCGACTCTCTATCCGCACGCGCCGACGTTCAACAGTTACATCCTCCTGTTCACGGACAAGGGCTTTTCGAGCTTCTTGACCAATTCGATTGTGGTGACGGCCGCGTCGGTCGTCATTGCTGTGACGTTCGGCGCGCTTGGCGCCTACGCGATCGCGCGCTTTCGTCTCCGCTGGGGGCTCGAACGGAAGACTGGGGTGGCGCTGTTGACGCTCAGGATCGTTCCAGCGGTTGTGATCCTGGTTCCGCTCTATCTGCTCATATTGCGGTTAAAGCTGATCGATACCTGGGCCGGGCTGATTTTGGTCTATACGGCCTTCAACATCACCTTCTGCGTCTGGATGATGGAAAGCTTTTTTCGCGAGATTCCGGTCGATCTGGAGGAAGCCGCGATGGTCGATGGCGATTCCCGGCTGACGGCGTTCATCAGGATCGCGCTTCCCCTGGCTGCGCCTGGCCTCGCGGCCACGGCCATCTTCGCGGTGATCGCGACGTTCAACGAATTCCTGTTCGCTCTTGCGCTGACCGCCACTCCGCGCGCCATGACCATGCCGCGGGGCACGGGCACGCTGATTGGCCGCATCAACACCGACTGGTCTTCGATGGCCGCGGCGGGCGTTGTTGGCGCGCTGCCCATCGTCGTCTTTGCGCTTCTCGTTCAGCGGCATTTGGTGCGCGGGCTCACGATGGGCGCGGTGAAGTAAGCTCCGACTGACGGAGCTGCTCTTAGAGCCCTTGAATTGGGGTAGAACAGCGTCCGTCATTGCGAGCGAAGCGAGGCAATCCAGGGGAGCGTAGGGCGCAACCGCGACTCCTGGATCGCCACGTCGCTACGGTCCTCGCGATGACGACTCTATACAGCTCGCGCTACTTCGGCGCCGAATCCCACGGCGACGGCACGCCCACTCGAATTGCCTGCGAGAAGTCGGGCGATTGATCCGCGGCCTTGGCCTGCGGACTGATGCGCGCGCGCTCCATGAGTTCGCTGAGCGGCATCGTCGTCACGACCGCCTGGTGGTCATAAAGGTAGCCTGGCAGAAAGCCGTTGACGACAAGGCGCCAGTCGAACGGCAGCCCGCTCCCCGCCGCTCTGACCAGCTTGAAGACGACGGTCGCGCAGTTCGCAGTGATGGAATTGTACCATTTTGGACGTTCGGCGAGTTCCGTCGATTCGACGACATATTCCCTCAACAACGCGCGAGCCTGTTCGGGCGGGGTGTTGAGCCGATAGAGGCGCACGTCTTCGCCGCGCACATTTGTGCGCAGCCTGACCGAATCGCGTTCGGTCGTTGCGAGATAGACGAGCGTATGATTTTTAAAGGCGTCAGCGACCGGCGAGAACACGCCGGTCTTCTCGCGTCGAACCTCCACCGACCACGCGATGTGCTCGCCGTCCTCGAAGCCAAAGCTCATGATGACATGAGCCATCTCCGGCCCAGCCCAATAGGCGAGAAAGAGATCGAGCGTGTTCAGCTTCGAGAGATCGTAGGTGCGCTTGCTCCACTTCTCGGTGAAGTCGCTGTCGGTCCGCCAATCGAAATCGCGAACGTCGGAGAGTGTCAGAGTGTCGCCCTCGATCGATCCCGTCGTCTGCCGCGCGACGTCGGGCGCCCAATCGCCATCGAGCGGCGGCTTGATCGTGCTCCACCAGGCGAGCAAGCCTGCAAAGGCGACGGCGAAGACAGCGAGCGCGATCAGGCTGCGGCTACGGCGCATGAACAGCGCCACAATCGTCGCGACCCCAAGGACGGCGAATACAACCGCCGCAGCGCCCCTCAAGGCCTCGGGCGCCGGAAGCCGAAACCATAGCGCCAGCGCGCCCCACGCGCTGAGCGGGGCAACGACCACGATTGCGGCGATGATTCTGAGGGCGAGGCCCGCAGCCCTCTGCACCATGATGAACCTTGCCCCGTTCCTTGCCGCGTCGCTGCGGCTTGGCGCACGCTTAAATGAGGCCAGGACCTCTGCAAAGCCTTATCGCTTCCCGCCTTGCTCGTTTGAGCTCGCAATGGAGCAAAGCTCCTGTCAGCTCGCGCGACCTCCCAATGGCGGCGCCGATTGAATTTTGCTAACCGTCGAAGCTCGATATTCTGCCTTTCGAATCAAGGCCCGCTCCATGCTTCGCGGCCAACCGGGTTGGGTTCTGTCGCGCAGCGCCGCCGTCGCTGCGCTCGGCTTCGTTTTGAGCGTGATCGGCGCGCTCGGGGGGGCCTTCTATCTGGCGCCTGCGCAGACGAGCGCGGACGCCGCGGCGCGCCAGATCGCGATCGAAAGGTCGCGGTCGCGGATGCTTCTGGCCGCCACGTCCTACGACGACCTCGCCGGACAGATGGGCAGCCTCCTGTTCAGCTTTTCGCTGCCGCGAGATGTGAGCGATGATAAGCGGGCGGCGATCGGCAACCTAATGCTGCGCGGGCTTGACCATCGCCATGACGGCGTGCGCGCGTATCTCGCCGCGCTCGCCGTCGCCGGCGCAGTCGATTTTCCGGCGGAATCATCGCGGTACGAAACGCTGGTTGCGGCGGAGCGCGCCAATTTCAACATCGACACCTATCGCGCGGCGAACGCTTTCGAAGGCGACCTTGCGGCGCGCATGGTCAAGGCGCAGGGCGACGCGGCGATGAAAGCGGTCACGCTCGAGCCCGACCGTCGCGAGGCGAAGCGCGTCGCCTCGGAGCGCGTGTTCAAGCTGATTGCGGTCACGATGCTGGGCTCGACACTTGTCTTCTTCGCAACGATGGCGGGCGCGGGACCTAAACCTCCGGCGCCGGCGCTGTTCGGCGCGCCGCGCCTCCTCAGTCTCGCGCTCATGCGACTGAGAGCGAGGAACCTCGCATGACCGTGGCGCAAACACGCCGCGGACCCATGCCAATGCCGGCGTTTCTCAGACCTTCGTTCTGGTCGGCAAAGCGACTCGCGATCCTGATCGGCTTCGCGCTGACCGCGCTCGGTGCGCTAGGACCACAGTTTTACGTAAGCTCCGTCGAGGATCTCAGCGGCGAGACCGATCAGTTTGCGAAGACCCTGACGTCTCGCATCGACACTCTGCGCGCGGCGCAGTCGCAATATCTCCTGTTCGAGCAGATGGGCGTGCTCGTCTTCGCCCTCAATGCTTCTGGCGTTGCGGCGGCCGGCTCGTCGAATCACGACACCCTGAGCAACCTCTATCAGCTCTCCCTGGTGGACCGATCAACCTCGGTGCGTCAGATGATTGGCGAACTGGCGAGGGCGAAACAGCTCACCTATCGCGAAACCTCGGATAAATATGCCGCGCTGATCGCGGCCGCACGCAAGGATGTGTCGCTCGCTTCCTATCAGGCGGTCGACGATTTCGAAACGCAGGCCATGCGGCAAGCCGACGCGCTGATGACGCGCCTGCAGGATTCCCTTCTCTCCGCCGAACGCACGAAAAGCGAGCTCGACTCCCTCGCTGCAAGGCGCAAGCTTCAGCTCATCGTGATTATGACGCTCGGATCGACGCTGCTCCTGGCGGCGAACCTCATGTCCGAGAAGACCCCGGTTCCAGCAGAAACACTCGCGTCCTCCGACGAGGCCGCCGCCGCCGAGCGGCTCATCGAACTCGCCATGCGGGAATCGAAGTCGCTGGGCGAGGAGAAAATGGCCGAGACCGGCGAAACGCTCACGTCCCGAGACGAAGGCTCGCGGCCTTGAAGGTCAATTGACCGCCGGCGTGATCGCAGAGACTTCGACGGTCCCGCCGAATCCGGAGGTGGTCACGATGACCTTCTCGCCAGCCTTCAGGCGCTTGATGTTGACGCCTCGAGCGAGCTTATAGGTCGAGCCGTTGTCCAATGTGATGACGTGCTGCATCAGGTCGACGGACTTGATTCTTCCCGTCGTCCTATGGGCCATTTCCGCCGCGAATGCAGTCGTCGCCGCGCCGAGAATTGCCGCGGCGGCCACCACATTGAGCACCTTACCCATCGATACGACCTCTCTTTTCAAGCGCCCGCTTGCGGGGACCTCAAACACTCAACTCATGGCGGACTCATGGCGGCATTACTTTGCTAAAAGTTCGACGCCCGCTCGGGATCAGCCCTCGCTCTGGTGGCCGCCGGACAGCGGCACGAACGGAATGATCTTGCCGCCGAAAATGTCCGAGCGCGCCACCGAAGGGGCGCCGTCCGCGCCGACTTTCTTGACCACTTTCAGAATATGCTGCGCCCCGGGCGGGCCCACGGGAATGACCATGATTCCGCTCGGCTTCAATTGCTGCAGCAGCGGGGGCGGAATGTGGTCGATGCCGCAGGTGACGATGATCTTGTCGAACGGCGCCGCCTCCAGCCAGCCGTCATAGCCGTCGCTATTTCGGGTCGTGATCGCGGAATATTCGCGGTAGCCCACGCCGATCAAGCGATCGTAGACGCCCCGCGTGCGCGCGGCGAGTTCGGGAATGATTTCGATCGAATGGACGTGCGGCGTGAGATACGTGAGCAGCGCGGATTGAAAGCCGGAGCCGGTACCGATCTCGAGCACCTTGTCGCTTGAGCGAATATCGAGCGCGCTGGTCATGCGGCCCATTGTGCCCGGCGGCGTGATGGTGACGCCGAAACCGATGTCGAGGTAGTGCCCGACATAGGCGTTCTCCTTGTCTTCGGGCAGGCAGAACTCCTGGCGCGGCGTCTTCAGGAAGGCGCGCTTGTCGGCGGCTGTCCATAGGTCGTTGAAGCTGAGCAGCACCTGATAGCGGTCCCAGCGCCTCTCGAGATATTTGGGGTCCTCCGCCGGGCGATTGGCCGTCATCCAGGCGACGAATGCGGCCTTGCTCGAAACCGGTGGACCCTCGGCGGCCAGGGCGGCGGCCGGCGAGGAGGCGGCGACGGCAGCGGCCGCGCCTAGGAGAAATTCGCGTCTGAGCATCAAGGCTCCTTTGATCGAGCGTCTCAACGATTCGGGCGGTGTCTAACACAAATCGTCCGGAATCGAGGCAAGCCTGGCCGCGCGGAACCGCCGGAAGCGCCGACGTCCCCTAGCGCTTGACCCGAGCGGCCAGGAAGGCGCGGAGTTCCGCCCAGGATCGCGAAGCGGCGTTGTGGTCGTAGGCCAGCGGCATTCCCATGACCTTTGTCCCCGCGCCGAACTCGGGCAGGTCGAAGGCGTGGGCCGCGCCCGGGTAGACGTCGAACCTCACCATGCCGGGCGCCTGCCGCTTCGCCAGCTCGGCGCAGTCCACCGCGGGGGTCACCTCATCCTTGGCACCGACGAGAATAAGCGTCGGGATGCCGAGCGCCGCGCCGGCCAGGTTGGCGCAGGGGGGATAGAAGGCGGCAGCCGCCTTGAAACCGGCCGCGCCACGGCTCGCGATCTTGAGCGCGGTGTCGCCGCCTTGGGAAAACCCGACGACAGCGATTTTGTCAGGATCGACATAGGAAAGACGGCGGAGATAGGCGAGAGCGCCATCGGCGTCTGGCAGGGCTTGCTTGAAGTCGACGGCGCAGGTCTCCTTGAGGCCACGCGTGGCAAAATCGTCGACGAACAGGGCGACATAGGCCCAAGTCGCGATCCGCGCGCCGATCGAAGCGCGTTCAGCCGGCAGGCCGAGACAGGTGTGCAGAAGAACGACAGCCGGGAATGGACCCGCTCCCTTCGGCCTCGTCAGATAGCCCTGGATCGGGTCGCCCTGACCGGCGCTGGCGAAACTCACCTGTTCGTCCGCCTCGGCAAGTGCGCCGCCAGCCAGGAACGCGAACAGAGCCGCGGCCGCGAGCCGTGGGTAAAAGAAACCGCGCAAGGCGCTCCTCATGAGTCGGCGAAAGTCGGGCAGTGCGGCATCGGCAAGCCCTCGTCAAGCGGCCCAACCTCGACTCAGCCGATGGATGTGCCGGTTTGGGCGCGAGGGCGTTTCCCTCCGAGCGGAATTCGGCTAGTGAGACCAGGCCAAGCGCCCGTAGCTCAGCTGGATAGAGCGCTGCCCTCCGAAGGCAGAGGTCACAGGTTCGAATCCTGTCGGGCGCGCCACTCTCACCACTACACCAAATCCGTTCTGGGCAGTTGACAAGCGCACGCTATCCCGCCGCCTCCCTCAACCTCGCCGCGGCCGCCTCGGGGGTGAGATCCCGCTGGGGAGAGCCCAGCATTTCGAAGCCGACCATGAACTTCCGGATCGTCGAGGAGCGCAAGAGCGGCGGATAGAAATGCGCGTGCATTTGCCATTCGGCGTGCAGCGCGCCGTCGGTCGGCTTCTGGTGGAAGCCCATCGAATAGGGGAACGGCGTATCGAACAGGATGTCGTAAAGCTTGGTCAGCTGGGATAAGACTTGGGCGAGCGACGTCTTTTCCCCTGCGCTCATCTCGTCAAACCCACCGATACGGCGGCGCGGCAGGATCATGGTCTCGAACGGCCAGATCGCCCAAAACGGCGCCAGAACGCAAAAATCGTCGTTGCCGAGAACGACGCGCTCGCCGTGCTCAAGTTCCTGCGCAAGATAGTCGAGGAGCAGCGGCCGGCCCTGGTGCAGAAGATACTCGCTCTGGCGATGGGTCTCTTTTTCCAGCTCGTTCGGGAGATGACGGCTCGCCCAGATCTGGCCGTGCGGGTGAGGATTCGACGCGCCCATCATCTCACCCCGATTCTCAAAAATCTGCACCGCGGCGATGTCGGGCAGATTGCCGAGCGCGATCGTCTCCTCGACCCAGACGTCGACCACGCGCTCGATGTCGGCAACCGCCATGCCGGCGAGCGTCAGATCGTGACGCCGGGAAAAACACAAAACGCGGCAACGTCCCGATTCGCCCTCTGCGACAAGCAGACCATCGCTTTCCACATGGGTCGGCGCGTCAGCCTGCAGCGCCTGAAAATCATTGTCGAACACGAAGGTGTGCGGATAGTCGGGATTGCGGGCGCCGCCCACGCGCAGATTGCCAGGACAAAGATAGCAGGTGGGGTCATGGGCGAGCGCTGCAGGCGCCGCATTCGGCTCGCGTTGGCCTAGCCAGGGGCGCTGCGCGCGGTGAGGCGACACCAGGACCCATTCGCCGGTCAGCGGATTGAAACGGCGGTGCGACGCGCCGCGAAGCGGCTCTATGCTCGCCAAGACGGCCTCCTCAAACCGGAATCAGACGAGCGCCGTCGGACGGCGCGCAGACGAAGATGTCCACATCCCGGCCCATTCCGAGACGATAGCCATCGGTCAGAATTTGCGACGCCTTGTCGACCGCCGACGCTTCGATGAGACTGATCGTGCAACCGCCAAACCCGCCGCCGGTCATGCGCGAACCGTAGACGCCCTTAACGGTCTGGGCCAGTCCGGCCAGCATATCGACCTCGGGACAGGTGATTTCAAAGTCGTCGCGCATGGAGAGATGGGAAGCATTCATCGCTTGGCCGCAGGCGACGAAATCTCCCGCCTCGAGTGCGCGCTCCGCCTCGAGCACGCGCGCGTTCTCAGTGACGATGTGGCGACAGCGGCGGTAGATGAGCTCGGGCAGCTTGCGACGCTTGGCCTCAAGCTGTGTCGGCGACACGTCGCGTAGCGCCTGGATCGGGCCGAGATAGCGGCTGAGCAACCTCACCCCCTCCTCGCAAGCCTCGCGGCGCAGGTTATACTCTCCGCCCGCATGCTGGTGACGAACCCTGCTGTCGGCGATGAGCAGCCTTAAGTTCGGCGCGATAGCGACATGGCGCGAGTCGAGAGTACGGCAATCAATCAGGAGCGCATGCCCGGCCACGCCGCAGCACGAAATATACTGGTCCATCACCCCGCAACGCATGCCGACGAAATCATTTTCGGCCCGCTGACAGAGCTGGGCGATTTCGATCGGATCGAACGGCAAGCCGCTTTCGGTGAGTAGCGCATGCGCGCACGAGACTTCGAGCGCGGCCGAGGAGCTCAAGCCCGCTCCGATCGGAACATCGCTCCAGACGATGAGATCGGCGCCGGAAAGGTTGCGCCCGCTGCTCTGCAGCATCAGCGCGACCCCGAGGATGTAGTCCGACCAGTCGCCAGTCGGGCCTTGAGGCGGAGAATCGAGGTCAAACTCGCGCGTCTCGTCCATGATCATGGAATAGACTCGGAGCCGCCGGTCGGGCCGTTGCGAGGCCGCGGTCAACGTGGCGAATTCGAGCGCCGCCGGCATGACGAAACCATCGTTGTAGTCAGTATGCTCGCCGATCAGATTGACGCGGCCTGGCGCGCGACTGACCGTCGGCGCGCGACCGAACCGATAGGCGAACTCGACCGCAAGGTCGCGCGCCTGAACGCTCATCTGAAACCCTCCCATCGGCGAAGAACACGAAGCCTTGCTGGCTCCTGGGTCAAGCGAGTTTGAGCGCCATTCATCCAGGCGCCATCGCGGAATGGTTAAGCGGCATGGCAGAACTCGTCTGGTTCATGCGGCAAGCCGAAAGATGCGCCGCACCCGCCTGACGAGAGTCGCCGGCAGGGCGCGAGTGAGCCAAAGCCCGAAGACCAGCGCAGGAAAATAGACCACAACTCCGATCACGGTCAGCGCAACAAATCGCGCCTCGCGAGCGAAGCGCGGGAGATGCGCCATGAGCGCGATGAGCGGTCCGTCGAACAACGTCAGCGCCAGCGCCAGCGCGCCGGCCGCAAACAGCGTCGCCGCAGCGGTCGCCAGCAGACGGGGATCTGGGGACGTCCAGCCGCGCCGTCGGGCGAGCGCAAAGACGCCGGCGACCTTGATCCAAAGGCCGGCCGCGGTCGCGAGCGCCAAGCCCGGCGCACCGAGGGGCCGAAACAGCGCGATCTTGAGCGCCACATTGACGGCGACGCCGACCAGCGTGACCTTGAGCGGCGTCGCCGTGTCGCCGCGCGACAAAAAGCTCGCCGTGACGATCCGGTCGACCAACAAAGCCGGCATGCCGATCGCGTAGGCCGCAAGCACGCCTGCGGCTTCATGGGTCGCGTTGGCCTTGAAGGCGCCGTGCTCGAAGGCGACCGCGACGATAAGGTCGGGAATGAGAAGAAACGCCACGATGAAGGGGGCGCCAAGCGCCAGCGTCAGCGAAGCGGCGCGGTTCTGTGCGGCCATTGCGCCCCGCACGTCGCCAAGGGCAACGAGGGCCGACATCTCCCGGAGCAGAACCGAGCCGGTGGCGATAACGATGACCCCGCCCGGCAATTGATAAAGCCGGTCAGCATAGCTGATGGCGGAGAGACCGCCGGTGGGTAAGAGCGAGCCGACGATCTGATCGGCGAGCGCCCCGATCTGGTAGCTTGCGGAAATCCCGATCGCCGGCCCGAGCATCCACAGGAAGCGCCGGATCTCTGGCGTCCAACGCGGCCAGGTCAGCCGCTCCAGGAGTCCGCGCCGGCGCGCAGCGGCCACGACGATGACGAGCTGGGTCACGCCGGAGGCGAGAAATCCCCAGCTCGCCATGCTGGCGATTCCTGGCGAGACCGCCGGAAAAAAAGCGGCGAAGGCGAGAAAGGCGATCATGCACACATTGGCCGCCGCAGGCGCGAAAGCAGGGGCGCCCCATGCGTTGTTGGCGTTGAGCGTCCCCTGATGCAGCGCGAAGACGGCGATGAAGGCGATGTAGGGAAACATGATGCGGGACATCGCCACCGCTTGGGCGAACTTGTCAGGCTGGCTGACGAAGCCCGGCGACGTCAGGCGCACGAGCAGGGGCATATCGAGATAGACGAGGCCGAGCAGGGCGATCTGCGACAGGATGAGCATCGTGAAGATCTGGCTCGCGAATTTTCCTGCTTCCTCACGGCCTCCCGCCTTCAGAACTCGAGTGTAGGTGGGTAGATAGGCGGCGTTGAACGACCCCTCGCCAAAGATCTGGCGGAATTGGTTGGGCAGCTTGATCGCGGCGACATAGGCGTCGTTGAGCGCCCCGCCGCCCATGAGCGCGGCGAGAGCCATGTCGCGTAGAAAGCCGGTCAGTCGAGAGGCGACCGTCCAGCCGCCGACCAGGAAAATATTGCGGTACATCGCGCCCGCTTTAGACGGATTCGCGGCGGGGCTGAAATCGGGACCCTCAGGGCGGCCCGGCCAGCGCCGCGTCGATATCGCGCCAGAGGTCCTCGACGTCCTCAATTCCAGCGGAGAGCCGCAGCAGGTCTGGCGGACACGGCGAGTTCGCGCCCTCGATCGAGGCGCGATGTTCGATCAGCGATTCGACCCCGCCAAGCGAGGTCGCTCGCTTCCATACCCCGACCCGGGCGGCGGCCGCAATCGCAGCCTGAGGCCCCCCGCGCACGCGGATCGACAGCATACCCCCAAAGCCGCCCTGCATCTGGCGGCGCGCGACATCGTGGCCCGGGTGGTGCGGGAGTCCTGGATAGAGCACCGCGGAGACAGAAGCATGATTGGAGAGGCGGTTCGCGAGCTCCATCGCGTTCGCCGCCGCCGCCCGCACGCGCACGTCGAGCGTGCGCAAACCCCGGATCAAGAGGAACGCTTCGAACGGATGCAGGATCATTCCGTGCGACTGGCGAATCGTCCGCGCCCGCGCGCAAAGGGCGTCGTCGCGCGCGAAGCAGAGCGCTCCCGCCAGAACGTCGGAATGCCCGTTGAGGTATTTGGTCGCCGAGTGCATGACCACGTCGGCGCCAAGGGCAATCGGTCGCGTGAAAACGGGCGTTGCGCAGGTCGAGTCAACCGCGAGGATCGCGCCCGCGGCGTGAGCCGCGCGCGCCGCCCCTTCGATGTCGCTCACGCCCCACAGCGGATTGCTCGGCGTCTCGAGCCAGACGAGCTTCGTCGTGCCCGGCTTCAACTCCGCGGCAAGCGCCTGCAAATCCTCGGCGTCAACGAAATCGACGCTGAGCCCGAAGGCCGGCGCCTCGTTGGTGAGCCAGGCGCGGAGCGCCCAATACATGCCCTTGGGGGCGATCACATGAGCGCCCGGTCCGAGGCTCAGGAAGAGGGCGATCGCCGCCGACATGCCCGATCCGAGGATGAAGGTTGTCGATGCGCCTTCGAGCGCGCCGATGACCGCCTCCGCCTCGCGCACGGTTTCGTTGTCGGGGCGGCCGTAAGAATTGCCGCTGCGATAAAGATTGTCGGGATCGCGCTCGAAGGTGGTGGCGAGATGGATCGGCGGCACGATCGCGCGGGTGCGTTCGTCGATGGTCCCCAGCGCCTGAGCGGCCAGCGTGCGCGGGCTCAAAGGAGGCGGTTTGCTCATAACGCGAGGCCCCGAAGCAGCTTCGGCGCGCCGCTCCCCGCGCCGCCCGCTTCCGCCACCAGCATGTCCTTGAGAATAGGCGCGCGATCAACGATGCGAAGCCCGAGATCACGCGCGAAGCGCAGGGGGGCGAGATCGTTGGAGAACAGACGGTTGAGCGCGTCAAGGCCGAGGCCGCTGGCCGCGACATCGAACCGACGCTGACGCTGGTAGGCGGCAAGCGGCCCGGGCGCGCCGGGATCGAGGCCGAGCCGCATCTCGCCGACGATCGTCTCGGCGAGGGCGGCGACATCGCGCAAGCCAAGGTTCAGACCCTGCCCCGCCACCGGATGCACGACGTGAGCGGCGTCGCCAACCAGCGCGAGCCGCCCGGCAACGAAGCGTCGCGCGATCTGAAAGCGGAACGGAAAGGCTTCGACACGCGAGGCAAGGCTGATCGCGCCAAGTTTCGGCGTAAAGCGGTATTCGAGCTGGCGCGTCAGATCCTCGGGGTCGAGGGCAAGCAGCGCCTCGGCGTCCGCGCGACGCTCGTTCCAGACGATGCTCGACTGACGGCCCGGAAGCGGCAGGAGTGCGAAGGGGCCGGCCGGCAGGAAATGCTGCTCCGCCCGGCCCTCGTGATCGCGCTCGTGTGCGACCGTCGCCACGATGCCGGCCTGGTCGTAGTCCCAGCCGATAGTCTGGATGTCCGCGAGGCGAGTGAGTTTCGAACGCGCGCCGTCGGCGGCGGCTGCGAGGCGCGCGCGCAACACGCGGCCGTCGGATAGTCCAAGCTCGCCGACATGCCTGCCCGAGGCCCAATGCGCCACGGACCCCATGATGCGTTGAACCCCGAGCCGGACGCCGAGCGCCGCCAGCGCGCCGACGACATCGTCGTTGAAGGCCATATGGGCGAGCGCTTGGTCTTTCGCAGCGAAATTGAGATGGGGCAGGCGCACGGCGTCGCGCACGCCGCCGTCCATGATCGCCATCGACAGGATCGGTTGCGCCTTTGGCGCGATCGCCTCCCAGGCGCCGATAAGTTCGAGCAGGCGCCGTGGCCCAGCGGCGATCGCGACCGTGCGCAAAGGGGCCGCGCTCACCGCGGCCGGCGGCCTCGGATCGACGACGGCGACGGAGGCGCCTTGCCCCATCGCCTGCTTGATCGCGGCCGCGAGCGCCAATCCAGATGCGCCGCCGCCGGCGATGACGACGTCAAAATGGGAGCGGGTTCGGCCATTGCGGACGCCTCCTTCCGGCCCATTGTCGGACGGACGGCAAGTCCATACCGGCTCTTGGGCCGCCGCGCCATTAACGAGTCCGGATTCCATCTTTTCAAGGCGTTAGGGCGCGATTAACGAGTCACTTTAGGCCGAGGTGCGAGGCGCGCTGACGGGTGGGCGCCGCTGCGAAGATCCCTTTGACGTAACCGGGGCGCGGTCATCAGAATACACAAGACTATATTCGTATTCTTAGCTTACGTTTGCTGTAGTTATACTTGGTGTCTATTTACAATTATAATCATATATTCTTATATAAATTATAGCGATAATAACAACGACCGAGAAATAGCTTGGCAAAGCTGGCGCTTGACGCGCTGCCCCCGCACCAGCTCCAAGCCCGCCCTCAGTGATAGCCCACGTCGCCACGGACCTTGCCGCGGAACACCCAATAAGACCAGCCGGTGTACATGAGGATAACCGGCAGCAGGAACACCGTTCCCACAAGCAAAAAGGCCTGCGTCGATGGCGAGGACGCCGCATCCCAGAGGGTGAATTTGTAGGGCACGATCAGCGGGAAGAGGCTGATCGCTAGGCCAAGATAGGACATTACGAACAACAGGATCGCGCCGATGAAAGGCGCCGCCTCGGAGCGGTTGTTGAGCGACCGCCACTCCCAGTAGGCGATCAGCGCGGTGATGATCGGCACCGGCGCCAGGATCACGATGTTGGGCCAGGACAACCATCGCTCGGCGATCTCCGGCTTCGCCCAGGGCGTCCAAAGGCTCACAAGCGCGATGGCGATCAGAACGCCGATCAGCGCGCGGCGCCCCAGCGCCCGCGCCCAATCCTGAAGCGCGCCTTCCGTCTTGAGGATCAGCCAGCCCGCGCCAAGCAGGCCGTAGCCGACCACGAGCGCGACGCCCGTGAGCAGCGAGAAGGGCGTGAAGCAGTCGAACGAGCCGCCGGAGAAATGACGACCTTCTGTCTGAAAGCCTTGAATGAAGGCGCCAAGCACAATGCCCTGCGCGAAGGCGCCGAGTATGGAGCCGTAGTTGAAGGCGTGATCCCAAAAGGTCCTATTTTCCGCGTCGCGGTAGCGGAACTCGAACGCGACGCCGCGAAAGACGAGAGCCAGCAGCATGATGGCGATCGGAAAATAGACAGCGGGAATGATGATCGCGAAAGCGAGCGGGAAAGCGGCCATGAGCGCCAGGCCGCCTAGAACGAGCCAAGTCTCGTTGCCGTCCCAGATCGGCGCGATCGAGTTCATGACCAGGTTGCGCGAATCCCGGTCGGGCGCCAAGCCATAGAGGATGCCGACGCCCAAATCGAAGCCGTCCAAAAGCACATAGAGAAAGACACCGACCCCAAGCACGAACGTCCAGATCGGCACGAAATCAAGAACGAACGGGCTCATAACCGATCCCCTGCTCCCGTCGTCGAGAGCGCCTGGACGGGTCCCGATGGGCGGCCGCTCTCAATCGGCTCAGGTTCCTCCGCAGCCTCACCGGGGCCCCGCCGCACAAGTCTTACCATCAACGCCAAGCCGGCTGAAAACATGACGACATACACAAGACAATAGCCGGCAAGCGAAATGGTGACGTCAAGCCCCGTGAGCGAGGGAGACACGGAGTCGCTCGTTCGCAGGAGCCCGTAAACTGTCCATGGCTGACGGCCGACCTCGGTCGTCGCCCAGCCGGCCGTCACTGCTATAAAGCCGAGGGGAGAGGCCAGCGTGCAGCACAAGAGGAACCAGTTGGTGTGGAAAAGCTCGCCCCGCCAGCGCAGCCAGAGGCTAGTCACCACCATTGCGAGCATGATGACCCCAATTCCCACCATGATCCGGAAGCCGAAAAAGGGGACAATGATCGGCGACGGGCGCTCGTTAGCAGGCCAGTCCTTGAGACCGTGCACCACTCCGTTTGGGTCGTGGGTCAGAATGAGGCTGCCGAGGTCCGGGATCGCGATAACGTCACGGTCCATTTCGGCCTTCTCATCGGGGATGGCGAACAGATTGAGCGGAACGCGGCCATGCGTCTCCCAGAGGCCCTCGATCGCCGCCAGCTTCGCCGGCTGATACTTGAGCGTGTTGAGGCCATGCGCGTCGCCCAGGAAAAACTGGAGCGGCACGAGCACGGTGAGAAGCCACAGCGTCATCGACAGCATGGTGCGCGCTTCCGCGACGAACCGTCCGTGCCTGAGATAAGAGGCCGCCACACCGAGGACGACAAAGCCGGTGGTGATGTAGACCGCATCAAGGGTATGGGCCAGCCGATAGGGAAAGGATGGGCTGAAGATGATTTGCAACCAGTCCTTCGGCAGGAAACGGCCGTCGACGATTTCATAACCGACGGGCGTCTGCATCCAGCTGTTGGTGGCGATGATCCAGAAGGTCGAAATGAGCGTCCCGAAGGCGACCATCAGCGCCGCGACGAAATGGGCCCAGGGCGGCACAAGTTTGCGTCCGAACAACAGCACGCCGAGGAAAGCCGCCTCCAGGAAGAAAGCTGTGAGCCCCTCGTAGGCCAGCAATGGCCCGACAATGTTGGCGGTGGCGTCGGAATAACGGCTCCAGTTTGTGCCGAACTGGAAGGGCATGACGATCCCCGAAACGACGCCCATGCCGAACGACACCGCAAAAATCTTGATCCAAAACGTCGAGATGCGAAGATAGATTTCGCGCCCTGTGATAAGGTGGAGACCCTCGAGGACCGCAATGAACGCGGCGAGACCGATGGTGAAGGCGGGCAGCAGGAAATGCCACGCAATGACCCATGCGAATTGGATCCGGGATAGGACAACGGGATCCATGGCGATCGCCCCACTCATTGCGCCCAGCCTTCGCCCTCGAATGCTGAGGTCTCAGTGCTCCGACCCCCGGAGCCAAGTAACGCTAACATGAACGGCGGGATTCATGACGATTTCAATGAGATTGGACAGCTTGAACATACAGATCTAGGAAGAATATTGTCGACCTGACACGGTCGTTGGGTTATAGCGCTCAATTGCGCGCGGCATGTTGTGAAAGCTGTGCCAAAGCTTAAGGCCGGATAGCGCCCGGCGTAACATTTGACGCGCGGTCGGCGAAGCGCCATCTGTTCCGCCATGGCCGACGTTTCCTTTCCTGCCGCGTTTGGCGCGGGCCTCCTATCCTTTGTTTCACCGTGCGTATTGCCGCTCGCGGCGCCGTATCTTTGCTTTCTCGCGGGCGCGAGCGTCGAGGCGCTGGCCGACGAGAGCGAAACGAAGGCCAGGCGCGACATTCTCATTACTGCAGTCCTGTTCGTGGCCGGCTTCTCGACCGTATTTGTCGGCCTGGGCGCGACGGCGTCGGCGTTGGGATCGGTGCTGAGGCAATGGAGCCACGCCCTCTCCATTGTGGCCGGGATCGGCGTGATCCTGATGGGGCTCCATTTTCTTGGGGTCTTCAAGATCGGCGCGATGCTGCGCGAGAAGCGGCTCGAGCTCGAGAAACCCGCAGGCTTGTGGAGCGCCTATCCGATGGGCTTCGCCTTCGCGCTCGGCTGGACCCCCTGCATCGGTCCGATCCTGGCCACCATTCTCGCCGTCGCCGGCAGCAGGGATACGGTCGCGAGCGGCGCGGCTCTGCTCGCCGTCTATAGTCTCGGCCTTGGTCTGCCCTTCATTGCCGCCGCTGCGGCGATCGGCCCGTTCATCCGCGCCTCACGCCATCTGCGCGCGCAGTTCGGCCGGATCGAGAAGGCCGTCGGCGTCCTGCTCGTGGCGACTGGCGTCGCGTTTCTGACTGGCGGCTTCCAGAGCATGTCGCTGTGGCTGATCGAGACGTTTCCACAGTTCGGCCAGATCGGGTGACAAAAAAGAAACCCGCCGGGAAGGCGGGTTTCCTATTCACCGGACCGAGAGACCGCCAGGCGCTGACCGCCTAGCGGGCAACGGGATCAGGAGCCGATCTGCTCGTAGCTGATCTTGCCGTCGGCGCCTTTCTTCCAGACATACCAGACATAGTCGACGGTCGTGCGGTCGCCTTTCTTGTCATAGGAGATGTCGCCGATGACGGTGTGGAAGGGCATGCCGGAATGCATCACTTCCGCGACCTTCTTCGGATCGACCGACTTCGCCTTCTCAGCCGCCTGCTTCATGATCTGCACAGCGGCGTAGGCGTAGAGCGTATAGGCTTCCGGATCGAAGTTCTTCGCCTTGAACTCCGCAACGATGTCCTTCGCCGACGGGTTCTTGCGCGGGTCCGGACCGAAGGACATCAGCGTGCCTTCGACGCCCGGGCCGCCGATTTGCGAGAACTCGTCGCTGGTGATGCCGTCGCCGGATATCATGACCGTCTTCATGCCCTGGTCGCGCATCTGGCGGACGATGAGGCCGCCTTCGGTCTGCAGTCCGCCCCACATGATGTAGTCGGCGCCCGATTCCTTGACCTTGGAGACGATGGCGGAATAATCCTTCTCTCCCGTGTTCACGCCTTCATAAAGAACTTCCTTGATGCCGAATTTGTGCATGTTGTCGAGCGCAGCGTCCGCGAGCCCTTTGCCATAAGTGGTCTTGTCGTGCACGACCGCGATCTTCTTGCCCTTGAGCTTGTCACGGGCGAGTTCGGCCCACAGCATGCCCTGCTGGTCGTCGCGGCCGCAGGTGCGGAAGGCGTCCCACAGCTTGCGGTCCGTGATCTTGGGATTGGTCGCCGACGGGGTGATGAACAGAATGCCGTTTTCGGCGTAGACGTCGGAAGCCGGAATCGTCACGCCCGAGTTGAAGTGGCCGACCACGAACTTGACGCCGTCGCCGACGAATTTGTTCGCCACCGACACGCCCTGCTTGGGATCGGAGACGTCGTCGCCCTGCTCGAGGGTGATCTGCTGACCGAGAATGCCGCCGGCCTTGTTGATGTCCTCAACCGCCTGAGTGGTGCCTTGCACGAGTTGCGCGCCGAAAGCCGCGTTGGGGCCCGTGATCGGGCCGGCGACCGCCATCTTGATCTGTGCGTTCGCGGCGCCCGAGAACGCCAGAGCCGCGGCAAGCGCGACCCCGGACAACCAATGTTTTGTCATTCAGCTACTCCCATAAGTTTGCAGACGCCCGGCCCTCCCTGGCGCCCGTCGGCAGAAGGCAATTCCACCTTGAAGGCCGATACTTTCTTGTTTTTGGTCAAGAGTCACCTTAAAAAACACAAAGGTTTGAGCGACCAGCGGCGCTCGTTCAGCCACTTCCTTTCGCGCGCCAGTTCAATCCCGAACTTTCATAAGTCCAGGAATATTGGGTCGCCATCTGCGTCGCGCGCATGGCGCGATAACCGAGCGCGCCGACGATGATCATCCAGATCAAAGCGCTTATGAAGAGAGGGATCGAGAGCAGCGGCTCGCCATAAAGCGCGTAGTGAAGA
>DATDHT010000233.1:0-4867 GCA_036521435.1 Roseiarcus sp.
TTGCCTTATTTGCGCCTCCTGGAATGTCCTTCGAGGCCGCTTCGCGGCGCCTCAGGACGAGGTGGTTGAAGTTGCAAACTGCTTTTTTACCGCATCGCCAAGGCACGCCGCACCACCCGACCGGCAACGGCTCTTGACCAAAATACCAACCAGTTGGTACGGTCTGGAATGACCGAGTCTCCGTATCGATGGGTGATCGTCGCGGCGGGCGGCCTTTTGGGCTGCGTCGCGGTCGGCTCGATGTTTTCCTTGCCCGTTCTGCTGCAGCCCATCGCCCGGGACACCGGCTGGTCAGTGACCGGCGTGTCGAGCGCGATGACAATCGGCTTTCTCGCCATGGCGTTCGGGGCCATGGCCTGGGGCAACCTCTCCGACCGGTACGGTCCGCGCGCGATTGTCCTGACGGGCGCGATCAGCCTCGCGGTCAGCGTGGCTCTCGCGTCCCAGGCGACATCGCTGCTCGCGTTTCAGCTCATCTTCGGACTACTCATCGGCGCAAGCGCGGCGGCCATCATCGTGCCGATGATGGCTTGCGTCACCGGCTGGTTCGAAACGCAACGTAGCCTTGCCGTGTCGCTCGTCTCGGCGGGCATGGGCATGGCGCCGATGACGATGGCGCCCTTGGCCGCGTGGCTCGTTTCGACCCTGAGTTGGCGGACGACGCTCGAAATCCTCGCCGTGATCGCCGCTTGCCTCATGATCCCGGCGGCGCTTCTGGTGCGCCGCCCGCCCGCGCTCGTCGGCGTTACCGCCGCGGCGGACACCGAACCACATTCGAGCATGTCCGTCGGCGAGGCGCTGCGGTCGCCGCAGTTCATTGTGCTCGTGCTCACCAACTTCTTCTGCTGCGCCACCCATTCCGGGCCGATCTTCCACACCGTGAGCTATGCGCAGACCTGCGGCATCCCGCTGGTCGCCGCCGTCTCGATCTACAGCGTCGAGGGGCTTGCGGGGATGGGCGGGCGGATCGGCTTTGGCTTGGCTGGCGATCGGTTCGGCGCCAAGCGCATTCTAGTCCTCGGCCTGCTGGCGCAGGCGTTCGGGGCGCTGGCCTATGTCTTTGCCCGGGGCCTCAGCGAGTTCTATACCGTCGCCGCGATCTTCGGCTTCATCTATGCCGGCGTCATGCCGCTCTATGCGGTTCTGGCGCGCGAAAACTTTCCGCTCCGGATGATGGGAACCGTGATCGGCGGCACGGCGATGGCGGGCAGCCTCGGCATGGCGCTTGGACCGCTGGCCGGAGGCCTCATCTTCGACGCCACCGCGAGCTACACGTGGCTCTATATCGGCTCCTGGGCGATGGGGATCGGCGCCTTCCTGATCGCCGCGACCTTCCGGCCCTTGCCGAAGGCAGAGCCGACGTTAGCGCCGGCGCCCGCGTGAGCCTTCTTCGGGCTCTCGGGCCATTCGTCATCGCGAGCCGAGCCGCAGGCGAGAGCGTGGCGATCCAGAGATGGCGTGCAATGCCCATGATCCCCTGGATTGCTTCGTCGCTTCGCTACGCTCGCAATGACGAGCCCGTCAACGCATTCGCTGTACTAAAATCGAATGGCGTAGCTTCTTCCCAGAGGGACGGTTTCGGCTTTCTCCGGCTCTTCTGTCTTCGCCTGCTGCAATGATCTCCACGAGAAGATGAACAGGCTCACAGCCGTGAGCCCGAGCCCGGCAAAGAACAGCCATCCCGCCTCGAAGCGCAAGCCTTCGATCCATGGCGAGAGGCAAAACGCAATGAGCGCCGCGATCCCCGGCTCCAGGTTCTGGAACATGGTGACGAAGCCATTGTCGTTGCCTGTGGTGTTGAGCGCCTTTTGATAGAACACCCGCCCGATCGTGTCGGCGAGAATGATGCCGGCGACCATCAGGAGCGTGAGCTCGAGGTGTGAAAATAACGGTTCGCCCCGCGCGATCACCAGCATCGCGGTCACTGGGATCAGGACGGCGCAGCCGACCAGAATGTTTGCCGCAATCACGCCCGATGCATTCAGGTCCGAGAACCACTTGGACATGAGGGAGGCGCTCAGAACCGTAAAGATCGGGATCGGCAGCGCGAACAGCCAGGATCCCTTCAGGAGCTCCGCGACAACACCCGAACTGTCCTTCGCCTGGCTCCATGCCACCGCGGTCGCGCCAGCAAAGGCCACGGCCGCGCACAGGAAGAAGACCAGCGGCGAGACCGGAATCGGCGTCCGGCTCAGGATGAGCGCAACGAGCGCGCCCCAAAAAGGGGCAAGGTTCAGGATCGCAACGACAACGACCGGATGAGCGTGGCTGAGGCTCACATTGTAAAGGACGAGGCCCGCCGCGCTGACCGCGAAGATCGCAGCCAGCTTGCCATAGTTCGCTATCGAACCGAGCGCGCCGACAAGACCGCGGCGGCCGTCGGCTGAGATTAAGAGAAGGGGAACAGAGGCGAGGAGCGCGATCTGGGTCAGAAAAATGAACTGAAAGACGCTCAGCTGCTTGGCGGCCGGAGACGACAGCGGCGCTTGCGCCGCGATGAGTACTGACGCCGCGAGCGCGAAGATGCTGCCGAGGGCGCGCGAGCTTGTTGGTTTCTGCATGGAATGCAGTACGCGCGAGCGGCCGTTTTGTTCTCGGTTTCGTGAACAAGCGCGAATCCGCGCCGCCAAAGCGCGTAAGAATCGTTTCGCCGTCAACCTTCGAGCCGATTGAACAACAGCTATCGCTATAGAAGCCCCATCTGGCCAAGAAATCTCCGCGACATTTTGTTGCAGAAAATCAGAATTTGGTATACAAATATTCCCTCATTCCATATCCAGGGACGGGCCCCTCATGACCGAAGATCAGCAAGCGAAATCCGGACGCGCCCGCGAACGGGCGGCGGCGAAGGCGCGCAAAAACGCGAAGCTCGCCTGGAGCCAGGGCTCATTCGACATGCTCGCGTCCGGCTACAGTCCCGAACAGATCGCGGAAGTCCGCAAGGTCAGCGTTCGGACGATCCGGCGGGAGATCGATTCCGCCGTCGCCCGGCGCAAGCTCGACGCGCCAGAACGCTATGTCCATCTGCAGGTCGCGCGGCTGACCAAGGCGCTGCGCTTGGCGGATGCGGCGCTTGAGCGCGGAGACTTGAAAGCCGTACGGGCGCTCGTAACAATTGTGGCTGCGATGGACCGCTACCATGGGTTGAGCGTGACATTCGGGGAGCGCGCCAGCATCGGTCAGCCAGACGCGCTCGGCCTCCACTCTTCAGCGGCGCCCGCGCTGGGGGCGCCCCTCAGGCTGTCCCATGCCGGTTCGCCTACCGAAGAGACTCCGGCGGAATCGCACGGAGTGACAGATTTCGGCGCCTAAGTGATTGAAAGAAATCGATCCTGACCAAGTGCGCGGATAGCGCCGGCGCGCTCGCTAGCCTTCGAATTTATTGGTCTTCGGAAAGCCCTTCGGCGGCAGGCGGCCGGCTTCGGCGCGATTGCCGATCCACTCTTTGAGCTCAGGCCTGGCGACGGTGAACGTGCGTCCGGCCGAGTCGCGCCAGGTGAGGCCGTCGGCGATGGCGAAGACCCTGGCGTCGGAAATGCCGCCGTCCTTGTAGCGTTGAAGCCGCGTTCCCTTGCCGCGCGCCATTGCGTTGAGCTGGGCAAACGGGAACACGATGAGCTTGCGGTTCTGCCCGATGATCGCGACATGGTCGCCGGCGGCGGACACGATCAGCGCGGCGGTCGCCGGCGCCGTGACGTTGAGCACCGCCCTGCCCTTGCGGGTCGAGGACAGAAGCTCGTCGTCGCCGACGACAAAGCCGTTGCCGTCGCTCGACGCGATGAGGCGTTTCGCGCTTGGCCCATAAGCCCAGACGGCCACGATCGAAGCGCTTTCGTCCAGGTCGGCCATGAGACGGATCGGCTCGCCCTGCCCTCGCCCGCCAGGCAGCTTGGAGGCCTCGAGCGTGAACACCTTGCCGTCGCTCGCCAGCACCAAAATCTTCGAGGTCGTTTCGGCGAAGAACGCGGTCTTCAATCCGTCGTCGCCCTTGAACGTGGCGGTGGACAGGTCCGAGACCTGGCCTTTCATCGCGCGTATCCAGCCCTTCTGCGACACGACGATGGTCAAGGGTTCGCGCTCGATCATCGCCTCGGCCAAGTCGGCGACGATGACGTCAGGCGCGGCTTCGAAACTGGTGCGTCGCCGGCCGAGCCTGGTGTCGGGGCCGAATTTCTTTTTGACGTCGCGGATCTCGACCGCGATCATCTGCCATTGCTTCTTTTCGCTGGCGAGCAGCCCCTCGATCGTCGCCTTCTCATGTGCGAGGTCATCCTGTTCCTTGCGGAGCGCCATTTCCTCGAGGCGGCGCAGGCTTCTCAGGCGCGTGTCGAGAACGTAGACGGCCTGCAGTTCTGACAGGCTGAAGCGGGCTTTCAGCGCCTCTTTCGGGTCGTCGTCCTCGCGAACGATGCGGATCACTTCGTCGAGATTGAGAAAGACGATGATCATGCCGGCGAGCAGTTCGAGCCGCTTGTCGATCGCCGCCAGCCGATGACGCGAGCGTCGCACCAGAACGTTGCGGCGATGATCGAGCCATTGCCTGAGCGCTTCGCCGAGCGAAACGACCCTGGGCGTGACGCCGTCGACCAGCACGTTCATGTTGACCGAAACCCGCGCCTCGAGCTCGGTCAGCCTGAACAGGGATTCCATCAGGGTTTCGGCCTCGACCGCGCGGGTGCGCGGCTCGAGCACGATGCGCACGTCCTCGGTCGATTCGTCCCGGATGTCGGCGAGGAGCGGAATCTTGCGTTCGTTGAGAAGGTTGGCGATCTGTTCGATCAGCCGCGACTTCTGCACCCCGTAGGGAATTTCGCTGACGACCGCGACCCAGCCGCCGCGGCCCGTATCCTCCTTCGTCCAGCGCGCG
>DATDHT010000234.1:0-5216 GCA_036521435.1 Roseiarcus sp.
GATACAAAAATATCCAGCACGGTGCGTTTCGGCCACGTTATGGACGGCCCACTCGCCGCGTGTTCACAGTTCGGACCTGTAATTTGTAATAATGATATAAGGATTGTTGAGGCTGGCGATCCTCTTCCGATCAAGAATGGCACCGGATCTATTCCCTGCCGCGACAGCCGTTGTCAAAACGCTATCTACGATTCTCGTTGCGTGGATGAATAATCCGCACAGCTGGGTTGAAGCCCGGCTTCGGCCGGAAAACCGACAATTTCTTGACAGGTCGGACCTGGATCTGGTATTGTTTTTCAGAATGTTTGACCGACCGGGCGGCCCTCGTTTCAGGCAGAACACATGGGCAGGCTTCGGCCAGCAAAGGACAGTAAAAGGAACTCGACTCGCTGACGACGCCGCAAGTCGTTGAAATCACTCAAAACGGACTCGTTAACCGGCGTCTGGGCTCGCGGTCGTAGGCGCAGTAAGTCGCGCAACTTCCGAATTGAGGTCCACCACCCTCATGCCTCGAGGAGCCCGCGAAGCGGGTGTCTCGAAGGATAGTCCAGCGGGCGGCGCCGGTCGTGCGCCTCTGGATCGCCCTTCGAGACGCGCCTTCGGCGCTCCTCACGGCGAGGTCCGACGAAGGGCTTGAAGTTATCGAGGACAGAAAAAGACACTCAGGCCGCTGGAATCATTGAGTCGCGCCCACTTGTGCGGGGAGAAGCCTCGGCGGCCTCACCAGACACGCAGCGGCGCCCTCCCGACCCTGATAAAGGAGTGGGAGCCCGAGTCAGCCCACTATCGCCGCCGCGAGGGGGACGTCGACAGGGCCACCCTGCGAGCGCCACTGGTCGGTCGCGGAGGCGGTTCGGGCGCAGCCGATGGTGCACTGGGCATTGCAGGTCTTCGGCGTGTCGAACTGCTCGCGCAGGTCCGCGTAGGTGTAGGCGAGGAGGTCCTTCGAGAAACTCTCCCGCGTCTGGTAGCACCAGTGCACGCTGCCGAATTCGTCGATGTAAAGATAGCGGGAGCCCGAGCGGCACTTGAACGGCGCTTTGCCGGTTTCGATCATCTTTCCCCGGTATCCGAACGCTTCGTTCGCGCGGTCGCCAATGCGGCGCTTCGCTTCCTCGTAGGCGCCTAGCTCCTCGTGCGACAGCCGCGACTGTCCGTTCTCATCATGGACCAGCAGAATGCGCGGCGTGAACCCATGGGCCTTCGCGAAGTCCACGACCTCGAGAGCCTCTTCCGGCGGCGCGCTGCCGATGACGCCGCTCATGACCACCTTGAAGGTCGCCTTCTCCGCAAGCAGCTCCAGCTTCTTGCGCAATGGCTTCAAGGTCTTCGCGGTGACTTTGTTCGGGTTGACCCCGTCCACACTGATCTGCATGTCGGTGAGGCCAGCGGCGTTGAGAGCGTCGATGAGGGCGGGCGTCAGACGCCATCCGTTCGTGATCATCATGCGCCGCTTGAAACCCAGCCTTTTCATCTCCGCCACAAGGTCCAGCAGGCGCGGATGCATGGTCGGCTCGCCGCCTGTCAGGCAGACCGCCCAGGTGCGAAGCTCAGCGAGCTTCGCGAGGCGTGAAGCGAGTTCCTCGTATGGGACCGGATCAGACGTCCGGTCATACTCGGTGCAGTATCCGCATTTCAGGTTGCAACGCCGCGTCACGACCACCTGGGCGAGCCAAGGGCCGTAGCGCAGCCACTGGAAAACGTTCAAGATTCCCCCATCACACCCTGAGCGGCATCAGCACGAACAGCGCAGCCGCGTCTTCGCGATCCTGGATGAGGGTGGGCGAGCCGGGGTCAGCCAGGCGGATCAACGCGGTGTCGGACGACAGTTGGCCGACGATGTCAAGCAGGTAGCGGGCGTTGAAGCCGATATCGATCGGGGCGGAATCGTAATCGGCCTCGATCTCCTCGCTGGCTGATCCCGAATCCGGATTGTTGACCGACAGCGTCATCTTGCCCTCGGCGATCGCGAGCTTGATCGCCCGGCCGCGCTCGGACGAGAGGGTCGCGACCCGATCGACCGCGGCCTTGAACGGATCCTTGTCGACCACGAGACGCTTGTCGTTGCCGGTTGGGATGACGCGCGCATAGTCGGGGAAAGTGCCGTCGATCAGTTTCGTCGTCAGCACCACGTCGCCGAACTGAAACCGCGCCTTAGCCGTGGAAATCTCGACCACCACGTCCTGGCTCAAGTCTTCGAGCAGCTTCTGCACTTCATTGACCGCCTTGCGCGGCACGATGACGCCTGGAATGCCTGCAGAACCTTCCGGCGCCTGAGTTTCGACGCGCGCCAGGCGATGGCCGTCGGTCGCAACCGCGCGCAGCATCGGCGCCCCCGCGACGTCGACCGTGTGGAGGTAGATCCCGTTCAGGTAATACCGCGTCTCCTCGGTCGAAATCGCGAACTGGGTATTCTCGATCAGGCGCTTCAGCTCGGCCGCAGGCAGTGCGAACCGGTGCGAAAATTCTCCCGAGGTGAGATCGGGAAAATCGGAGGCGGGCAGGGCCTGCAGGGTGAAGCGCGACCGGCCTGAGCGCAAGACGAGCTGGCCCGTGTCGCCGGTCGTCTCAATACTGGCCTGCGCTCCGTCCGGGAGCTTGCGCACGATATCGTAGATCACGTGGGCCGGAACGGTCGTTGCGCCATTCTGGGCGACGTCGGCGGAAACCGACTCTGAGGCCTCGAGATCGAGATCCGTGCTCTTCAGCGCTAATTTGCCGTCGGCGGCCTCGATCAGCACATTGGCAAGGATCGGAATTGTGTTGCGCCGCTCGACGATGCGGTGCACGTGCCCAAGCGCCTTGAGCAGGACCGAACGCTCGATGGTGACCTTCATCGCTTGAAATCCTGAAATCTCTGACGTCCGACGCGCGCCCCGAAAGGGGGGCGGACCTTGCCAAGCCGCTTCGGTGCGCGCAAGGGCGTGGAAGCGATCCGAAACCCGTGTCCTCAAGGATTTTCGCTGTCTCGTCAATTCCGGCGTAAGCTTTACCGGCCCTTAAACCACGAGGCTTACGTTCCTGGACCTGGCGGGGCGCGTTTCGCCCGAAGCTCCTTCATCGAGGGAGACGCCGCGAGCGGGATCAGCGATGTTCGGCCGAGGCCGCAAGAAAACCCGGACACGGATCGAGCCGCGCCTCGATTCGCGCGCCGGCCGAGCCGTCGGAGGCGATCTTCGCGCCGACCCCGCCGACCGCCCGCCGACCAGCGGCCGCAAGAAGAAGAAGGCCCCCTCACGATCCGCCTCGGGCGCGAAGCGCAGCAGGGGGCGCCGATCGGTCCTTGGCCACCTGGTCTATTGGGGTGTCGTCCTCTCGGTTTGGAGCGCCATCTTCCTTGCCGGCCTTTTCGCCTATTACGCGAGCCAGCTGCCGCCGATCGATCAACTCGCGGTGCCCAAGCGGCCGCCCAATATCGCCATCCTTTCCGACGACGGCTCGCTCATCGCCAATCGTGGCGACACCGGCGGCCCCGCCGTCAGGCTCATCGACCTGCCGCCCTATTTGCCCAAGGCCTTCGTGGCCATCGAGGACCGGCGATTCTACGACCATCACGGCGTCGATCCGGTCGGCATGTCGCGGGCGCTTCTGCGTGACGTGGCGGGCGGGGGCAGCATTGAGGGCGGCTCGACGCTGACGCAGCAGCTCGCCAAGAATTTGTTTCTGACCCAGGAGCGTACGCTCTCGCGCAAGATCCAGGAGGCGATCCTGGCATTTTGGCTCGAGCGCCGCTACTCCAAGGATCAGATCCTCGAACTCTATCTGAACCGGGTCTATTTCGGCTCGGGCGCATATGGGGTCGAAGCGGCGGCGCAAAAATATTTCGGCAAGAGCGCGCGGTTCGTGACGCTATCGGAAGCCGCGGTGCTCGCCGGGCTGATGAAATCGCCGACCAAGCTTGCGCCCAACCGCAATCTCAAGGGGGCGAACGAGCGCGCCGCGCAGGTCATCACGGCGATGGCCGAGCAAGGGCACATCACTGAGGCGATGGCCAAGGTTGCGCTCGCCAATCCGGCTGAAGTCAAGCACGACAGGAGCGCAGGCTCGATCAACTACGCCGCCGACTACGTCATGGACGCGCTCAACAACACGCTCGGCGCGATCGACGAGGACATCGTGGTGACGACCTCGATCAATCTGAAGATGCAAGCCGAGGCCGAGCATGCGCTGACCGACGAGTTGAACGCCAAAGGCGCCAGGTTCGGCGTCGAGCAGGGGGCGCTCGTTGCGCTCGATCCCAATGGCGCGGTCAAGGCGATGGTCGGCGGACGCAACTATGCGGACAGCCAGTTCAATCGCGCGGTCGCCGCCAAGCGGCAGCCCGGCTCGTCTTTCAAGCCCTTTGTCTATCTGGCGGCGCTGGAGAAGGGGCTTACGCCCGACACCGTACGTGACGATGCCCCGATTTCGATCAAAGGCTGGAATCCGGAGAACTATTCGCGCGAATATTTCGGCCCGGTGACGCTCACCAAGGCGCTGGCCCTCTCGCTCAATACGGTCGCCGTGCGGCTGGGGCAGGAAGTCGGGCCGAAGACGGTGGTTGCGACCGCGCATCGGCTCGGCATCACATCCGACCTCGATCCTGTTCCCTCGATCGCGCTTGGCTCTTCGGACGTGACGCCGCTCGAGATGGTTTCCGCCTATGCGGCCTTCGCCAACGGCGGCCTCGGCGTCCAACCGCATGTGATTGCGCGGGTGCGCACGGCGAACGGCAAGCAGCTCTACGCGCGCCGCAACGCCAATTTCGGCCGTGTCATCGACCCGCAATATGTGGCGATGATGAACCAGATGATGCAGGAGACGCTGCTGACCGGGACCGCCCGCAAAGCCGAGCTGCCGGGCTGGCAGGCCGCCGGCAAGACCGGGACGAGTCAGGATTGGCGCGACGCCTGGTTCCTCGGCTACACGAGCTATCTGGTCGCCGGCGTCTGGCTCGGCAACGACGATTCTTCGCCGACCAAGAAGGTGTCAGGCGGCAATTTGCCGGTCGAAATCTGGAGCCGGTTCATGAAGGCGGCGCACGAGGGCGTGCCGGTCGCTGGCCTGCCGCTCGGAGCATGGCGCAGCGCGGAGACGCAGAGTCCGGACGCTCCGCTTGCGCCGCCGCTCAACCTCACTGGCCTTCAGCTTGGAACTGGCGGACGAGGGGGGCGCCCATCGCAGCCGGCGCCGTTCCCGCCACAGACCTTCACGCGGCAAGCGAAAGCGGCAGGCCC
>DATDHT010000235.1:0-13515 GCA_036521435.1 Roseiarcus sp.
ATCGCTCGCCGAGATCGAAAAGACCATTGCCGATTTCGGCCGTCGCGCCCGCGACGGCGCGCTCACCATCGAGGACATGCAGGGCGGCACGTTTACGATCACAAACGGCGGCATCTACGGCTCGCTGATGTCGACGCCGATCCTCAACGCGCCGCAGTCGGGCATTCTGGGCATGCACAAGATCCAGGAAAGGCCGATCGCCGTCGGCGGCAAGGTTGAGATCCGGCCGATGATGTATCTGGCTTTGAGCTACGACCATCGCATCGTCGACGGCAGGGAGGCAGTCACTTTCCTTGTCCGCGTCAAGGAGGCGCTCGAAGACCCGGCGCGGCTTGTGCTAGATCTCTGAAGCGGCGACGAGCCCTGCAGGCCTGCCGAGCGGAGGATTCATGAGCGAGCTGACGTGTCTCGAATTGAGCGTCGTGCTGTGGCTCGTCCATGTCCTTGTTCAGGCAAGCTTCGGCAACGCGCAATTGCCGTCCAGGTACCTGCTGGGCTCGCGCGACAAACCTGCCGAAGCGCGCGGAGTTCTGTACGGTCGGTCGTGCCGGGCATTGGGAAATTACCTCGAGAACTTCACGCCGTTCGTCGCCGTCGCGCTCGCGCTGATCGCCACCCAGCGAACCGGCGGCGCGGGCGCTATCGGGGCGACGATCTGGATTCTGGCGCGCATCGTCTACCTTCCGATTTACGTCTTCGGCATTATCTATGTACGCACGGCTTTATGGGCGATTTCGATCATCGGCCTCATCATGATGCTGGGGCGATTGATCGGATGGTAGCTGGCGTCGCGGGTCCTTCGCCGACGTCCAGCGAAAGAGATCTGCAATGACCTACGATCTGACTGTCATCGGCTCGGGGCCGGGCGGCTATGTCTGCGCCATTCGCGCGGCGCAACGGGGCATGAAGGTCGCCGTGGTCGAGAAGATGAAGACGCTCTGCGGAACTTGCCTTTGCGAATTACATGGAGAGCTTCCCGGTCTTCGTGGCGCTCGACCTCGCCTTCATCACGACCCGCCATCCAGCCGGCGTATGGCCATTGCTATGGATAGCGGCCCGCATCGCTTATTTGCCGCTTTACCTCGCCGGGGTCCCCTACCTCCGGAGCATCATCTGGTCGATCTCGATCGCCGCGCTGGTGGCGATGCTGATCAGGCTGGCGCTCTGATCCGCCCGGACTTGCGGAGCCCGCCAGGCATTCATATCTTACATGCGTCTTACAGGGGAGCGGGCCTGTCAATGTCTCGGGCGAAAACCTCCACGACGGTTGTTTCGACCAAGGGGCAAGTGATCCTGCCCAAGTCGATACGCGACGAAAAGCAATGGGCTCCAGGAGCGCGGCTCACCGTCGAGTCGACCGCCGATGGGGTGTTGCTGCGCCAAGTCGAGCGGCTTTTCGTCCCGACCAGCTTCGACAAGGTCCGCGGTTGTCTCGCGGGCCGGGGCAGATCGCTGACTCAGCGGCAAATTGACGCGGCGTTGCGAGTCGCAGCGAAGCGCCGCCATGCTCGCGATTGATACCAATATCGTGGTTCGTTATGTCACTGGCGACGGCGGGGACGAGTTCGCGAGAGCTGTACATATCATCGAGAATAACCCTGTGTCGCTTTCGCTCACGGTCGTGCTCGAAACGGAATGGGTCCTGCGAGATGCGTATGAATTCCCGCGCGATGACATTCTGTCCGCGTTCGAAAGCCTGTTCGGCCTGCCGAATGTCGCGGTCGTCGAGCCGCTCGTGCTGCGCAGGGCGATCACGTTGGCGCAATCCGGCCTGGACTTTGCGGATGCGCTGCATGTTGCCCAGCTGAGCGACAGGGATATTTTTGTCACCTTCGACAAGACGCTCGCAAAACGAGCGTCCCGTCGCGGTCTCTCGGTACGTTTGGCCTGAGCGCCGCCGCGTCGAACACAATGCGAGCTAAACCATGACCTACGATCTGACTGTCATCGGCTCGGGCCCGGGCGGCTACGTATGCGCCATTCGCGCGGCGCAACTGGGCATGAAGGTCGCCGTGGTCGAGAAGATGAAGACGCTCGGCGGCACTTGCCTCAACATCGGCTGCATTCCCTCCAAGGCGCTTCTGTACGCGTCCGAAATGTTCGACGAGGCGGGGCACGGTCTTGGGCCTCTTGGAGTCGTCGTCTCTCCGCCGAAGCTCGATCTCGCCACGATGATGAAGCACAAGGACGCGACCGTCGCCGCAAACGTCAATGGCGTCGCCTATCTGTTCAAGAAGAACAAGATCGACTGGGTGAGCGGGGAAGGGCGCATCGCCGCTCCCGGGCGCGTGGCCGTCAAAGGCGCCGACGGCAAAGACGCGACACTCGAAACCAAAGCGATCGTCATCGCGACCGGTTCAGATGTTGCTCGACTGCCGGGCGTCGAGATCGACGAAAAGACGATCGTGTCCTCGACGGGCGCGTTGAGCCTGCCTGCGCCCCCGAAGCGACTTATCGTTGTCGGCGCCGGTGTCATCGGCCTCGAGCTCGGCTCGGTTTGGCGGCGACTCGGTTCCGAAATCGTGGTGGTGGAATTCCTCGACCATATCCTGACGGGCATCGACGGCGAGGTGTCCAAGTTTATGCAGCGCACGCTGGAGAAACAGGGTTTTGCTTTTCACCTCGGCTACAAGCTGGCGAAAGTCGAGACGACCGGGGCAGGCGTCAAGGCGATGATCGAGCCTTCGGCGGGCGGCGAAGCCAAGACGCTCGACGCCGATGTCGTGCTCGTCTCCGTCGGCCGGCGTCCCTTTACGGAAGGCCTGGGCTTGGAGGCGCTTGGCGTCAAGACGGACCGCGGCCAGGTCGTCGTCGACGCGCACTTCGCCACCAACGTTCCGGGAATCTACGCGATCGGCGACGTCATCCGCGGGCCGATGCTCGCGCACAAGGCCGAGGAGGAGGGTGTGGCTGTCGCCGAACTGCTGGCGGGGCAGGCGGGCCATGTCAATTACGGCGCCATACCCAACGTCGTCTATACGAGCCCCGAGGTCGCCTCGGTCGGCAAGAACGAGGAAGAATTAAAAGCAGAGGGCGTGGCTTACTCAGTCGGCAAATTCCCGTTCACGGCCAATGGGCGCGCGCGGGCGATGCGTCATACTGAGGGCTTTGTGAAGATCCTCGCCGACGCCGCCACCGACCGCGTGCTCGGAGGGCACATTGTGGGGTTTGGCGCGGGCGAGATGATCCACGAAATCGTGGTTCTGATGGAATTCGGGGGTTCAGCTGAAGACTTCGCGCGCACCTGCCACGCGCATCCGACGATGTCGGAAGCCGTCAAGGAGGCCGCGATGGCGGTGGCGAAGCGGGCAATTCACATTTAAAGGCGGGAGATCGCTCACATTCCGCGTTCGGGGCGAAAGTCCTCTCACGGGCCGGGAGATCGATAAGAGGAATCGACAATTTCTTGCCAAGCGAACGTGGTCGTGGTATATTGTTTTTCAGAAATTGCGATAAGTTTTGTTCGCACTTCCGTGGTATTGAACGGTCGGGACTTGCCGCTGAGGGCGGAACGACTCGCTAAATGAGCCGCAAGCCGTTGAAATAACTCAAAACGGACTCGCTAACAACGCTGGCTGGCCGCCGCCGCGTCGGACGATCGGACACGGAAACGGAAACTTCGGGACTGTCGATTGTGACGACCACTTGTGCAGGGCCCGCGGAGCAAAGCGCGTGACAGCACCGTTCCGAAGCGCACGACAGATGGCTGGGGCGACGCTTGCCCTCACCCTCTGGATATGGCTGCCAGCCTTCAGCGTCCCGGCCCGCGCCGATCCAAACGCGCTGTGGCGGATCGTGCATGGCGCGTGCGTTCCTCATTTCGAAGCGGGTTTGGGTCCGAAGCCGTGCGAGCGCGTCGACCTCGACGGCGGCGTCGACCAGGGGGTCGCGATTCTCAAAGACCTGGTCGGCATCGCCCAGATGCTTGCCATTCCGACGCGGCGCATCATCGGCATCGAAGATCCGCAAATGCTGGCGCCCAACGCGCCGCCGGTGTTTGCCGTCGCCTGGAGCGCAAAGACATTGGTCGAGGCGCGTCTTGGCCGCGCGCTGCCGCGGGAAGCCGTTGGGCTGGCGATCAACTCGAAATGGGCGCGCAGCCAGGAGCAATTGCATGTCCATGTCGATTGCATGGCCATTCCGGTCGTGAAGGCCCTAGCCGAATATTCTTCCGCACTCGACGGCGTCTGGCGCGCGATGACGGTCCCGCTCGACGGTCGAATCTATTTCGCGCGCCGGGTCGACTCGGCCGATCTTGTCGGCGTCGCCCCCCTCAAGCTTCTCGCGGAGGGAGTTGACGGCGCGCGGGCGCATATGGGCGCCTATAGCCTTGCGGCGGTGGGCGCGACCTTCGAGGGCAAGCCCGGCTTCATCCTGCTGGCCGACCAGTTCTCTCTGGAGGGCGGTGGCCACGCCGAGGACGTTCAGGATCACGATTGCGCGATCGCTCATTCGACGTCATGATCGGGACCGGACCCTTCGCGGGCGAAGGGATGGACTCAAAGATGCGGGGACACTCAACGGCTGCGAAACATTGATCGAGGCGTTCGCGGGGCTGCGGGCCGGTTGCTTAAGCTGGGCAAGCGAGTCGACCGCCGAGGGGAGCGGGGCAAATGGGGATTCTATTCACGCGCTTTTTTGCGCTCGTGGTTCTCATCGCGGCGCCGACTTATGCTTACGCCCATGTTGAGATCAACGTCGACCTCGCATCGCAGACAATGACCGTCCATTCGGGATCGGGCGAAACCTATGTCTGGCCGATATCCTCGGGCAAGGCCGGTCATGCGACGCCGAATGGCGTCTTCCGACCGCGAGCGCTGTACGCCATGGTCCATTCCGCCAAATACAACAACGCCCCGATGCCGCACTCCATCTTCTTCTACGGGCAATACGCAATCCACGGCACGAATGCGGTTGGCAGACTCGGCAGGCCGGCGTCGCACGGTTGCGTCCGCATCTCGCCGGCCAACGCGGCGATGCTGTTCGCCATGGTGCGGAGGCAGGGGGCGGAAATCCGTATTGTCGGATCTCCCTTCAGCGATATCGCGCGCAGAGAGCGTCGGACCGGACTGGCGCTTGGGTTCGCGCCCATCCACCATGCGCGGACGCTCAAAGAATGGGCGCGCAATCCTCTCGCACCGTGAGGGCGCGCGGCTTACAGACCGATTAATAACATGTAATCCGCGCCGAAATCGTGCGCGGGGGTGTCGCGTTTTCTCTCCGTTTAGGATATCAGGCCACCTAGATTCGAACTGGCGGGGGCCGTTGAGGAGGCCATTGGTGCAAAGACGTCAATTTATCGCCGGCGCCGCCGGGTTGATTGCAGGGTCGCTTGCGCCGCGACTGGCGATGGCGGACGTGCCCACGCCCTTTACTTTCGACATGGCGCCGCCGATGGACAATCGGGAGAAGTTCATCGCCTGGGGCGTAGCTCAACGCGGAGAGGACCCGAAATTTCTTGGCGAGCGATTTGATCGCTTCGGGATCATGGTCCGCAATGAGGACCTCGCCAACGATCGCAACAAACACGCCTTCCTCTTGACGCCGCGCGAGAAATTCGTGCTGAAGCAGAATCTCTCCCGCGCCTACGACCACGCCTTTCTCGACATTGGCTACGGGGTCACGATTTCGGGCCCGCACATCGTTGGCCGCATGACTTCGAACATCGATCCAAAGCAGGGGGAGAAGGTGCTGGAGGTCGGCACCGGCTCCGGTTACCAGTCCGCCTACCTCTCCCATCTGACCGACCAGGTCCACACGGTCGAGATCATCAAGCCGCTCGCTGATCGCACGCGCTCGATCTACGACCAGCTCATCAAGGACGGCTATACCGAGTTCGAGGCAATCAAGAGCAAGGCCGCCGACGGCTATTATGGTTGGGAAGAGGCGGCGCCCTTCGACAAGATCATCGTCACCTGCGGTATCGATCATGTTCCTCCCCCGTTGCTGCAGCAATTGAAGCCCGGCGGGATCATGGTCATTCCCGTCGGGCCACCCGGAGCGCAGCGCGTGTTGAAGGTGGTGAAGAAGCAACAGCCGGACGGCGAGATGACGGTCGCCCGATCCGACATCTACGGCGGCCGGATCGTTCCATTCGTTCCGTTTACCAAGCTTGAAGGCGACCAGATCGTCGGCACGCACAACAACTAGCGCCGGTTCATATCAGAATCGCTTCGCCGCGGGGGCGCCCTCAAGCTAAGGGCTTAGCCAGTCACTCCTGACCGGCTACTGCTCCGAGACGCAATGAACGAAGCCAGCAAAGTTCCGATCGCCGACATCCTCGACGCGCAGACCGAGCCAGACTCGGAGCTCCGTTCAGGCTCGCGCCTGGCGCTCTATTTCGCCGTGGGCCTTGCCGCCGGCTCCGTCATTGCCTTGCAGATCGACGTCATGCGTGTGTTCGCGGTCGGCAGTTGGGCGCATTTTGGCTCGCTGGTGGTGAGCTTGGCGATGCTGGGGTTTGGCTTGGCGAGCGCGGTGATGACCGTCGCCAAGAACTGGTTCGCTCGCAATTGGCGCGGGGCCGCGACCGTTTCGCTCGCTCTGTTCGGGCCGCTCGCCGTCGGCGCCAACCTTTATGTGCAGCACCTTGGCTTCAACGCGATTTTCCTGATCTCCGATCCGGCGCAGAAGTGGAAGCTGCTGGCGATTTTCCTCGCGGAGCTGACGCCGTTCTTGGCCGGCGCTTTTTTTCTCGGATGCGTGTTTCTTAGAAGCAACCGCATTTTCGGCCGGGTCTATTTCGCCGACCTCGCCGGCGCCGGACTTTGCGGCCTGGTTTTTCTTTTGGCGATGTATGTATTTACGCCCGCCAATTTGATCGCTGCGCCATTGGGGCTTTGGCTCGCCGCCTGTGTGGCCTGGGCGTTTGGCCCCGGCGGGCGCTTGAGTCTCATTCCATTTCTTGTTTCTGGCCTGGTCGCCTTTGCCGGCCATTTTGTGCTACCGCAGACGCTCGGCCTGAAGACGCTCGCGACTAACGATTACAAGGGCGTGGCGTACGCGCGCAAATTCCCGGACGCGAAAAAGGTTTACGAGAGCGCCTCGCCGTTCGGCTTTCTCGAGGCTTACTCGAGTTCTTACCTGCATTTTGCACCGGGCCTATCCGATAACGCCGGTTTCACTCTGCCGACCATGCCGGCCAACGCCTACCTCGGTCTCTATATCGACGGTGACGGTCCAATCGGCGTCATGCGCGATCTGACCGACAAGGAAACGGCGTATTTCCATTTCTTGCCGATGGTCTACCCTTATGTGATCAAGTCGGCCCCGAAGACTTTCATCGTCCAGTTCGGCGGCGGCATCTCGACGGAGGTGGCGCTGCACTCCGGTGCTAAGGAGGTAACGGTCGCCGAAGGCAATCGCGCCGTGCTCGAGGCGTTTCACGCTGATGTGATACGCAAGTTCACCGGCGACATCCTGTCCAAGGTTCGGGTCATCGATTACGAGGGCCGCCACTTTCTTGCCCATACCGGCGAGCGCTTCGACGTCATCGACCTGAGCCTCGCGGATTCGGTCGGCCTCTCTAATCCTGGCGGTTTCGCCATTATGGAGAAGTTCTCCTACACCAAGGAGGCAATGGAGACCTACATGCGCGCGCTCGCTCCAGGCGGCGTGCTGTCGGTCACTCTCTGGAACAAGGAAGAGCCGCCAAAGTCGGTGTTGAAGCTATACGCGACGATGGCAGCGGCGGCGCGCGATGTTGACCCCGCGCATCTGGCCAACTCTTTTTTCGTCGCCTCATCTTATCTGTCGACGGCGACGGTTCTGTATAAGAACGGCGGGTTCGCGCCGGAGGAGATCGAGAAGCTGCGCGCCCACACCCGCGCCATGTCGTTTGACGAAATCTACTCACCGGGCCTCTTTTACGATCCGTCGCAAACCGACAGCACGCTTGCCGGCTATGTCGAACAGATTTTCGCCGGCGCGGCGGGCGGACCGCCTGCCGTACTGCCGGGGGGATCCACGGGGGCAGCCGCCGACGCAGACGCTGGCGCGGACGCTGCTCCCAGCAATGCCGATGACACCCCGCCGTCGGGCAAGGCCGATGACGGCGTTCTGCCGGCGACGGTCATGGGCCGGCTCGCCTGGCACGCGCTGATCGCCGGGCAATGGCCGGACATCGCCAATCGCTATGTGTTTAACACGCGAGCGCTCACGAACGATGCGCCCTACTTCGCCGCTTACGTCAAGACAGCCGATCTGCCCCGCGTGCTAGACCGGCTTGAACTGTTACAGGACGAGTGGGGATATCTGCTGATTTGGGCGACGCTCGGCGTCGCTTGCCTGACGGCGACCGTGCTGCTCGCCATACCGCTGATCTGGGGGTGGCGCGCCGTCTTCTCGCGCTCGCCCGGCAAGGCGCTGACCGTGCTCTACTTCGCTTGTCTTGGCGCGGGCTACATCATGGTCGAGGTCGGGCTCATAGCCCATTTCGTCATGGCGCTTGGAAACCCGACGATTTCGGCCTCGGTGTTGATCACCGGCATGCTGGTGTTCTCGGGTCTCGGCGCCTTGGCCTCGGAGCGTGCCTTGCCCCACATGCGGACGGTCATGCCGGTCCTGTTCGTCGCGGTTGGGGCCATGTTAATTCTGTACGGGTTATATCTCGGCCGCGTCCTCGACTCGATCGGCGCGATTGCTTATCCGGCCCGCTTGGTCGTTTGCTTCCTTTTGATAGCCCCGCCCGCCTTCTTAATGGGATTCCCGATGCCGATCGCGATGACGACGCTCGGACGTCTCGGCAAAGATCACATGTTCGTCTGGGCATGGGGCGTCAACGGTTGCTTTTCGGTGATCGGGGCTGCGGCGGCGCCCGTCATCGCGACCAATTTCGGCCTTGCAGCAGTGATCGAGGTTGCAGGCCTGGCTTATCTGTTGGCGATTCCGGCCTTTTACGGGGTCATCGCTTCGGGTCAAGGACATGTTCCAGGCGAAAGCCGGGCGCGGGCTTGACTCTATCGCCACGCGCGCAGTGTTTCGGGCGCCAGCGACCTCAATCTAACGCTGAGACGACACATAACAATTTTGCAACGAATTAACGACGCTGAGGGCCGCCCTCAGCCGCTCACAAATAATTCATAATTGCCAACCTCTTAATTGCCAAGCACAGTGAGCTTCGGTTCAGCGCTCAATTCAGTCCCGTCAATCCGAGCGGCCCCACTTCGGTCGATTGCCGCAATTTACCGGGGGCGGATTACAACCGGCCCACGATCTTGTCTCTTGAATCAAGCCCTTGCATTAAAACTTAGTAAAATTGTTCAATATTTGTCCACTTTCACCGCCCTGAGAGCGCTCCCTGGTCAAGGGAGCAAGGTTGCGTCGTCGACTGACCCGTGCCATAATCTTGACAACAGCAAGAAACGAGAGAAAATGCGGCCTCATTTGGCGTCTATATGCAGGTAAGCGTAAGTAGAAGTTAAGAACAGAAACTCAGCGCAAGAGTTTGATACAAGGGCGGTCGCGTCGGGTCTGAGCGAAAAATTTGGGCTAGCGTTTTGTTGGCCCGCTTTCAAGAATAGATTGAACTCAAGATAAATCTGCAGTGTGGGCTGCGGAGGGAGAGGCAATGTCTTATCAGAACTTCTCGGGATATGCTGGGGATATTCTCGCGGTCGACGCGTATGCACTGCTCGAGGGCGATTCAACATCGGTTCTTATCGATGTCCGAACTCAGGCGGAGTGGACTTACGTTGGAACGCCGGACATTCAAGCGATTGGTAAGACGCCATTGTTCTTGGAATGGCAAAGCTATCCTTCGATGGCGGTTGGCGCCAACTTCACCCCTCGCCTTGAAGCGCTGCTCGAGGCGGAGGGTGTGGGGCACGGGGCGTCGCTCGTGTTCTTGTGCCGTTCGGGCGCGCGGTCGCGCCACGCCGCAACCGCGATGACCGGTGCAGGATGGTCGCCTTGTTTCAATGTGTCGGACGGGTTCGAAGGCGCGCTGGACGATTCGCGCCGCAGAGGGGTGGTTGGCGGGTGGAAGGCGGGTGGATTGCCTTGGACGCAGACATAAAAAGCGTCGCGCAGGTCCCGTTCCAAGGCATCGCCGCAACGTCGGCTGTCCACCCCACGCCCGAGACACAAATGGATATGTATGACGAACCCAATACGGATCGCTTTGACCATGGCGACTCCGGCGGTCCTCCTTTTGGCGCAGCATGGCGGCGCTGCTGCGATCGTTTGCGAGCCGAGGTCGGTGATGCTGTCTTCAACAGCTGGTTCGGGAGCCTCACTCTCGAGTCGGTCGGATCGGGGCAGGCTCGGCTTTCCGTTCCGACACGCTTTCTCAAGAGTTGGATTGTCACCCACTACTCCGGCCATGTGGCGTCGGCGCTCAACGCGGAAGTCGGGCCGGTCGGGCAAATCCTTATTTCCGTGCGCTCATCGGCTGCGCTCGCGCCGTTGACCAAAGGTCCGCTGCCCGAGTGCGCCGCGGCCGCCAAAACGGCGCCCAAGCCGCTGGAGGCGCCGGTCGATCGGGCCGCCGCCGATCGCCGGCAGCCCAACCGAACGTCCGCCGCGCTCGTGGTCGGTGACGCCTTGACCGGGTCTCCCCTCGATCGACGGTTGACGTTCGCCACTTTCCAGGTTGGGCGATCGAATGAACTCGCTTTTAACGCCGTGCAACGCGTCGCCAACCCAAACCGGGGTGGGACTCCGGCCTTTTGTCCGCTCTATCTGCATTCGGCCGTCGGCCTGGGCAAAACCCATCTCCTGCAGGCCGTCGCCCATACCGCCGTTCAACAAGGGCGTTCGGTCATCTATCTGACTGCCGAAAAATTCATGTACGGCTTCGTCGCCGCGCTCCAGTCGCAGACGGCGATCGCCTTCAAGGAGCGGCTGCGAGGGATCGACCTCCTCATCTTTGACGACGCGCAGTTCCTGCAGGGGAAAAACATCCAGGCCGAATTCGGTCATGCCCTCAATGCGTTGCTGGACGCGGGGCGAGAGGTGATCGTCGCCGCCGACCGTCCTCCGAACGATCTGGAATCGCTTGACGAGCGCATACGCTCGCGCCTCAGCGTCGGCCTTTGCGTCGAGATCGGCGCGCTTGACGAGCCCTTGCGGCTCAAGATTTTGGAGGCCCGCGTCGCTGCAGCGCGCGCTGAGGAGGCTCATTTCGACGTTTCGCCGAACGTTCTTGCCTATGTTGCGCGCGCAATTCGCTCGAACGGCCGCGATCTGGAAGGCGCCGTCAATCGCCTGCGGGCGCACTATACGTCGACCGGCCCGGCTCTGACGGTCGAAACGGCGGAAACCGCGATCCGCGACCTCATCCGCACGCACGAGCTCAAACGGGTGAAGATCGAGGACATCCAGAAGCTGGTCGCCAGCCACTACAGCGTCTCGCGCGCCGACATTCTCTCCTCGCGGCGCACCGCCGCCGTCGTCAAGCCGCGCCAGGTGGCGATGTTCCTCGCCAAAATCCTCACCCTGCGCTCGTTGCCGGAAATTGGCCGGCGGTTCGGCGGCCGTGACCACACCACGGTCTTGCATGCGGTGCGCAAGATCGAGGGGCTGGTGCAGACCGACACGATCTTGCGCGAGGAACTTGAGCTTTTGAAGCGGATGCTCCAAGAGTGAGCGGACCGCCCGGGGCGGCTGAACGGATGGAGGGGTCATCCCTCGCGTGGCCGTGACCGCCGAGTGGCGCGTGACGTCCCTTTGCGGCGGCTCCGGTTGAGCATGATCGTCTATAAGATCGTCGCCACCGAGGAATGGGCTAAAGCCCAGGCGGCCGGCGTCTTTACGGGCGCAGCCATCGATCGCGCGGACGGCTACATCCATTTCTCGACCGCCGAGCAGGCGCCGGAGACGGCGGCCAAATGGTTCGCCGGCCGAGGCGATTTGACCCTGGCCGCAATTGACGCGGAAGCTTTGGGCGACGACTTGCGCTGGGAGCCGTCGCGGGGCGGCGCGCTCTTTCCTCACCTTTACGCCCCCCTGCCGATGAGCGCCGTCCTCTGGTCGCGCCCCTTGCCGCTCGGCGCGGACGGGGCCCATGTGTTCGGAAGCCTCGAGCCATGAGGCTGGCCAAAGTCGCGGGTGGGGTTCTGAAACGCCTCCCGGCGGAGACGGCCCATCGCGCGGCGATCAACGGGTTGAAGATGGCGCCGCCCGTTCGGGCGCCCTCTTCCGATCCCAGGCTTTCGGTCGAAATCCTCGGGCTGAAGTTTCCCAATCCGCTTGGCCTCGCCGCCGGGTTCGACAAGAATGCCGAGGTTCCGGGCGCCATGCTGAGCCTCGGCTTCGGCTTCGTCGAGGTCGGCACGCTGACGCCGAGGCCTCAAGGTGGCAACGCCCGCCCGCGGCTGTTCCGATTGCGGGAGGATGCCGCGGTCATCAACCGCTACGGCTTCAACAATGAAGGCTTCGCGCGGGCTCGCGCCCGGCTCGAGCGGCGGCCATCTGGCCTGATCGGGGTCAATCTTGGCGCCAACAAGGATGCGGCCGATCGCGTGGAGGATTATGCGCTCGGCGTCAGGACCTTTGCGCCGCTCGCCGATTATCTGACCATCAACGTCTCCTCGCCCAACACCCCGGGATTGCGCGACCTGCAGCGGCGCGAGGCGCTCGACGATCTGATCGCCCGCGTCGTCGAGGCCCGCGACCAGACCGAGCCGCATCGGCCCCTGATGCTCAAGATCGCGCCCGATCTCGACGCAAGCGGGCTTGAGGACATCGTCGCCACGGCGCTTACCCGTCGCATCGACGGCCTCATCGTCTCGAACACCACGGTCGCCCGGCCAGCGACCCTGACCTCCAGGAACCGGGGCGAGAGCGGTGGCTTGTCCGGGCGTCCGCTGTTCGAGCCGTCGACGCGGCTTCTCGCCCGCACCTATCTCCTGACCGGCGGGGCGATGCCGCTCATTGGCGCCGGCGGCGTTGAGGATTCGGAGACGGCGCTTGCGAAGATCGAGGCTGGCGCGAACCTGTTGCAGCTCTACACCGGCCTCGCGCTTAAAGGTCATGGCGTGGTGGCGGAGATCCTCGGGGGTCTAAGCCGCTCGGTCGAGGCGCGCGGGGCCAATCGGATCGGCGAACTGGTCGGCGCTCAGGCCAGTGTCTGGGCTGAGCGGAAACTTACGACCGCCGGCGAGGACGCGTACGCGAGCTAACCCCTCGCGATCGCCATGCAGAGACGAAGCCGTTTCATTGTATGGAGCTGGTTCGACCGTCTTCCCCGCGGCGATCGCGACAGTCCGGTCGATTTGGATTTCCTTGGCGAGTAGCGTTTCGGCCCCGAAAATCCCCGCTTCCAGGGGTTGGATTTCCTTGGATTTCCTTAATTCTCTCGTCCGAATCGAGACTTATCAATGGGTTACACGGAAAATGCGCGAGAAAATTTTTCCTCTCGCTTTTCCTCCTTACACGAGCAGCACCGGGACGGAGCACGCGGTCTTGGCATACGGAAGCGGCGGATTGGTCATGGCGCAAGCTTAACGCGAGTTCTGGTTCACAGCAAGAAATTGTCTACTCTTATAGGGTTCGCCATTGGTCGGCCCCTTGCTG
>DATDHT010000236.1:0-9763 GCA_036521435.1 Roseiarcus sp.
GGTTTTCGCGGTAAAAGCGGGAAGGCCCAAGAAAATCCAAATCAACCAGACTTGAACGTCGCGGCCCGCCGCCGAGAAGAGCCGATCGAATCCATCTCAATGCAAAGCCCCCTCACCGGAACGGCGGTTCGTCGAAGCTCCTGAGCTTGCGTGAGTGCAGGGTGTCGTCTTGACTCTGCAACAGGCCGATCGCCGCGATGCCGATCTGCAGGTGCTCGCCAATCGCCCGTTCGTAAAAGGCGTTAGCGGCGCCCGGCAGCTTGATCTCTCCGTGGAGAGGTTTGTCGGAGACGCAGAGCAGCGTCCCGTAGGGCACGCGCATCCGGAAGCCTTGGGTCGCCACAGTCGCCGATTCCATGTCGACTGCGATCGCGCGCGAGATGTTGATGATCCGCCGCTCCTTCGACCAGCGCAATTCCCAATTGCGGTCGTCGTCGGTGACGACTGTGCCGGTCCGCAAGCGGCGCTTGAGCGCTTCGCCGCGATCGCCTGTAACCTTGGCGACCGCCTCCTGCAACGCGACCTGTACTTCGGCCAGCGCCGGGATCGGCGTCACCAGCGGCACCGCCTGGTCGAGGATGTTGTCGCGCCGAAGATAGGCGTGCGCCAGGACATAGTCGCCAATCACCTGTGACTGCCGAAGTCCGGCGCAATGGCCGACCATCAGCCAGCAATGCGGCCGTAAGACCGCGATATGGTCGGTGATGGTCTTGGCGTTCGACGGCCCGACGCCAATGTTGACCAGGCTGATTCCGCGCCCGTCGGCGCGGACGCAATGATAGGCAGGCATCTGGAAGCGATGCCAGGCGACAGCCCCAACGCGCGCCTCCGCCTCGGCCGGCGAAATCGACGCGTCGATGACTAGGTTGCCGGGCAAAATGACTTTCTCGACGCCCGCCCCGGCGTGCAGCTGCTTCAGCCCCCATTGCATGAATTGGTCAACATACCGGTGGTAGTTGGTCAGCAACACCCAGGGCTGCATCGCCCGCCAGTCGGAGCCGGTATAGTGTACGAGTCGGCGAAGCGAGTAATCGACCCGGGGCGCGTCGAACAGGGCGAGCGGCCGCTCGGGGCCGAAGTCGAACTCGCCGTCCGCAGTCTCGTCGCCGATCGTGGCCAGCGAAGGGACTGGAAAGAAACGCGCGAGCTCTGCAGCGTCAGCGCCGCCCCCGCGGGTCAGTTCGTCGCCGCTTTCGATCACGTAAGGGTAGGGAATCTCCTGCGAGCCAACGCCGACCTCGATCGTCGCGCCATATTCTGAAACCAGCGGTTCCAGCTGCTCGAGCAGATAGGCGCGAAAATCCGCAGGCTGCGTGACCGTGGTCGTGTAGACGCCAGCCTCGCTGAACTTCCCGAACGCGCGCGCGCTCGAGAGCGCCGGGCCGTTGGGCGCATAGGTAAGGCGAAGTTCGGGATACCGGAACAAGGCGCGTGTCGCCGCCGAAGGCGGTTCGCCGTCCCTAAGAAAGCGCTCGACTGCGCCATGCAAGGCCTGCGTCGCCTCATCGTACAGGCGAACGAGCCGGTCGACCGCCTCAGCGGGCGTCGCCACGCGCTCGAACGGGCCTTTGAGGTTATCGGTCGACGGGACAAGCACCGAAACGGTCTCCTCGAAGAGCGGCGTCATGCCGGCCGCCTAGGCCTGCCGCCACTCGGCAGCTAGCTCTTGGCCGCGATGCAGGCGATCTCGACGGTATAAGCCGGCGCGGCGAGCTTGGCCTCGACCGTCGCGCGGGCCGGCGCATGCCCGGCAGAGACCCACGCATCCCACACTGTGTTCATTTCGGCGAATGTGCCTATGTCGGCGAGGTAAATGGTGGTCGACACAATTTTGGTTTTGTCCGATCCCGCTTCGCCGAGCAGACGGTCAATCGTGGCAAGGATCTCTTTGGTCTGATCACCAACGCTCTTGCCTTTGGCCTGATCGGCGACCTGGCCGGCGAGATAGATGGTCGAGCCATGTATCACGGCCTGCGACATGCGCGGGCCGGAGTGCAGTCTGGTGATGGTCATAGCTGATGCTCCCGAAGCGCCGTCTCAAACCCGAACGAGGTTCGGGACCGCCCCCATAAAGCTGAGTTTGCCAATTTCGACGCCACTTCCGCGTAGGATGTCGTACGCGGTGGTCAGATGAAAATAGAAATTTGGCATGGCGAAATGCAGGAGATAGTCAGCGCCGGGTAGCTTCAGTTTGTTGGTGGGACCGGTGGGAATGACGATCTCGCGTGTCTCCGCGCCTTCCATCGCCTTGGCGTCGATCGATTTCAGCATATCCAGCGTCGCCTGGATGCGGTCGCGCAGTTCGGCGACGGTCGTCTCCTTGTCTTCCTTGCGGGGCGGGTCTTTGGCGGCAAGCCTGAACGTCGAGTTCTTGGCATGGTCGCAGAAGCCCTGGACCTGACGGACGAGCGGCCACATGTCCGGGCTTAACCGCATGGCGAGATAGGCGTTCGGATCGAACTTGCGCGCCTTCGCATGCTCCTCGGCCTTATCGAGAATGGCGAGGAACGCGTTCAGCCCGCGCTCGTAGATCGGAACGCTGCTCTGATAGAGCGAAAGAGACATCGGCTTCAATTTCCTTCCGAATTCGGCCGCACATCGATGCGGCGGGCCATGGATGCACCCAAAGTGTGACGTTATCAACTTCCCCCAGGGGGCGGACGCCTGTGACGTGCGGCTCACACCTTCAGCGGAGGCGGATGTTTTTCAACCTTAGGCAGAGCGGGGTCGAAGCACGCCCATTTCGGAGCGGAGTTGGACCAGATGGTCGCCGTGGGAGCCGCCAGATTGGGATCGTCAAGCGTTCCCGAGCGAATGAAGGTGAGCGTCGGCCGTTCTTCCGCTTCGCTGAAGACCTGCGTGCCACATTGAGTACAAAAGCGCCGATGCATGGTCGCTCCGCTGTCGGCTTGGCAAACGTAGTCGCTCAGCGGACCGGATACGGTGACGTTTTCCTTGCGGAAGAGCGCGCTGACCGCGCCAGTTCCGCAGCCGAGATATTGGCAGACTCGGCACCAGCAGTATCGCGCGCCGATGGCGACCTCCGCCTCGACCTCGTACCGAACCGCCCCGCACAGACATCCCCCCGTGATCGCCAAGAGAAATAACCCCTCTCACTGTCTCGACCACACATATGAGAAATCACCAGCGCCCGCCAGCGTACGGGCGACTGTCATGACTTGGCCTCCGGGCCTGGCCGCCAAGGTTGAGGTTGCAGACAAGCTCGAGGCGGATTACAAAGGGCGATCAAGTTTTACAATTCGCTGGCGAAGATGGTTCCGCCGTCCACCAGTGGCATGCGATGTCGATGGAAACGAAGAGCGCACCGAATCCTGATATCTGCTACGGCGTGCTGCTCCGAAAGCTCGCGGCTGCAGGCGTGCGGCCAACTCGGCAAAGGCTCGATCTTGCGCGCGCGATCTTCGGCGCGGGGAACCGGCACTTCACCGCCGAGATGATCTACCACGAGACAAGGTCGATTCAGTTCGCACCGACGCTCGGCACCATTTACAACACGCTCAACGAATTTTCGCGCTGTGGTCTGCTCCGGGAGATTGCAATCTACGACGCCAAGCTCTGGTATGACACCAAGACCGGACCGCATTACCACTTCTACCGCGAGGACACCGAAGAGCTGTCCGACATTCCCGAGGAATTTCTGCCGCAGTTCGACATTCCCGCCCCTGACGGCATGCGCGTCGCGGCGATCGACGTGATTGTTCGGCTGAAGAAAGACTGACGGAACGTATCGCAGCCGTTGCTATTCGCTTTGCGAGACACCTCCGATCTTTCTTCGATCAACGGGCGATCGAGCGATTTGCTCCGGTCACTCAATCTAAGCTCTTCTAACTCGATGTGGCGATGCCCAGATGCGAGGTTAGGGCCGTTTCGAGCACCCCCCATCCGAGCTTCTCATGACGCCCCTATCCATTCTTGAACTCGTTCGCGTCACGCAGGAAACCGATGCTCGTGGCGCGCTTAACAATGCGCGGGACCTTGCCGCTCACGCCGAGAAATTGGGCTATGGGCGCGTCTGGGTGGCGGAGCATCACAACATGGCCGGCATCGCCAGCGCCGCGACATCGGTCGTGCTTGCTCATCTCGCCGAAGGGACGAGGACCATTCGGGTCGGAGCGGGAGGAATCATGCTTCCGAACCACGCGCCTTACGTCATCGCCGAACAGTTCGGAACGCTGGCTCGGCTTTTCCCCGGCCGCATCGACCTTGGGCTAGGCCGCGCGCCAGGCACCGATCAGCTCACGCTGCACGCCTTGCGTCGTCCGCCGGAGGCGGCTGAAACCTTTCCGCAAGACGTTATGGAGCTCCAGGCGTTCCTCGCGCCGGCCGTTCCGAATCAGCGCATCCAGGCGGTGCCGGCAGCTGGAACGGAGGTCCCGCTCTGGATCCTGGGATCGAGCCATTTCGGCGCGATGCTGGCTGGTGAATTGGGCCTGCCTTATGCGTTCGCATCCCATTTCGCGCCCGATCATTTGATCTCCGCCCTGGAGATTTACCGCAGTCGGTTCAAGCCGTCCGAGCAACTCGACCGGCCTTATGCAATGGTCGGCGTCAACATCGTCGCCGCCGACAGCGACGATAAAGCGCGTCGGCTCGCCACGACGCAGCAGATGTCGTTCACCAACATGTTCCGTGGCGCGCGCGGTTTGAGTCAGCCGCCGATCGACGACATCGAAAACTATTGGACGCCGATGGAGAGGGCGCAGGCGATGCGGATGCTGGCGCGCTCCATTATCGGCTCTGCTGACACCGTCCGCAAAGGCATTGCCGCGCTGATTGAGGAAACGGGAGCCGATGAGCTCATCGTCGTCTCCGACATCTACGAGCATTCAGAACGATTGCGCTCGATCGAGCTGATCGCCGAGGCCGGCGACCTCCCTGGAGCGGTGTAGCGCGATGATGGTCTAAGCGGCGGCCTTGCTCCGCTCTGCGATCGCCTCAGCGATCGCCAGCGTCCGACGCGCCATGTCGGCGTGCAACAGCTCCACCATGCGGCCGTTGAGCTGGATCACGCCCTTGCCGGCGTTCTCCGGCAGCGCGAACGCCTCGATGATGGCGGCGGCGCTTTCGACCTCAGCAGGGGTGGGAGCGAACACTTCGTTGCAGATGTCGATCTGACTGGGGTGAATCAGCGTCTTGCCGTCGAGCCCCATGTCGCGGCCCTGCAGGCTTTCGAGGCGGAAACCGTCGAGATCCTTGATGTCGTTGTAGACGCCGTCGAGGAGATCGACGCCGTGGGCGCGCGCGGCGACAACGCAGCTGGCGAGCCATGCGGTCATGGTCGGGCGACCGGGAGTCAGCCTCGCCCGTGTCTCCTTGGCGAGATCATTGAGGCCCATAACCATCACCGAAAGGCGCGAATTCGGGTCCGCCGCGACGGAGGCGATCGAGCCCGCGTTCAAAATGGCGTTCGGCGTCTCCATCATCGCCCAGATGCGAGTTTCCTCGGGGGCCTCGGCTTCGCGCAGTACTCGAGCGGCGACCATGATCGCCCCTGGGCCGTCGACCTTAGGCAAGAGAATGGCGTCCGGCTTCGCCGCCGCGGCGGCGAGGAGATCGTCCTCTCCCCACGGGGTATGGGGCCCATTGACACGGATGACGACCTCGCGCCCGCCAAAGCCGCCTGCGCGAACGGCTCGAACGACCTGTTCACGGGCGGCGATTTTCTGGTCGAGAGCCACAGAATCCTCGAGGTCAAGGATCAGCGCGTCGGCCGGCAGCGTCGAGGCCTTCGCCAAGGCTTTGGCGTTCGAGCCAGGCATGTAGAGGACGCTTCGACGCGGGCGGGCAAGCATGACCATCTTCCGAGATTAGCTCCTCGCCTTTAACGATAAGTTTGTTGCGGCGCCAGAGGAGCTTTCGCCAGCACAGCATCGTGGTAGTGGAACCGGTCGATTGCTTGATCCAACGAAAAGTTGAAGCCTGTGTGTTCGCAAAAACGAAAGGATTTTGCGGAGAGCGTCGACCGCGGCGGAGCTTGTGTGCTCTTAATGAACGCGAACAAACCAACGGGACAAGTAGGGGCGAGGAAATGGGGATATCGGAGGCGATGACGGCGACGCCGCGGGTCAAATCGATCCAGCGGGCCGCGCTCGCCATGCTGGTCGCGGCTGGCGTGATCAACTACATCGACCGCGCGACGTTGGCGGTGGCCAATCTTACGATCCGCCAGGATCTCGGCCTGTCGATCGCGGACATGGGCTATCTCTTGTCCGCCTTCCTCTGGGCGTATGCGTTCTCGCAATTGCCGACCGGCGCCATGGTCGACAAGTTCGGACCGCGCTTTCTGTTGACCAGCGGCCTCAGTCTCTGGTCGTTGGCCCAGCTGCTCGGCGGACTCGTCCAGAGCTTCGGCCAGTTCTTCAGCGCCCGGCTTCTCCTGGGCGTGGGCGAAGCGCCGCAATTTCCGACCGGCGCGCGGGTGGTCCGGGATTGGTTCAATCCACGCGATCGCGGCCTGGCGACGGGCGTCTTCAATTGCGCCTCATCGCTGGGCACGGCGATTGCCGTGCCGCTCCTCACCTTCCTGATGCTGAGCTTCGGCTGGCGCGTGATGTTCATGGTCATGGGCGTCGCCGGTCTTGCAATGGCGGCGGTCTGGTATGTCCTTTACCGCAATCCGAGCGACATCGATCTGACGGCGGAAGAGACTGCTTATCGCACTCATGGCGATCCACCGGGTCAGAGGACTGTCGTGACGCTCAGGGAATGGAAGCAGTTGTTCCGCTTCCGGACGACCTGGGGCATGATTCTGGGTTATTTCGGCTGCATCTATCTGACATGGATCTATACCGCCTGGCTCCCCGGCTATCTCGAGCTCGAGCGGCACATGAGCGTCAAGTTCACAGGGTTCGCCGCAGCCATTCCCTTCGTCTTCGGGGTCGTAGGCGGGGTCCTGGGCGGCCATCTCACGGACATTCTGGTGCGCCGCGGCGTGTCGCCGGTGAAGAGCCGCAGGTATCCGGCCACGATCGCATTGTGCGGCACCGCGATCTGCACTCTCGCCGCGGCCTTCGTCACCAGCAACGCGCTGGCGATCGCGTTCATTTCGGCTTCCCTTTTCTTCCTCTACGTCACCAGCACCTGCGCCTGGGCGCTGAGCTCAGTCGCCGCCCCGACAAACTGCACCGCGTCGATCGGCGCCATGCAGAACTTCGGCGGTTATCTCGGCGGCGCGCTCGCGCCAACGGTCACCGGGCTCATCGTGCAGCACACCGGCTCGTTCGTTCCGGCGTTGGTCGTTGGCGCTGTGATCGGTCTCGCTTCAGCGGCGTCGTACTTCTTCATTGTCGATCAGCCGATCACCGCCGCCGACATCGACGCCATTTCGCAACACGGCGCCGCTCCCCTGCCCGCGCGCGGGGCCTAAAGCGTTCGCGACCTTGGTCCGGTCAGTCCGTTTGGATTTTCTTGGCGCGTGCCCGTTTCGCTACGAAAACCGCTGCTATTTAGGGTTGGATTTCCTTGGATTTCCTTGGATTCTCTCGTCCGAATCGAGACTTATCAATGGGTTACACGGAATTTTCGACGGAAATTTTTTCTCGCTCCTTTTCCCGGCGTGAGCCACACGGATTGGCGACCAAGGTCTTGGCATGCTGAAAGGCTGGAGTGCTCATGGGGCCAGCTTAGCGCTATTTCCGATTCTCCGCAATCAATTGTCGTTGTCCGAGATGATCCGAACCGTTCGCTCTCGGCCGCGTCAATCCAAAAACGACCTGCCCTAAGCTGCGAGCCACCGCGCCAGGCGCCGCGTTGCCTCCGCGATCTCAACGGGATCGCGGGCGAAGCAAACGCGCAAATGGCCCTCGCCGCCGGGACCGAAGGCGCTTCCCGGCGCGGCGCCAATTCCGGCTTCGTCGATGAGTTTTAGCGCCAGCGCGCGGGAATCGGAAAAACCGTCGATCGAGAAGAAGAGATAGAACGCTGCATCCGGCTTGAAGAACCGGACGCGCCCAGTCTTGGTCAACCCTTCGCATAGGATGTCACGCGAGCGACGGCAGCGCTCGATTTGCCAAGCGAGGAAAGCCTCGCCCTGCTCGAGCGCCGCCGTCGCCGCGCGCTGATTGAAAACAGGCACGCCCGAGGTCGTGTACTGGACGAGGTTCTCGATCACGCCGCCGAGTTCCGCTGGCGCCTCCAGCCAGCCGATGCGGAAACCCGTCATCGCCCAGTTCTTGGACAAGGTCTGCACGAACAGGATCTTGTCGTCGGGCGCCATCACATCGTGGAAGGAAGGCGCGCGGACGCCATCATAGGTGAGGCGCCCGTAGATCTCGTCGGCGATGATCCAAAGACCGTATCGGCGCGCAATGGCGAGTGTCTCGATGATCTCCTCGCGCGTCGCGACGAAGCCCGTCGGGTTGGCGGGGGTGTTGAAAAAGATGAGTTTGGTCGCGGGCGTGATTGCCTTTTCGAGTTTGCTCGGATCAAGGCTCCATCGGCCCTCTTTATCGAGCGGCACGGGCACGGCGCGCGCGCCCGAAATTTCGAGCGCGCCCACGAAATTGGGCCACGCGGGCGTGGGGATCAGCGCCTCGTCACCCGGCCCGACGATGAGCCTCGTCGCGATTTCGATCGCGTGCATGCCGCCGATGGTGACGAAGAAGTTCTGTGGCGAGAAAGCGCCGCCGCTCGGAGCCGCGCCGTAGACCTGCGTCATGTAAGCCGCGATCGCTTCGCGCAGCTCCGGCACCCCATTCTGCCATGTGTAGAAAGTCTCGCCGCGATCGAGAGAAGCCTTGGCCGCCTCGCTGATAAAAGGCGGCGTCGGCAGGTCGCCTTCGCCAACCCATAACGGAATGAGCCCCTGTCGCCCGCGGCCATAGTTGAAGACCTCGACAATGCCGCTCGTGGCGACGTCGCGCATGACGGGGCGGATGAGATCGGGCCAACTGGTCTTAGGCGAGGACGGAGCGACATTCATGTCGGCCTCATGGACCGTCGCGCCCTTGGGGACAAGGGGTTTTCGACGGTCGCCGGCGGTGGGAGGGCGTCCCAGCCGGGGCAGCCTCTCCTCTTCGATTTGGCGCTTAGGCGCGCCTTTGTTTGGGACGCTCTTTCGATTTATCGGCGTTTTTCTCGCCCCTATGATCACCAGCATCTCCGTCGATCGCGGTCAGGTGGTCGCCAGCGAGACGCGGCGCCTTTCGCAGGAGATCTGCCAGCTCAGGAAGCAACCCATCTCCGCGCTGCTCGGCAACGCGCTGCAATGCTGCGAACATGTGAATCATTATTCCTCTCCTGAGGTGCTATCCGACGGGGTCAGACTGCACTGCGGACAAGAAGCGCGAACTCCGTTATTTGCTCCGGAATTTCGCCGCACACCCACTGCCGCCACAATCAACCTGGCTCAATACAAAAGCGGCTGCCCGAGAACATCGGGGTTTGGCGTTAACGCCCAAGGAGCCCGTCGGCTGTCGCCAAGCTCAGCGCGCCCCGGTCCTTCGCGAGATCGTCGAGGATCGGGCAGTCGGGTCGATCGTCGCCATGGCAGGCGCCGACGAGCTCTCGGAGCGTGTTCGCCATCGCCTGCATCTCGGTTACGCGCGACTGAAGATCGCCGATGTGAGTCTCGGCAATGCGCTTGACCTCGCGGCTCGGCCGACCGCGGTCGCGCCACAGAGCCAACAGTTCGCCGATTTCCGCGATCGAAAAACCAAGCCGACGGGCGCGTCTGATGAACCTGAGTTCGTGAAGATCGCGCTCGCCATAGTCGCGATAGTCGTTCGCGCGGCGCTCAGCCGGG
>DATDHT010000237.1:0-5433 GCA_036521435.1 Roseiarcus sp.
CAGTGAACGAATTCCCTTTTTTGCTCACCCAGCCGCGCCGCTGCGGCGGCCGTCGAGGGCAAGAACTTGCCTAGCGACCGTTCCGGACGCCTCAAGGACCAGCAGCACGCGGTCCGCGGACAGCAAGAGGGACAATGCCCCCGCAGGCTGATCCTGCGGCGGCTCGTGAAGCTGACGACCTGACCTCGAGCGTCAGGATGAGGGGCGGGGCGGGTGTTGGCCTGCGCCGCGGGGTCGGACGACAATTGCTTGCTGACAATCAGAAATTGAAGTAAGCTTGCCCCATGAGCAATCCCGCCCTTCTGAACGGCCTCGACCTTAAGCGCCCGTCCTGGCTTTTTGCGCCAAAGAGCGGTCACGAAAAATTTTCCGCGGAAAATCCCGTGTAACCCATTGATAAGTCTCGTTTCAGACGAGAGAATCCAAGGAAATCCAAACAAATCCAACCCTCACTAGCGGGAGCTTCGCGGCGAAACGGGCGCCCGCCAAGACAATCCAAATCGATTGGGCCATGGCCCAATGCCGTAAGGAGCCAGACCTCCGCCACCCAAACGCAAAGCGCGCGAGGCCATCAGGCCTGGCGGAACATTCGAGGGGCGAGCGGACCACATAGGCAACCTGTGTGTCCCGATTGGTGAACATGCCGGCGATGAGCGCTGACCGCGGCGGAGGCGGGAGCGGAATCGCCCTGCGGCGATGATCCGGAGGCGTGACAGAAAAAGGCGCCTAAAGGGTTGAAAGAATTGAATCGTGGCCAAAGCCGCGCGCCCCGCCGGTCCTCGCGCCCCGGCGGTCTTCCAAAAGGCCCGCGAGCGCGCCTCGGCGCAAGGTCATGAGCGCGATGAGCAGCGCTGCGCCGCCCGTGTAGCCTTGAAATCGAGGGTCATCGGCGCGAGCGGCACGGGCGTGGAGATCGGGGCCAGGGCGCGGGCCCCTCCGGAACTTCCTCGGCTCCGCGACGTTCGGAGATCAACTCTGGCGATCACCGTCGTCGGCGTTCCCCCCAATCTGAGTTCGCTCCGGTCACTTATGGCGTCGGCTCCCGCCGTGGGGGGCGCTTCGACTAAGACGCGTGGGGTCCGCCAGTTTTTACGGCAACATTTCGCCCGATGGCGCGTTCAACTTCGAGCCTCCAAGAAAGAACCCTTCTATGCGGCACGCGAAACTCTGCTCGACATGTGGCAAACCGGCAAGTGTGGCGAGCACATCGTGCCTATGGTGCGGACAGCCGAGGACGTTATTCTCCGGTCGCCTTGTGGCGACAGTGAAAGCCGCATGGCTTTTCATGATCGGGTTCCTGTTTAACCGTGGGCATGCCCTTCGACCTTAAGTGGGGGCAGGCGTCTCCAGGGGACGGCTCGGACGACATCCGACCGGGATAACTGGGATAAGCCTCGCCATAACGGTGCAGGGAGGAGATCTGCGCCACGGTAAAACCCGCACAATCGCGCCCGTCAGCCCGGATACCAAACCTTCCGTGGATCGTCGGGCGCGCGCTTGTAGGCCCACGCGGAATCGATGAGTTTGGCGAGATCGTATTGCGGGCGCCAGTTCAGGTCGAACTTGGCGCTCGCATTGTCGAGCCAATTGGAATGATAGGCGCTTGGAATGTCGATCGACCCCAAGCCCCGCGTCGCCTTGAGATGAGCAGCGACGGCGGCATAGTCGACCGGCTCGTCCATCGCGATATTGTAAAGCTTGCCCCTCGTCGCCGGATTGTCGAGCGCGGCGAGGATCGCGTCGACGAGGTCGTCGACATGGATGAAGTTGCGCTTGAGCGGGTGCCGATGAGCGTCGCGCAACAGCGGAATTGTCCCTTGCCTGCGGCAGCGCTCGGCGACCTCCGGCGCAACGAGCGTCTTCCAGTCCGGGCCGCCAAACACGTCATCGCCGAACGAAAGCGCGTAGCGGAAGTCGTCCTTCTCCATGATCCAGGGCGCGCGCAAGCATGAGACATTGAGCCCGTACTGGATATGCGTCTGCTGAAGCAGCACTTCCTCCAGCACTTTCGACAGCGCGTAGCTGCCCGGATAGGCCATGTGCGGGGTCGCCTCCGTCACCGGCGCGCCATGGTCGTAAAAGAAGTGGCCGACGCTGGCGTCGCCGCCGATCAGGATGAACTGCTTCGCCGTCGGACTCGCGCGGAACGCCTCGGTCAGCCAGAACAGGCCCTTGACCGTCACGTCCATGACGAGTTCGGGAGTCTCCTTGCAGGTCGCCAGATGCACGACATGGCTCACACCGTCCATGGCGCGCTCGACGCTGTCGCGGTCGGAAATTGTGCCTTTCACCACCTCGAGCCCCGGCGCCGCCGGGAGCGCCCGATTGTGACACAGGGCGCGGATGACGAGATCGGGCGGGGGCGATGCGCTGAGCCCACGGATCAGGTTCGATCCCACTTTTCCGGTCGCGCCTGTGATCAGAAGCTTCATCTTATTCTTACCCCTCCCGGTGGCTTCTTCGAAGGCGATTATCAGCGGGCAGGGGCCCGCCGCCAAGGCGACGGGAGCCATCATAAATGCTTGGCGGCGCGGCGCCGAGTATCGGGACGTTCGTTGTTGTTCCTGGCGCGAAGAAAACCCAAACGGATCGACTGGGAAGCGCGCTGTCGGCGTGCAGCGTCAACTTGCCGCGAACCGGCATAGGTCAGACGGCCTTGACAGCCCATTACAGTTACGGAATGGTAGTTAATGATCAATTAGCCTAAGGGGGAATCAGCCAATGCGAAACACCGGCACTGTGCTGTCTCTAGCCGCGCTTGCCGCCTTGGCCGGCGCCGTCGCGCCGGCTTTTGCAGCCGAGTTCGTTACCAACGGCGACTTTAAAGACGTGTCCGGGAACACGAGCCCCAGTTTCTTCCTGAGCGATAACGAAGGAAAGCTGACGGGCTGGAGCACGTCGTCCAACGCTGATTCCAATAACATCCTTTTTGCGGCGCCGACCGACGTCGCCACCCGCCATGATGGCGCTGAGTTCGGTTTGTGGCCGAGCGCGGAGGTGACCCCGCCGGGCAACTTCGTCGCCTTTGACGGAGATCCGACACCCGGCGCCCGGCAGACCATGAGCCAGATGATCTCCGGCCTGACAATAGGCGAGACATACCATCTCACATTCGACTGGGCAGCCACCCAGTATCAATTTGTCAACGGCTCCGCGTTCGGCTGCGCCGGCTGCTGGACCGGCGCCACCACCAATGAGTTCCAAGTCTCGCTGGGCGCTGAAACTCACGACACTATGCTGGTGGATGTGGCGTCGCAGGGCTTCGCCGGCTGGTTCACCGCATCCATGGACTTCACCGCCACGTCCGCCTCGGAAATGCTTGTGTTCCTCTCGGTGGGAGGCCCGACCGGCCTTCCCCCGGTAGCGCTCCTTGACGGCGTGTCGCTGACCGGCGTGACTGGCGGCGCCCCGGAGCCCGCGACCTGGGCGATGATGGGTCTTGGCTTCGCGGGTCTTGGCGTCGCCGCCTATCGCAGACGCCATAAGGCCCTCGCGATCGGCTGAGCTTAAGCGCAAATTCGACAAGACCGTTCGTTCGCCGGCGGCGACAGAGCTGAGCGGTCTCGTTTTCCCGATGCGATCGGGCGGTCGCTTCGCGTCGCGCCGTCACAGTCGCGATGCGCGACCCCTTGCCGAAACCGCATGAAAAGCAGTGCGGGCGGAGCTTGGCTGGGCCTGAACTGGCTATCCATGCGCCGACGCGCGATTGTCTGGAGACTGGGTCAACCATCTGACCGGCCGGCCCAGTGGCAGACGTTTCCCGAAAGGTTCACCACGCGTCTCGCCGCGTTCTCCCGTTCGCCTTGCTTCTCCTCGCGGGCGGCGCGCTCGCCGCCGATCCGCATCCCCGCAGCTTGCGGTCTCGTTTCTAGCCAAGCCCGCGCCGTTCGTGCAGGACGGCTCCACGCGTCTTGTCTACGAGATGCAAATCGTCAATTGCGCCCGGTAGCGGTTGCGTCTTGCCTATCATCAATGGTCACCCCGGAGTTCCGATGACGCAGCCGACAATCCCGAGGGCGCGCTGCTTGGTGTTGGCGCTAGCGGCCCTTGCACTCGGCGTCTCCGTCGCGTCGGTAAGAGGCGCGGCTGACGACCCGCCGTTGCCGCCCCCGCGGCCTCCGGAGCTCGCGGAGCCTGAAAAGGCGCCTCCGGCGCCGTTTCCCCCAGCGCCGAAGGGCGCCGCGGCGTCAACCTGTCTCACCAAACTGATCGCGGGCGGCGCGAGCGCAGAGGCCGCAACGGCGCCGCCGGTGTCGGCAGAGGGATGCGGGATCGACGCGCCGATCCGGCTGTCATCGATCATGGCGGACGGCGGCGTCGTGAGCCTGCCGGACCGGCCGCTGGTCGCCTGCGAGTTCGCCGCTGTGCTTGCCGAGTACGTTCGTCTCATCGTCGCACCGCTTGGCCAAGCGACGCTGCACGCCGAGGTCGCCGCCATCGAAACGGGTCCCGGCTATGACTGCCGCACCCAAGACCGCATCGCCGGCGCCAAGATCAGCGCTCACGCCAAAGGGCTGGCCGTGGATTTCGTTGCGATCGCGCTCGCCGACAAGCGGCGTATCCTCGTCGACCGGCAGGCCGGCGCCGAGGAAACCTCTTACTTGCGCGCCATACGGACAGCTGCCTGCGGCTGGTTCACGACCGTTCTGGGTCCGGGCGCCGACGCCTTCCACGCCAACAATATCCATCTCGATATCGAGCAGCACAGCTCAAGCGGCAGCTACCGCATTTGCCAGTAACTTACCCGTATTGCGTGACCCCATTGCCGAACGACCACTTCTCACCTCTGACCTCGACGAGGCCAATAAAAGACGTGCTCACGACGGAGGCTGAGTGCGGCCGCGCGCCCGTCGGCGATCGCCCTGTAGAGCGCCTTCTTCTGCTGGACCATCCGGCCCTCGTTCCAGGTGATCTGGACAGTCACCAGGTCCTCGGTGCGGCGGATGTCGAGTTCAGATCGAAGACCAAGTTTTCGACGTCGTGTTCGGCAATCACCTGGAAGCGCTCGTCCTTCGGCGCGCCGACGCTGACCAGCGCCTCGTGAACGATGCGGCTGATCGCCTCTCGATAGGCAGCCTGCTTGCCTTTGCGGTGATCGATGCGAACGAGCGGCGTAGTCCGTCTCCCTGATGGTTTGCCTGGGTCTGATTTTTGCGTGCCGGCCTCAAGGTCGGCGGACAATGATCTTCCAGGCCTTCGATTCCAGGCGGCGCCTCGAGTGTGCGCCAGCATGAGCCGTTGAGACGGCATCACCCCAGCCTAAGGGGGACCGGAAAAAGCGCTCTTTACTGTCGCTCTTTACTTTCCAAAAGCAGAAACATGTGTTATACGTCTACTCACTGGGGGGATCGGACCCACGGTGGTCCGCCGTGCGGAGATAAAAGCAAACGACAGGAATTTTGCTTTCTTTTATTTGCCTTTGCTTGAGAAAAT
>DATDHT010000238.1:0-6401 GCA_036521435.1 Roseiarcus sp.
TTGAGCGCATTTGCCGCCAATGGCGGCAAGCTCATCATCTATCATAGCTGGGCCGACCAGGCGATTCCGCCCTTCGCGAGCATCAACTACTACCGCGCGGTCGTGGGACAGGCAGGCGGATGGCCGGCAGCGCAGTCCTTCAGCCGGCTCTACATGGTTCCGGGCCTCTATCACTGCCCGTGCGGGCAACCCGTCGACGGCGACCCCGCAACGACCGTGCAGTTCATGCCTCAGTTGGTCGCCTGGGTCGAGCGCGGAGAAGCCCCCGGCTCGATCACCCTGCCCGTCACCTCGCAGACCACCGGGACGCACGCGGCCTCGATTGGCATCGAGCCGTTCGACCCCACGCAACCAGCGCCGAACAACGACGGGCTCAACAGCAACTATCACTATCTGTTCGAGACGAGCGTCTATAAGCCCGACAACGCGCTTTGGTGCTCGGATCGAGGCCACCCCTTGGCCTGCTCGCGGCGGTAACCAGGGGGCGGCCCACGACTCGATCAGGCGGCCTTGAGCAAGCCGAGCTGGGTCAGCGCGGTGACGCCGTCGTCGAGGCCGACTTCCTCGGCGATTCTGCCGTCGATCACCTTCAGCACGGTCGTGCCAGTGAAGCGCATCTTGCGGCCGGTCGCGGCGGGGAGGCTTCCGACCAGAAAATCGTTGAAGGCTGGCCCGGTGTGCGTTCCGCCGCCCTCCCACCGGCCGACGACAGTGTCGCCTTCGGCGATCAGATCGGCCGTCCCCCAGAAGTTGAGATCGGGGAACGCGGCGCGAAAGTCGGCCATGAACGCCTTGATGTCGTCGCGTCCGCGGCGAGGCGCGTGCAGCGAATATTTCAAGAGCATGTCCGGAGCGGCGATCTCGTCGACGACCGCGAGATTCACGTCCTTGCCCCAGAATTCAGTGAACCATCGGCCCACAACGGCTTTGTTATCGTCCTGCTTGCTCATGGAAATGAATCCTCATGTTTTTGTCAGAGGATCACCGAAGTCGCTCGCTGGTCCTCGAGCGAACGACTACGCATCGCGCGGTCGCGCCACACTCCGCTTCTTGCGTTGGAATTGGATCGCGACGCGCCGTCGCTGGCCTTATCCGCCCACCTGCCCTCGATGCCGCAGAAAAGCATCCGCAAGCACGCAAGCAACCATCGCTTCGCCGACGGGTACAGCGCGGATGCCGACGCACGGATCATGGCGGCCTTTGGTGACGATTTCTATCTCCTCGGAAGCGCGGGTGATCGTGCGGCGCGGCGCCAGGATCGAGGACGTCGGCTTGACTGCGAAGCGCGCGACGACCGCCTGTCCGGTCGAGATGCCGCCGAGAACGCCGCCGGCGTGGTTGGACAGAAAGCGCGGCCGACCGTCGTTGCTGTGGCGCATCTCGTCGGCGTTCTGCTCGCCGGAGAGCTCCGCCGCCGAAAAACCGTCGCCGATCTCCACGCCCTTCACCGCGTTGATGCTCATGAGCGCCGCCGCGAGTTCGCCGTCGAGCTTGCCATAGATCGGCGCGCCCCACCCGGCCGGCACGCCCTCGGCGACAATCTCGATCACCGCGCCAACCGAAGAGCCCGCCTTGCGCACTTCGTCGAGATGCTCGGCGAAGCGCTCAGCCGCTTGCGCGTCGGGCGAGAAGAATGGGTTGCGGCCGACTTCGTCCCAATCCCAGCGGCTCCGATCGATCTTTAGTTTGCCCATCTGCACCAGCGCGCCGCGAACGAGAACGCCGGGCGTCACCTTGCGCGCGATCGCGCCGGCTATGACGCGCGCGGCCGTCTCGCGCGCCGAGGAGCGGCCGCCGCCGCGATAGTCGCGGATGCCGTATTTCGCTTCGTAGGCGTAATCAGCGTGGCCGGGACGGTACTTGTCCTTGATGTCGCTGTAGTCCTTCGACCGCTGATCGACATTGTCGATGAACACGCCTATCGGCGTTCCGGTGGTCACCTGACGGCCCGTCGCGTCGTCGTTCATCACGCCGGAGAGAATACGGGCCTCGTCCGGTTCACGACGTTGGGTGGTGAAGCGCGAGGTTCCAGGCCGTCGCCTATCAAGCTCGGCCTGAATGTCAGCCACCTCGAGGGGAATTCGCGGCGGACAGCCGTCAACCACGCACCCGATTCCGGGCCCGTGGCTCTCGCCAAAGGTGGTGACGCGGAAGAGGTGTCCAAAAGTGTTATGGGACATGATGAATCAAGCGGTTCATACGGGACTGCTCTTACCTACGTCAAACCTGTGGGCGCCCCATTCCCGCCACTCAATATTCATCGCCAATTCATCTGGAGGAGCGCATCCCTCGCCCGCCAACGGCCAAGAGTCGTCAACACGGAGAATGTAAAATGCTGAAGACACTGACCGCGATTGGGATCAGCGCCGCGATCGTTTTCGCGCCTCTCGCCGCGATTGCTCAGACTGACGCGGCTCCTGCCGGCGCCGCTCCCGCGGCCTCAGACGCCATGGCGCCCGCCAAGGACGCGATGAAGAAGCCAATGAAGCACAAGAAGCACATGGCCAAGAAAATGAAGAAGCCGGCAGCGGATGACGCCGCCCCGGCCGCTCCGGCCGACGCGCCGAAGTAAATCTCCCCTCGGACAATATGCGCGGAATGAGCCGCCCCATCTCCACAGATGGGGCGGTTTTTTGTGCCCACGACCCCTGTCGTTTTCGCCGCGCCGGCTCCCATGGCAAACTCACGCGGTCTTTGAGGAGGCGCATTTGCCGAGCGCCGAGTTCTGGTACGAGTTCGCGAGCACCTATTCCTATCCGGCGGCGCTTCGCGTCGGCGCGCTAGCGGAAGCGCGAGGCGTGAGCCTTGTGTGGCGTCCGTTCCTGCTCGGGCCAATCTTTTTCGCCCAAGGCTGGCGCGACTCGCCGTTCAACGTCTATCCGGCCAAGGGCCGCTACATGTGGCGCGACCTCGAGCGGACGTGCGGCGCCATGGGCGTTCCGCTCAAGCGCCCCGAGCCATTTCCGCAGCCGAGCCTGCTCGCCGCGCGAGTGGCGCTCGTGCTCGAAGGCCCCGAGCGTTCCGATTTCTCGCGGCGAGTGTTTGTTGCGGAATTCGGTCAGGGCTTGCCGATCGGCGAGCGCGCAACTTTGAGCGCCTTGCTGGAAGAATGCGGCGTCGAGCCCACCGCGACGTTTGAACGCGCCCAAGGCCACGCCAACAAGGCGCGGCTCAAGGCCGAGTGCGCCCGCGCGGGGGAGATCGGAATCATCGGCGCGCCATGCCTCGTGACTGCCGACGGCGAAGTGTTCTGGGGTAACGACCGGCTCGAACAGGGGCTCGATTGGGCCGCCGGCGCCAGCGGCGCGGCGTGACACGGCTCGTCTTTCGTCGTGCGTTGGCGCGCTTCCGTTTGAGCGCATAGGCTGATCGGGCTTTTGCTCGCGCCCAACATCGGATGCGTTCGGGAGCGCGCGACGAAGGGGCGGCGTCATGACGGACCGGAAAAGCCACGCGAAAGACCTCGACCGATGGATGCTGTCATTCGTCGATCCACTCGGCCGGTTGCTGACCGACGGCTTCCACATTCTCGCCCTCTTCGCGATCGGCGCGGCCACCGTCTGGGCCGGCGCCGTGGCGTTCCGCGCCATGGTCGAAAAGGGCAGCGCCTCGATCGAGGACCTGCTGCTCCTGTTCATCTATCTCGAGATCGGCTCGATGGTCGGGATTTATTTCCGCACCAATCACATGCCGGTGCGGTTCCTGCTCTATGTCGGCATCACCGCGCTGACCCGGCACCTGATCGGCTTTGTCCAGCACGAGGAGGTCGCGGACATCGGCGTTCTCATTCTCGCGAGCGCCATTCTGATCCTCGCCTTCGCGGTCTTCGTCATCCGGTTTGCGTCGAACCGCTTCCCCGCCCCGACTGACGGCGAGGTCGCGCGCGGCGACGTCGGCCGCAGCGAGGTGCGGGACGAGTAAGAAGCGAGTGAGCACATCGCCCTCACCGGACAGTGCACGTCGAGGGATGAAACTGCCGGAGAGTCGCGCCGCCGCCGCCCCTGTCGACGCAACGTCATACATCTGCTTACTGTATTTGCGTGGCGTGCGCGCCAATTTGAAATTGGGGATGAGGAACGCTGAAATGGGGAAACTGCGTTATATTCTGCCCGCTGCCGCAGCTTTGATCGGCTTGGCGGGACCTGCAGCGGCTACGAGCGTGTCCAGCACATTCGATACTGATGCAGAAGGCTGGGGGGTCGGGGAGATCAACTCGAACTCTCGACCGCGCCCGATCCCAATCACCCGCCGACGTACAATTCCACAGGCGGCAATCCGGGCGGCTATATTTCGACGACCGACACGGAGAACATCGTCGCTTTCCTCGCGCCGAGCAAATTTCTTGGCGTTGATGTAGGATTCATCGGGGGCACGCTCACATTCGATCTTCAGGACACGGTTCCATCCGACGGCGTGCCATATCCGACTGTTGTGCTCTACTCATCAGCCGGCGTCTCAATCAGCTATACGGCGTCGCCGCCGGGAACAAGCTGGACCTCCTACTCCATTCCCCTCACCGCATCCGGGTGGACTGAATACCCGGGCGGTGAACAGAATGGGACAGTCCCAGTTACCGACGGCGAATTTGGCTTCATCATGAATTCTATTGCAAACATTGCCATCGAGGCGGACTGGCACAATGGCGACGACAACACGGGCCTCGACAACGTTGTTCTGGCCTCTGGCGGGACTCCCGCGGTTCCCGAACCGTCGACCTGGGCGATGATGATCACCGGCCTGGTCGGGATGGGCTTCCTGTCGCTTCGCGGGAAGCGCGGCGCTCGGGTGCGAAACGCGCGGGCGTAAGCGCCAGACATCGTCTAAGAGCGACAGACGAAGCCGCTGAAGCTCTGGCGGTTTCGTCCTTTTGAAGCGGGCCATAAGACAGGCTGCGGATAACGGCGTCAGACGTTTCCGGCCGTGCTTACAGTCTGCTTTGCCTTCTCCTGCCCCTGCTTCCGGATCGCCGACAACGTAGTCGTTGGCGTGATTGCGTCCGGATCGACTTTGACATGCAGGATGGAAGGCAGACCGGAAGCCAGCGCGCGCTCGTACGCGGGGAGAAACTCGGCCGTTTCCTCGACCGTTTCTCCATGGCCGCCGAAGGCGCGCGCATAAAGCGCGAAATCGGGATTGCGCAGCGCGGTGGCGATGACGCGCCCTGGATACATGCGCTCCTGATGCATGCGGATGGTGCCATACATACCGTTGTCGATCAGCACGACGATGATCGGCAGGCCGTATTGCACGGCGGTGGCGAATTCCTGCCCGTTCATCAGAAAATCGCCGTCGCCGGCAAAGCAGACGACAGTCCGCTTGGGAAATAAGCGCTGCGCGCCGATCGCCGCCGGGAGGCCAAAACCCATTGAGCCTGAGGTCGGACCCAATTGCTGCTCGAGCGCCCGAAAGCGCAAGAAACGGCCGACCCAGATCGAAAAGTTACCCGCGCCATTGGTGAAGATTCCGTCGGGCGAGCGCCGGCGGATCGCGAACATGATCTCGCTCAATTGCACTCGCCCGGGATTGCGCGGGGCCTGCTCGCTCCAGGCCATATAGTCGGCGCGCGCGACGCGCGTCTCGGCTGACCAGCGGATCTTCGACGGCGGCTGGACGCCTTCCAGCGCGGCGCAGAACTCCGACGTCGTCGCGACGATGCCGAGGGTCGGGTGATAGTTGCGGCCGATCTCGGTGGCGTCGGCGTGGACATGCACCAGCCGCTGCGCTGGAGCGGGAATGCCGAACAGCGTATAGCTTTGCGACGCCGCCTCAGACATTCGCCCGCCGACCAGAAGAACCAGATCGGCCGTTTGGACGCGCGCTTTCAGTTTGGGATTGATCGACAGGCCGACCTCGCCGGCGAAGTTGTCGTGCTCGCCGTCGAAGGTGCTCGAGCGGCGAAAGGAACCGGTCACTGGCAAGTCGAAGCGTTCGGCGAACCGGGCGAAGGCGGCGCTCGCTCGGCTAGTCCATCCGCCGCCGCCGAGAATGGCGATCGGCCGCTCTGCCGCCCACAGCATCTTCTGCAATTCGGCCATTTGCGTAAGGCCCGGCCAGATCGGGACCAGTTCCGCACGTGGAGCGTCCGCTACGGTCGCCATTTCCGTCAGCATGTCCTCGGGCAGCGCGATCACGACCGGGCCCGGCCGGCCCTGCATTGCCGTGTGAAACGCGCGCTGGACAATCTCCGGGATTTGCGCGGCGGACTCGATTTGCGTCGCGAGCTTCGTGGTCGAGGCGAACAAAGCCCGATAGTCCATCTCCTGGAAAGCGCCCCGCCCCATCATCGCCCGCTCGACCTGGCCTATGAACAGGATCATCGGCGCCGAATCGTGCTCGGCGATGTGAAGCCCATGGGCCGCGTTGGTCGCGCCGGGGCCACGGGTGACGAAACAGATTCCGGG
>DATDHT010000239.1:0-3415 GCA_036521435.1 Roseiarcus sp.
GCTGAATGACCGACGAACCGGCGCAGCCCACCCGAGCTTCACGCGATCATCCTCGTCCCGTCACAGGCAGCCGGGTCAAGAGTCTCTCCGGTTTTTTGAACCTCGATCTCGATACCCGCGTCCGCATGCTCGAGGAGATGAGCCCACGCGAATGCGCGCAATTATTCCATGACTGGACGTTCTGGGCTCGGCCCGAACAGGCTCCGCCAGACGGCGACTGGATCATCTGGCTCATCCTCGCCGGGCGCGGCTCCGGCAAGACGCGGGCCGGCGCGGAGGCGGTGCGCACCTGGGTCAACGCCTATCCGATCGTCAACCTGATCGGCGCCACCCTCGCCGACGCGCGCGACATCATGGTCCGGGGCGAATCCGGCATTCTCGCCTGCTGCCGGCGCGACGAGCGTCCCCGCTTTCTTGCAGCCGACCTTCGGCTCGAATGGCCGAACGGCGCGGTGAGCATGCTGTTCTCAGCCGAGGAGCCCGACCGGCTCAGGGGCAAGCAGCACATGAAGCTGTGGTGCGACGAGCTCGCGGCCTGGCGCCAGCCTGACGCGTTCGATCAGGCGATGCTGGGCCTGAGGCTCGGAGGCAAGCCGCAGGCTGTCATCACGACAACACCGCGCCCGACCAAGATCATCAAAACTCTGTCGGCCGGCAAGGACACGATCCTCACCCGCGGCTCGACCTTCGACAATAAGGCCCATCTGGCTCGGGCGTTCTTCGACCGCATCACCGCGCGCTACAAGGGCCGCGCCATCGGCCGGCAGGAACTGTTCGCCGAAATCGTCGAGGAGACCCCCGGCGCTCTATGGACGCGGGCGTTGCTCGAGCGTCAGCGCGTCGCCCCGGAAGCGGCGCCGAAGGAATTTACCGAGATCGTGGTTGCGGTCGATCCGCCGGCGCGGTCGGGCTCAAAGTCCGACGAATGTGGAATCGTCGTCGCGGCAAAAGCGGAAAACGGGCTGTTTTATGTGCTGGCCGACCTCACCAGCCAGGGCGAGACGCCAGGCGCGTGGGGCGCCAGGGTCGGCGCCGCCTTTCGCGGCTTCAAGGCGAACCGCGTGGTGGCCGAAATCAACCAGGGCGGCGACATGGTGACGGAAGTGTTGCGCCAGAGCGAGCCCAACCTGCCGGTGCGGGCGGTTCACGCGACGCGCGGCAAATTCCTGCGCGCCGAGCCGATCGCCGCGGCTTACGAGCGCGGGCTCGTGTTTCACGTGGGCACATTCATGAAGCTTGAGGATCAGCTCTGCGCGCTGACCCCCGATTTCGACCGCCGCGCGGGCTCCTCGCCCGACCGGGCCGACGCACTGGTCTGGGCGCTGGCCGACCTGCTTGGCGTGGGACAAGCGAGCACAGGGGGCATGTACGAGTTTTGGACGGGAGCCAGTCGTCAAGCCGCGGAACAAAAGGCCCCGTAGCTTTCCCGCGAAGGCCCGGTAATGCCATTCCGGCGCCAGTTACGATTCTCGCCACAACGAACATAAGTTGCTGGACAGCGCGTCAAATGACGCGTATCTTCTCGTCAGGAGACGCGAGATGCCTGCCGCCGCCGTTGAAGCAAGACAAGGAGAGCCAGGCGCCTTCGGGCCGCAGACTTTTGCGGACGAGAGCGATCGGGCGCGCCTGTCTGCGGTCGCCCTCAAAGCATTCCTCGCGCTCATGAAAGCCTGGGATTTGTCCAATGCGGAGGCCTCCGCTCTTCTCGGGGTTTCCGCGAGTTCGCTTGACCGCATGAAGCGCGGATCCCGCCCGACCTTGAGCCAGGACCAGCTGACGCGCGTCTCCGCTTTGGTTGGCGTTTACAAGGGCCTTCATCTCTTGTTCGCCGACGAGACAGCGGACGAATGGGCGCGACGGCCCAATAGCGGGCCGCTGTTCGAGCGCGACACCCCGATCCAGGCGATGATCGAAGGCGGCATTCCAAGGATGCTGGAGGTCCGCCGCACCATCGACGCCGTCCGCGGCGGCTTGTGACCTTCTAAGGGATGCTCAACGGCCTGCCGGTCGTCAGGGAAGCCTTTCCACGCACCGTCCGGCTCGTTTCGACCGCGCGTCTCCGCCCGCCGGTGCTGGAGGCGCTCGTTTCGGCCGAGGACGCCGCGGCGCTCGCTGAAATCGAAGGGGCGACCAGCAATCGCCTGTTGGCGGAGAGCCGGGGAACGGAGGGGATCGGGCGGGGCGAGTTCATTCACGGCGTTCCGTACGCAAGCTTCGTCAACGCCGCCTTCGCCTATTGGAAGCCGCGCGAAGCCAACCGCTTCAATGCGGCGCGGGGCGCCTGGTACGCCGCGCTTGATGTCGAGACCTGCATCCGCGAGGTCGCCCATCACATGAGCGAGTTCCTCGCGCGATCGGGCCAATTCAAGGGCGTCGTCGAATATTCCGAAATGTTCGCCAGCATGGCCGGGGAGTTCGTCGATCTTCGGCAGGCGCCCGACCACCCCTGTCTCGATCCGGACCCGGCGGTCAGCTATCCGATCGGAAACGCGATCGCCGATGCTGCGCGGGCGCAAGGGCTCAACGGGATCATCTATCCTTCCGTCCGGCAGGCAGGAGGAACGTGCATCGTGGCTCTAAGGCCGCACGCGGTCCAGTCCGTCGCGCCCGGCGCCGTTTATCGACTGAAATGGTCAGGCGATAAGGAGCCGACGGTCACGAGGGTCTCCAAATAGCAGCTGGTGTCTTCCGGTGAGGTCCGAGACGCGTGGCTATCGCCGCGGCGGGAAACCGCCGGCAACCACCGGATGCAGCTTCGCGCCTAGTTTGCGGTTGAACTCTTCGGCCTCGAATTGGGCGTTGACAGCTTCCGTCTTGTCCTCGCGCGGCATTGGGCATTGAGCATCGGCGCCAACCGCGCCCATGCGCGCGACCATAGTTCTGAACGCGGTTTCCAGTTGCTCGCGATCACGCTCGGCGGCGAAAACCTCAGTGATCCAGACGTCGGCGCCGCTTCTTGACGAGGCGACGCAGAAGGTCCAGCGCGGCGGAGCGAGCGCGAACACGGGCAGAGAGACGATGATTGCGGCCAGCGCTATCGGAATGCGCATCGCCCTCACTCCTGCGTAAGCCACCCGGGCGCGAAAGTAGGCGCCAATCCCTAACGGAATACGAAGGCCTATTACCCAACCCTCTCCGGCGATGGCCCGTCAAAAGACGGACTCCGTATGGGAGGACGGAGATCCAAGGAAACGATCCTATGTCGGAACCCGTCAGACGCGCCCTGCCCCCAAGCGTTTTCGCCCGGCTCGCCGATGCGACGCGTTATGTGATCACCGGCGTGTCGCCGGACACCTGGTTCGGGCCGTTGCAGCCGCTGGCGCCAATGGCGCCGCCCGAGGTCAAGGGGCGACAGTGGGACTATCCGTTCGGCGCCAACCTGAACTATGTGCCGCGATCCGACGACAGCGTCTCG
>DATDHT010000240.1:0-5429 GCA_036521435.1 Roseiarcus sp.
GGAATATCCGCGCTCTTCGGTCTCCGTCGTTCCCATGATCCGCGCATAGACGAAGGGCGCGGTCACGTCGGCGATCTGCGGATAGTCGCAATCGCCGGCCATCACAACTGCGACGCCATGCTCGCGCACAAGCGCGATGAAGTCGGGATTTCTGAAACTCTCGTGGCGCACTTCGACCACGTGGCGGATGGCGAGCCCTTCGACCGATTTGGGCAATAGCTTCAGGAACGCGGCGAAATCATGCGGATCGAAACGCTTCGTGGTCGCGAACTGCCAGTTGATCGGCCCAAGCTTGCTCTTCAGCTCCGTCACGCCGGTCTTGAAGAAGCGTTCGATCGATTCTCCGGCCTCGGCAAGAACGCGGCGGTTGGTGGCGAAGCGCGGTCCTTTGACCGAGAAGATGAAGTCGTCCGGCGTCTCGTCATGCCACTTCATGAAGCTCGCCGGCTTCTGCGATCCGTAATAGGTGCCGTTGATCTCGATCGAGGTCAGTTTCGAGCCCGCATATTGAAGCTCGCGCGCCTGCGTCAGACCTTTGGGAAAGAACGCGCCACCGCGCCACGGCTCATAGGTCCAGCCGCCGACGCCGATCCTGATCTTGCCCGCAGGCGTCCCTTTTGCGGCCAATTCGAGCCCTCTACTTGCGCGCAACCGCGACCGTACGCCCGCCGGTCAGTTCGACGAGGTCCGACGGCGTCAGGCGAAAAACCGAGTTGGGTGTGCCGGCGGCCGCCCAGATTTCGTCGAGTTGCATAAGCGATTCTTCGATCAGAACGATCGGCTTGGTCTTATGGCCGACCGGCGGCACGCCGCCGATCGCGAAGCCCGTCGCCTCGCGCACGAATTCGGCGTCGGCGCGGGCGATCGGCTCGCCGATCGCCGCCGCTGCCTTCTTCTCATCGACGCGGTCGACGCCCGAGGCGATGACCAAGACCGCTCGCCCGCTTGTCGCGCCGTGGAAGATCAGCGACTTGGCGATCTGCGCGACCTCGCAGCCGATCGCCGCTGCGGCGTCGGCGGCGGTGCGCGTGCTGGCGTCGAATTCGAGAACCTCGAACTTGTCGCCGAGCGTAGCCTGAACCTTCAACGCTGAAAGACTTTCGGCAGGCTTCATCGGCGCCATCCGATCGGCTCGCGGGAACGTCTCCCTCTCATCGGCGTCAACGCGAGGGAACCCTGTCGACGGCTGACGAATCCGTGGGCCTTGGCACGCGCGCAACAACGAACGCGCGCTCGCCGGAGACGCGAATGTCGACCTGATCGCCATCCTTCAGCCCAAGCTCCTTGACCACGGCGATGGGAAGGCGAATGGCGAGGGCGTTGCCCCATTTGGCGACCTTCATGAGGCTCTCCTACAGAGTCGAAGTTCAGCGCTTATGCGTCCGCGTGCACGCGCTTCACTTAGCCGCGTCATCGGCCGCTCGCGCGAAACGGATTGACGATCCGCAACCGCTTGTCGATCGCCATCCCATCCTGCATGTCCTCGGACCACAGCCTGTCGCACTCGGCGAGAAGAGCAGAAGCGGCGATGAGCGCGTCATAGATGCCGAGTTGATGCCGCTCGGCCAACGCGAGCCCGAGCTCGTGCGTGTCGACCGTGACCGGGTGGACGGTCAATAGCTCGCGCAAAGCGGACAAAAGGCCGCGCGTTTCTTGCCAGGACAGCTTCATTTTCCGTCGAGCGACATTGGCGACTTCATTCAGCACCTGAACGCTGATCGCCCCGCCGTCACGAACGATTGCTTCTGCACGATCCGCCTTCGCCGCATCGTCGGACGCGAGATAAATAAGAATATTCGTGTCGAAGAAACTACCGGGCATTCGCTTCTTGCCGGTCGAACTTGAAGTCTCGCGGCAGCCGACCGCGATAGGCGCGCAGCTGGTTCAATAAATCCTCTCGGCCTGGCTTCCGCGCAACGCCGAACGCGCGCGCATTGGCAATGTGAATCTCGATCTCGTCACCTTCCTTAAGCCGCAACGCCTCCACCACGACCGCAGGAAGTCGGACGGCGAGACTGTTACCCCATTTTGCGACCTGCATGATCCTCTCCAGGATAGACACTGCGCCTAATGTATATCCATCGCCGATGGCGGTCAAGGATGGGCGTGTATTCGCAAGCGAAATCGTTTTGTGGTCTATTCGCTACAGAGATCACGCCTCGGCATGCGCGCGCGCTTCGTATTCGCGAAGATCCTTCTTCGATATCTTGCCGACCGGCGTTTTGGGTAGTTCGTCGCGGATCTCCATGGCGCCGATCATTTCGTGCTTTCCTAGCCGTTCCTTCAGGAACGCCTTCATCGCCTCGAGCGTGAGCACCGGCGCGCCGGCCTTCAGCTTGACGAAGGCCTTCGGGGTTTCGCCGCGATAGTCGTCCGGAATTCCGATGACGCTGACTTCCTCGACCGAGGGGTGCTGATAGATCGCTTCCTCGATGTTGCGCGGATAGACGTTGAACCCGCCGCAGAGCAGCATGTCCTTGGTCCGGTCGACGATATAGACGAAGCCGTCCTCATCCATGACGCCGACGTCGCCAGTGCGAAAGAATCCGTCCGCCGTCATTGCGTTCGCGGTCTCCTCCGGCTTTTTCCAGTAGGCCCTCATCACGTTCGGGCCTTTGACGCAGATTTCACCGCGTTCGCCGAGCTCAACCTCGCGCTCGGGATCGGCGACGTCCATGAACTTCATTTCCGTGCCGGGATAGGGAAGCCCGCACGAGCCGCGTCTTCGCACGCCGTTGCGCGGGTTGAAAGTTCCTACTGGCGAGGTCTCGGTCATGCCCCAACCCTCATTTATCTGGCACCCGACTATTCGTTCGAACCGCTCTTGCACGGCCACCGGCAGCGGGGCGCCGCCCGAACCGCACGACCGTAGCGACGAGAAATCCATTTTTTCGATGCCCGGCACGCTCAGAATGGCGACATGCATCGTCGGCACGCCCATGTAGACGGTGATCTTCTTTTCAACGATGTCCTTGACTGCAGCTGCGGGATCGAAGCGCGGATGCAGGACGAGCTCCGCGCCCAATCTGAAGCCGAGCAGCATGACGACGGTGAGCGAATAGATGTGGAAGAGCGGCAGGATGCATAGGACCCGCTCCTCGCCGACGCGCAAGCCATCCTCGCCGCCACCCAGCACTTCCGTGTAGAGCGAGCAGGCCGCGGTGAGATTGGCGTGCGTGAGCATCGCGCCCTTGGGTGAACCCGTGGTGCCGCCGGTATACTGGATGACCGCGATTTCGTCGGTGAGCGCGCCGAGCGGGTGGACCCGGTAGCCCCCGTCGTTGTCGATGAGATCGCGGAACGCGACGTGGCGCTCGTCGTGCTTGATATCCGCCAGCATGCCCGCCGCCGTCATCTGCGCTTTCACCGCCTCGGGCGCGGGCGTCATCTCGGCGAATTCGCCGACGATCAGCGTTTTGAGGCGCGTCGAAGCGAGCAGTTTCTCGGCTTGCGGATAGAGTGAGGCGACGTCGAGACTGACGAGGATGTCGGTCTCGCTGTCTTCGACCTTCCGTTGGAGCGTCGGCAGCGCGTCCAGCGGCGAGTAATTGACGACCGCGCCGCCTGCCTTCAGCACGCCGAAAAAGGCGATAACGTAATGAGGCGTGTTGGGGAGGAAGAGGCCGACATGCACGCCGGGCTTAACGCCGAGCTTCTGGAAGCCGGCCGCGGCGCGGTTCGCGAGAGCGTCGATCTCCGCGTAGGTTATGCGCTTGTTCATGAAGTCGAGCGCCGGCTGCGGGCCAAATCGTTTCGCGGCTTGCTCGAGCACGCTCTGTACGGGCGAGAGCTCGAGCGGCGCGTTCCAGCGTACGTGTGAGGGATAGGACTTCACCCACGGATGAACCGACATCGCCTGTCCTCGCGCTTCCTCTGGTTTTTAGTCCGGCGGCAGCCGGTGGCGGATTGAGACTCAGTTGGCGCGTTCTCAGGCAACCGTCAAGCGCAGGGGATGGGAACGATCGTTGCGCCCCGGGGGCTCAAGGGCGCAGGATAGGCTGAGGCCCTCACCCCAACCCTCTCCCAAAGGGAGAGGGCGCGCGACGGCGCCGAAAAACCCTTCTCCCGCTGGGAGAAGGTGTCCGGCGCGAGCCTGCCGGATGAGGGCCCGCGGCGCGGTTCGGCTTATCGTCTTGGTCCAACGACGGGCTCGACGTGAGGAGGTTTTTGCGATGGCGGACGAAAGCAAGCGTCCTGTATGCGCGGTGGTCGGCGTCGGCCCCGGCAATGGCGAGGCGCTCGCGCGGCGTTTCGCCGCGGACGGATACGCGATTGCGCTGATGGCGCGACGCACGGAGCTTACGGCCAAGCTCGCCGCCGAACTGCCAGGCGCCAAGTCTTACGCGTGCGATGTCACCGAGGCGGCCTCGGTCGAAGCGGCGTTCGCCGCCGCGCGCTCCGATCTTGGGGACGTGAAGGCGCTGATCTATAACGCCGGTTCAGGCGTCTGGGGCCATGTCGAGGAGGTCAAGGCGGAGGATCTGGAGCGCGCCTGGCGGGTCAACACGCTCGGGCTCTTTCTTACCGGCCGCGAGGCCATTCCCGCCATGCGCCGTAAGGGTGAGGGAGCGATCATCGTCGTCGGCGCGACCGCGTCGCGGCGAGGCGCGGCCGGTGCGGCGTCCTTCGCTCAAGCCAAGATGGCGCAGCGCGCGCTCGCCGAATCGATGGCGCGCCATCTCTGGCCAGCGGGCATCCATGTCGCGCTGATCATCGTCGACGGCGTGGTCGGCGGCCCGGTGACGCGCGCCCGGTTCGGCGACCGCCCGGACGATTTCTACATCGCCCCCGCCGGCGTCGCCGCGATCGCCGCCGATCTCGTCAAGCAAGACCGGTCCGCCTGGAGCTTCGAAGTCGAAGCCCGGCCGTTCAAGGAAAAGTGGTGAGCGGTATCCCCGCGGTCCGTTCTAACAGACCCGTCATTGCGAGGAGCGAAGCGACGAAGCAATCCAGGGGGCCGTAGGGCGCTCGATGTTCCCTGGATTGCTTCGCTTCGCTCTACATCGAGTCTTACTCGAACCCTCGCTCATCCCTCGGCGCTGAGCCCGAACACCGCGAAAAGTTGAGCAGGATCGCTCCAGATTTTATCCACCCGCCAGCCGGACCGTTGCGCGGCATGAGCGAAGCCCGCAACGTCGAACTTGCGGCAAGTCTCGGTATGGATGGTCTCGCCCTGCGCGAAGGCGAAGCTGCGGCCAGCTGCCGAAACCACCTGAGGCTTGAGGCTCACGATGTGCATCTCGATTGCGGACTCGCGCTCGTTCCATCGGGCCTCGTGCGCGAACGCGTCGAGCGCAAAATCGCCGTCGAGCTCGCGATTGATGCGGACCAGAAGGTTGAGATTGAACTCCCCCGTCACGCCCTGCTTGTCGTCATAAGCCGCGATCAAGGTAGGAATGTCCTTGCGCAGGTCGACGCCGATGATCGCC
>DATDHT010000241.1:0-11931 GCA_036521435.1 Roseiarcus sp.
CCAAACAAACGTTGCGGCAAATCCACGCGTTTGAAAGACGTTTAAAGGGGAATTCCGATAATGAGACGATCGCTGCAAAGTTCCACTCGCAGTCTAGGGATGTTTGGCTTATCTGCTGTTGCCCTAGCACTCACCGCCTTCGGTGCGCACGCGGACGTGCTTCCAGTCCAGAACCTTACGTTCAATCAGTTGACCAACCCATTCGACCCGGCAAATTCGCAAAAGGACTTTTTTAACTCCGTGCAGCCGCTTGACTGGTCAGTTGGCACGGCTGGTGCGAACGGTACCCTGACCTACGTCGGTCAGCAGGGCTCCGAAGGCTTTCAGGGCGGTCTTGGCAATGTTTACCCCGTTTATACCAACCCCGGGTTCAGTGTTACGGTTCCGGCCGGAACCAACTTCTTTCAGGCTGACGGCAATCCGGACTTCGAGAACACGATCTTTCAGACCATTTCTGGGCTGACGGCGGGCACGACATACACCCTCCAGTTCCAGCAGGCAGCCGGTCAACAGGTAAGTTTCATGGGCGACACCACCGAGCAGTGGAAGGTGTTCCTTGGCGTGGGAGGTATCGGCGTCGACTGCTCGTCGAATCCCTGCACCGTTACCGGCACGGCTGATAATCTCGAGAACGATTCGACACTGATGAACACCCCATCCCAGCAAAACATCAATTGGAATAGTGTCACCATGAGCTTTACGCCGACTGCCGCGGAGCTGAACAATGGGAGCGCGGTGCTGACGTTCCTGGCTTGGGGCGACGGCGGCAGCACCACCAACCTACCGCCGACGGTGTTCCTCGAAGGTGTCAACACGCCGCCGACGAACGTGCCAGAGCCGTCGACCTGGGCGATGATGATCATGGGCTTCCTTGGCATGGCCTTCGTCGGCCGCCGCCAGTTGAAGAAGCGAGCGGTTGCAACCGTCTGAGGCTTCGCTTAACTTAGTTTCGACACGCCCGGGAGAGGCCTCGCGGTTTCTCCCGGGCGTTGCTATTTTTACCGCGGGACTTCTGCTAGGAAGCCGCAGTGACGTCGCTCCTCACCCAACCGCACCTTTACGTTTATTTTCTCGAGCTCGTCAGGGCCTGCTTCTGGCTGCTGATCTTGTCGGTCGTCTTCATTCCGCTCGAGATGCTGTTCCCCCTTCACAAGGAGCGGACGTTTCGGGCGACGACGCCAAGCGACCTCGGGTTCTATTTCCTGAGCACGTTTCTCCCTCCGTTCGTGTTGCTGAACCCTCTCACGGTCGCTGCCTATATTGCGTTTAAGGTCGGTCCCGCTGGTTGGCGTGCCGAGGTCGCATCCTGGCCGATCTGGCTTCGCGCGCTCGCCGCTTTTGTGGTGGGCGACCTCGGCTTCTACTGGGGCCACCGCTGGGCGCACCAGTTCCCATTGCTTTGGCGTTTTCACTCGGTCCACCATGACCCGAAGCACGTCTACTTTCTGATCAGCGCACGCGCCCACCCGATCGACAACGCCTTCATCCGCCTGTGCGGACTGATCCCGATCTACATCCTCGGATTCGGCGCGCCGCAGAGCGTGCAGGGAACGATGATCGCGACCTTGCTGATGCTGCTGGTGACGTTCTGGGGGTTTTTCATCCACGCGAACGTGCGCTGGCGGTTCGGCCCGTTCGAGTGGCTGATCGCGACGCCCGCGTTCCACCTTTGGCATCATACGCTTTCAGGACCCAGGGACCGCAACTTCGCCTCGATGCTGCCGTGCTGGGATTGGCTGTTCGGGACGAGCTATCTGCCGGACGAATTGCCCAAGGATTACGGGATCGACCATCCTTTACCGCAGGGCGTGCTTGGCCAATTGGTCCATCCCTTCGTGCCGGCGGCCGGTGGGGGCGAACGTCCTCCAATCCAGCCGCAAGCGGTGGAAGCGCGCGCGGATCTGTCCGGGGAACAAGAGCAGCGCGCCTGAGCGCGAGGCGCCAGTCGGCGCAGCGCACAGGCAACCCATTCGAGCGACCGCTCGCCGTGCTACGCTGCGCCGAAATCAGCTTTAAGCTCCGGAGCCACCGATGAAAGAGATGCTTGCCCGCCTCGACGCTCGCCGCGAGCGCGCCCGTCTCGGCGGCGGCAAGGAGCGCATCGCCGCGCAGCACGCCAAGGGCAAGCTGACCGCGCGCGAGCGCATCGAACTCCTCCTGGATCACGATTCGTTCGAGGAGTTCGACATGTTCGTCGAGCACCGCTCCTACGACTTCGGCATGGCGGAGACGAAGATTCCGGGCGACGGGGTAGTGACAGGCTGGGGCACGGTGAACGGCCGCACCGTGTTCGTCTTCGCCAAGGATTTCACGGTGTTCGGCGGCTCGCTTAGTGAAACGCATGCACAGAAGATCACCAAGATCCAGGACATGGCGCTCAAGAACCGCGCCCCGATTGTTGGCCTGTTCGACGCCGGCGGCGCCCGCATCCAGGAGGGCGTCGCCGCGCTCGGCGGCTACGGGGAAGTCTTCCAGCGCAATGTGCTCGCCTCGGGCGTCATCCCCCAGATCTCGGTGATCATGGGCCCCTGCGCCGGCGGCGACGTCTATTCGCCGGCGATGACGGATTTCATCTTCATGGTGCGCAACACGAGCTACATGTTCGTCACCGGCCCGGACGTGGTGAAAACGGTGACTAACGAAACCGTGACCGCCGAGGAACTGGGCGGAGCGCCAGTGCACACCACCCGTTCCTCGATCGCCGACCGGGCTTACGACAACGACGTCGAGGCGCTGTTGCAGATGCGCCGGCTGATCGATTTCCTCCCGGCCTCCAACCTTGAACGATCACCCGCGCTGCCGAGCTTCGACGATCCAGACCGGACCGATTCCTCGCTCGACACACTCATTCCGGACAATCCCAACAAACCCTACGATATCAAAGAGCTGATCCTGAAAGTTGCGGACGAAGGCGATTTCTTCGAGATTCAGGAGGCGCATGCCAAGAACATCGTCACCGGCTTTTCGCGCATCGGCGGCGCGACGGTTGGGATCATCGCCAACCAGCCGCTGGCGCTTGCCGGCGTCCTCGATTCCGACGCGTCGCGGAAAGCGGCGCGCTTCGTGCGCTTCTGCGACTGCTTCAACATTCCGATCATCACCTTCGTCGACGTGCCTGGCTTTCTACCCGGCACGGCGCAGGAATACGGCGGCCTCATCAAGCACGGCGCGAAGCTCTTGTTCGCCTATGCCGAAGCGACAGTGCCCAAGGTCACGATTATCACCCGCAAGGCGTTCGGCGGAGCCTATGACGTTATGGCGTCCAAACACTTGCGCGGCGACATCAATCTTGCCTGGCCGACGGCACAAATCGCGGTCATGGGCGCCAAGGGGGCGGTCGAAATTATCTTCAGGTCTAAACTTAACGATTCGGCAAAGATAGCTGAAAGAACGAAGGAATACGAAGACGCATTCCTGTCGCCCTTCGTCGCGGCCGAGCGCGGCTATATTGATGAAGTGATCATGCCGCACGCGACCCGCAAGCGCCTGTCACGCGCACTCGCCATGCTGCGCAACAAGAAGCTCGAGAATCCCTGGAAGAAACACGACAACATTCCGCTGTGAGAATGGGCGCCGCCGTCTCACAGCGTCAGCGCGAAGTCTCCACCGGGTCGCGTGGCTGGGCCATGGGTTAAACGCGTGCTCAGGATTTCTTGCCCGGCTGATTCGGCGCTTGGCCGCCCGCGCCTTGAGACTTCTTGTATTCGGACATAGAGCTCTTCGGCTTGTCGGACTTCGGCTTTTTCCCTTCTTTGTTGCTCTTCATTTGACCCTTCGCCATCGATTCCTCCTGTCAGCTCCGGCCGAGGCCTAACAGCAAATTTTGTCACAATCCGGCGCAGCAGGCCATAGGAATCGCGCCGGCAAGGGCGGCCGGCGCGATGACGTCGCTTTTACCCACCGCTCGCTATACTTGCAGGCGATAGAACGGAGAGGACCAAAGCCATGAGCGGAGCCGTGGCGAGCGTGACGACAAAGGTCGGCCGCAACGACCCCTGCCCATGCGGCAGCGGCCGAAAGTTCAAGCACTGCTGCGAGGGCAAGACAGGGCGCGCCGAGCCTCCAGCCCAGGCGTCGCCGCGGGCCTCGCCTTCGCCTGCCCTGAAGCAAAGGCTGCGGGCCCTGTTCCTCGCCGCCGAGGAGCGCGCGAATGCCGGAAGGTGGCCGGAGGCGATGTCCTTGTTCAAGGAAATTGTGCAGCTCGATCCGCAGAGTTCGCAAGCGCACCAGGCCCTCGGCATGTTGTGGCTGCGCTGCGGCCGCCCCGCTGAGGCGGCGACCAGCTTGAGCCGAGCCATGGAGTTGCGGCCGGGTCCGGATCCTGCGCTGCGGGGACTGGTCGACCGCTTGCAGGCCGAGGCCTCTACACCGGACGCTCTGCGAGCGTGCCGCAAATTGAGCCGAACGGCCGATACCGCGCTCCAGCGCCGATACTACCTGGCCAAGGGGCTGGCGCTAGAGGGCAAGCCGGATGAAGCGGAGAAGGAACTCCAGCGCTTGCTTGGCTCGGCCACCGCGCTCAGGCCGTCCCGGCAAGTCGCGGCGGCGCGGCAGCTGCTTGCGCAGCTTCTCTCGGCGCGGGGAATGTTTGAGGAGGCCGCGCGCCACCTGGCCCAGACAGTCGAGAGCCAACCGATCGCCTTCCAGCAGCTGACCGCGGTGAAACGGATGACAGAAGCCGATCGCCCGTTGATTGATCGCGTGCGTCGACTTGTCGAAGGGCCGGAGCTCGACGTGGCGCCGCGCATCCACATGAACTTCGGCCTCGGCAAAGCCTTTGACGATCTTGGCGACTATGCGGAGGCGATACGGCATTACGAAGCGGCGAACGGGCTCAGGGCAAATTCGACGCGTCTCAATCGCGCAGAGGTGGCCACGTGGTTTGACACCATCATCAAGAGCTTTACCGCCGAAGTGTTTATGCGGGCTCGGCAAAACCTGGCGAGGCCCGCGTATCCTGGCGACGACTTGCCGGTGTTTATCGTTGGTATGCCCCGTTGCGGCTCGACGCTGGTCGAGCAGATCCTATCCTCCCATCCCGCCGTCGCAGGCGGCGGCGAACTGACTTTCTGGCTGGAACGGTTCAGCGGCTGGGACGGTTCGAGACTTGATTCCCTCGAAGCGGGCGAACTGACCAAGTTCGCCGAAGACTATCTCGCCGGACTGGGCCGAATCGGGCCCGGAGCGCTGCGGGTGATCGACAAAGAGCTTGCGAACTACCAGATTCTCGGTTTGCTCCGGCTGGCTCTTTCGGAGGCGCGGATCATTCATTGCCGGCGGAATCCGGTCGATACCTGCCTGTCGATCTTCTTTGCGGATTTCCAGACGCGCCACGACTACGCGTGGGATCGCGGCGATCTCGTGTTCTATTTTCGCCAGTATGAGCGCCTGATGGAACATTGGCGGCGCATACTACCCGCCGATCGGTTCATCGAAGTCGAATACGAGATGCTGATTGCTGAACGGGAGGCGGAGTCGCGGCGCCTTGTTGCCTTCTGCGGGCTGGACTGGAGCGACTCTTGTCTGGCGCCGGAGCGGAACGGAAGGCTGGTGAAAACGAGCAGTTTGTGGCAGGCGCGCCAGCCGATCTACACCACGTCGGTTGAGCGCTGGCGGCGCTACGAGCCGTGGCTCGGCGAACTGCGCGAGCTACTGCCCGCCGCAGAGACCACGACGTCATGAGGCAAGAGGGCCGCCGACAGCTAAACGCGGTGTCCGTCGGCTCCTTCACCCGTCTCGGTGCCAGTGGCGCCACTGGCCGCGGCCCATGGACCCACGGAAAAGCAAAGCGAACCGGCGCTTCTGGCCGTCGTCCAGGCTGTCGTAGAGGGGCTTCGCGGCCGCGGCCAGCTTTTGCAGGTCGGCGGCCCGGGCGCTTAGTCTCTCGGAGGCGCGGGCGAGACGGTCGACCGGGTTGATTTCCGCGTCCCCATTCTGATTGTCGTCGCGGCGCTCTCTCCAGGCGGCAAAGCGCTCGGCTCTTTGCTTGGCGAGATCGCGCATCGCCGATTCGAGCGGGGCCCAATTCTTTCCTGTTCGGCGTTCAGTTCGGGGCCAGCCTTCAGCGCAGCGATGCGCGCGTCAAGGAAGGCCGCGCGGTCATCCGGACTGAAACGACCATGCCCTTCCCGTTGAGCGGAATCGTCCGCCACGGCAAAGGCGCCGCCAATGAACGGCGCTAAAGTAAGAGCGGTCGCCAGTGCAATCGCCGAAAGCCCTGTTTTCATGGAACGAATCTCCTCATCGTACGTTCCGAGATCACGCGAACGCTAGATCGGCGCCGCGTGGAGGTCCAACGACAAGGGCGTGAGGACTTCCTTGATTGTTCGTTAACGCGGCTTTCATCTTCGTGAAACCATGCGCCTTTGCTGAAGCTTAACTGTGCCAACACGCTCTTCATCACGTTATGCCCTGATTCACCTGCGGGAAAATATTGAGGCGCAGGGTCTCTCCGTATCCAGACCCGTCGGCGGAGCCGTCGGATCGGAGAGAGTGCAGGTGCGTATGATGGCTTTCGCGATCGACAGGAGCCGGACGATCATCAGCGCGATGATCCTCGGCCGCCGTGTAACGGCCCAAGACGTCGCCTGGTTGAAGCGGGAAGTGTTCGCGAGTCGCGAAGTCTCGCGCGAATCCGCCGATGAGCTGTTCGCCGTTGTCCGCGCCGAGATGGATAATGCGCCTGAATGGAAAGAGTTCTTCGTCGACATGATTGCCGAACACGTGGTCCGGCAGGCTGAACCGCCGGGTGTCGTCAGCGACGAGCAAGCTGTCTGGCTTCTGGCCCATGTCGACGAATGCAAGTCGGTCGAGGCCCTCGCCGCGCTCGTCAATGTCTGCGCCGAGGCCCATCGCGCGCCCGATTGGTTCGTGGCCGCCGCCAAGGAGCGAGCCGCCGCACGGGGGTCCGGCGCGGGCGCCGTGCTCCGCGCAACAGCGGGATAGCTTTTCCAGAGCCTTTTCGCCAACCCCGCGAAGCGCCTTGCGGCCGTCGAAGCCGCGCGCTATCGGAGTGCAGCGGCTCCAGAAGCGCCCAGGCGCTGGGCCGCGATCGAGGGGTGTCACGGCCATGACCAAAGCTACAGCATCGCTGGCGGCCATCGCTCTTCTCGGGCTCGGCGTCCTTGGGCAGCCGAGCGCAGCTAAAGCTCAGCCCTACGGCTACCCGCCCGAGCGCGTCGATTGGAAAGTTGGCCCTGGCTATTTTGGCTTCAGCGGCTTTCCGTGGCCCGGACCGCCGTTCGCCTCGCCGGATCTCAGGCCGACTTATGGCTGCTACTTCACCCGTGCGCGAGTGAAGAACGCGTGGCGAGAGGTCGAAGTCTGCTCCTGAACCTGGCCGTCCACTGGGCCCCTCGGGCCCAAGGACGAGCCCTCTTGAATTGTTTACCCGCTTCCGCCGTTCCAATAGAAGCGACCCTTGAAGGAAAGCAGGGGGCTTTTCTCGCAAGGGCGCGATGTTCAAGACAATCCTGATCGCCAACCGCGGCGAGATCGCCTGTCGCGTCATCAAGACGGCGCGCCGCATGGGCATCAGGACCGTCGCTGTCTATTCGGAAGCGGACAAGGATGCGCTGCATGTCGAGATGGCGGATGAGGCGGTCGCGATAGGCCCGCCCGCCGCGGCCCAGTCCTATCTCGCAATCGACAAGATTGTCGCCGCCTGCCTTAAGACAGGCGCCGAGGCTGTGCATCCGGGCTACGGGTTTCTCTCGGAGCGCGCGGCGTTCGCGCGGGCGCTGGCCGAGGCCAACATCGTCTTCATCGGTCCCAACCCCAAAGCCATCGAGGCGATGGGCGACAAGATCGAATCGAAAAAATTCGCCAACGCGGCCAAAGTCTCGACCGTCCCTGGCCATCTCGGCGCAATCGAAACGCCCGAACGCGCGGCCGAGATCGCCGATGAGATCGGCTATCCGGTGATGATCAAGGCCTCCGCCGGCGGCGGGGGCAAGGGCATGCGCATCGCCCATTCGCGCAAAGAAGTCGCCGAAGGTTTCGCCCGCGCCCGCTCGGAGGCGAAATCCTCTTTCGGCGACGACCGGGTGTTCGTCGAAAAATTTATCGTCAATCCGCGCCATGTCGAGATCCAGGTGCTGGGCGACAAGCATGGACATGTCATCTATCTCGGCGAGCGCGAGTGTTCGATCCAGCGCCGCAACCAGAAGGTGATCGAAGAAGCGCCCTCGCCGCTGCTCGATGCAGAAACGCGCAAGCGGATGGGCGAACAGGCGGTCGCGCTCGCGTTAGCCGTGCAATACGATTCCGCCGGCACGGTCGAGTTCGTCGCAGGCCAAGACCGCAGCTTCTACTTCCTCGAGATGAATACCCGCCTACAGGTCGAGCATCCGGTGACCGAACTCGTCACCGGAATCGACCTCGTCGAGGGGATGATCCGCAGCGCCGCGGGCGAGCCCTTGCGCCTTAAGCAGGCGGATGTGAAGCTGACCGGCTGGGCGGTCGAAGCCCGAGTCTACGCCGAGGATCCGACGCGCGGCTTCCTGCCGTCGACCGGACGGCTTACGCGCTATCGCCCGCCCGCCGAAGGCACGCATGACGGCATTACGGTGCGCAACGACACCGGCGTGTTCGAGGGCGGCGAGATCTCGATCCACTACGATCCGATGATCGCCAAGCTCGTCACCCACGCGCCCGACCGGCTCGGCGCGATCGACGCGCAGGCGACCGCGCTCGACGCCTTCGTCATCGACGGCATCCGGCACAACATCCCTTTTCTGTCGGCGCTGATGCAGCATCCGCGCTGGCGCGAGGGACGGCTCTCGACTGGTTTCATCGCCGAGGAATTTCCCGACGGATTTCATGCCCTCGTCGCCGAGGGCGAGACCGAGCGCCGTCTGGTTGTGGCCGCGGCGATGATCGATCATACGCAGAACCTGCGAAAGCGGCATATTTCCGGGCAGCTGCGCGAGCCCGAGCAGATGCGCTTCGAGCTCAAGCGGGTGGTCGCGATGGGCGCCGCCCGTGTCGAACTTGAGATCGAGCCCCGAATGATTGGCGTCGCGATCGTGTTCGCGGATGGCCGCAAGGTTGAGGCGCATTCGGACTGGAAGCCGGGTGATCCGTTGTGGCGCGGAACGATCGACGGCGCCGACATCGCCGTGCAGGCGCGCCCCATCCTCAACGGCTATGCGCTCTCTCATGCCGGGGTCGCCGTCGACACGCGCGTCTACACCCGTCGCGAGGCTCAGCTGGCGGCGCTGATGATCGAGCACAAGGGCGCCGACGGCTCGCGTTTCCTGCTCTGCCCGATGCCAGGCCTCGTCAAGGCGATCGCGGTCAAGGTCGGACAGGAGGTCAAGGCGGGAGAGCAACTCTGCATCGTCGAGGCGATGAAAATGGAGAACGTGCTCACCGCCGAACGCGACGCGACGGTGAAGGCGATCCTATGCGAGGAGGGCGATTCGCTGGCGGTCGATGCTGTCATCATGGAGTTCGCATGAACGATCGGAAGCTGATTACCTCAGGCTCCCCGTTCGAGAAGGCGAACGGCTATTCGCGGGCCGTCGTCGTGGGCGACGAGGTCCATATCGCCGGCACGACCGGCTACGACTACGCAAAAATGACGATGCCCGACGACGTCGTCGCGCAGACCCGCAACATCTATGCGACCTTCGCCAAGGTGATGAAGGAGGCCGGCGGCGAGCTTGCCGATATCGTGCGATTGCGCACTTTCGTCACCGACGCCTCTTATTGCGAATCGGTGGTCACAGTGCAGGGCGAGGTCTTCGGCGCGATCCGCCCCGCAGCCACGATCGTGGTCGTGTCGGCGCTCCTAAAACCGGAGATGAAGGTCGAGATCGAAGCCGACGCGCGGCTCCGGCGGACTGACGCTTCCCGATGAGCCGGCCGCCTCCGCACAAGTTTACGCGCGCCAAGGATTTCATGGACTTGACTGCTCCTTTGCGCAACTTTTGCGACGCTTGTTTCCGAGGCAACTCCTAAGCGGGTCAAGATCCGATGGGCGCGCTTGAGCCAACTGGGGCGGCAAGCGGCCGTTTCGTTGGCTTCGTCGGCGCGGCCGAAAACCAGCAAAACGAGACGCATGTTTCGCATGGCGAAACCAAAGGTTTCGCATCCCTGGTGCTAAGTTCTTGAAATCATTATGCACGCTGAATCAGCCATTTCGCGGGATTGTGTGTTTTCAATGACTTAACAGCCATTTCGTTTCGCGCTTTTCTCAACATGCTCTCGGCCCGATCGGCGTACCTCCTGCGGCGACTTGGACCTGGGGTCCTCCCGTAGGCCGGCGATCTCGCAATGATAACGTATTTTCTGAAATAGTCAATTACTTCCATTAGCTTCTATTTATTGGATGCTGAACCCGAGCGCCACGCGGCTATCGCAGGTGGCCTGGCGAGTTCCTCACCATAGCGGCGGTTGGCCATTTTCCCTCGAAGAGGGAGGCCATGCGCAGTTCTATCGACTCGAGGAAGGATCGCACGCCGCCGCCGCCAGTGGGCCTCCGATCGTCGCAGGTGACATTACGTTCCGGTTCGCGTCAGACTGAGCCCGTGGCGGCAATGGCCTGCGGCCGGCCGCCACATTGGCGCCGATGGTGTGCATAAGACGAGACGTTCGGCTTCAAGTCGGCTCCCCGGAAGGCGAGAAGAGACGACGTCCGAGCAAGGGTCACAGGTTTTCGCCTGCGAAAGGCGCGCCATCGCCAGTCGACCAGGAGGCTCGTGGTGAAGCGGATTAAACGGCAAGACCCGCGGCGGAGGCGATTGCTCCTCGGCGCGACCGCGGCGCTCGCGCTGTTCGGCACGGCTGCGGAAGCTACGGAGGCGGACAATTCGGCGGCGGCCAAGGCCGCAATTACAGACCGCCTTCAACGCTGGACGGCGGCCTTCAACGCCCAAGATACGGCCACCGTCTGCGGCCTGTTTGCTCCCGACCTCAGCTACACATTTGGCGACATCCTCAACGGCTCGCGGGACCGGCTCTGCGCCGGCATCCGCGCGGCGCTGGCAAGGCGTGACCTCAAGCTGCGCTATGACGAGCCGACCATCTACGAGATTCTTGTCTCGGGCGACCTGGCGGTGGTGCGGCTCACCTGGACTCTGACGGCGGAAAAGAACGGCGTCCACGACGCAACGAAGGAGGAAGGGATGGACGTCTTCCGTCGCGCGCCGGACGGCCTGTGGTCGATCGCTCGCTACATCGCCTTCCCGAGGCGGCCGAACGCCGTATTGGACGGAGGCGCGCCGCCCTGAATATTGGCGCCCTTCCAGAGCGGTCAGCGCGCCTTTCCGATGTGACGCCGTTGGGCTCGCCGGATAACCTAGCCGCTCTGTTCTAAAGCGCACGCGGCGCCGATCCGGGGCGCGCGAGCCTCGGCGCTGCCGCATCTGTTGTTTGAAACTTTGTTGACGCCGGTTATCTGCTCCAATACCTTGCTTCAAGCGTTATTTCTTGATTGTTCGCTCGTTTGCTTATTCGGCTGCTTTGGTGATCGCACTGGGAGGATCACATTGGCGATAGTCGGCTCTTCTTGCTGGTACTGTTTTATCGCGGCTGAGAACGAAACCTACACATACACTCAGGACGTCGAGATGGGCCCCAGCTCGGTCTGGTGCACGGCGGCGTTGAGTTCTTTTGGTGTGAGCGACGCCGTTGTTACCGCGGGCATCTCTCAATACCGGACCCGCAATACGAGTACTGGCGTTGACAGGGTCGTCTCACTGAGCCCCTTGGGAGTACCTGCCTTCTACGCCGACAACTGTGATTCGGTGACGTTGATCGCCTGGATCAACGACATGAGTGGCGGCTCGAGCGCACAGCCCCTTTTCAATATCTATTATTTTGGGTGATGGATTATGGACGTAGTGCACGGCGCCCCCGTTCAGCCGGAGGCCGATAAAATTTGCGTCCTCTATAACCTCGCGACCGGCCGCATCGTCCATTTGCACC
>DATDHT010000242.1:0-2565 GCA_036521435.1 Roseiarcus sp.
TGGCGGTTTCGCTCTCGTCCCACTGGGCGTCGCCTAAATAGTCAATGCACGACAGGTGCGCCGCCGCCGCGAGGTCGGCATAGGACATCCGATCGCCGGCCAGCCAGTTGCGGCCGCCGATCAGGTGGCCGATGTAGCGCAGATGATAGCGCAGATTGGAGCGCGCGGCGCGCACAGCCTCCATGTCCGGGCCGCCGCCCCCTTGGGCGACGCTCATAAAGCGCTTATAGACCTTCTCTCGCACAAGCCATTGACTTGCTTCGTTAAACAGCTTGACGTTAAACCAGTGCATGAGCCGGCGTGTTTCCGCGCGGGCGAGCGGGTCCTGTGGCATCAGCCGGCGATCGCCGAGAGCCAACCCTCGGGTCTCATCCAGATATTCGGCGATCACCTCCGCCCCGGATAGCCCTGCCGTTTCGTCGTCGAGCATCACCGGCGTCGCGCCTTCGGGAGCGATCAACAGGAACTCCCTGCGCCGGTCCCATGGCCTTTCTTCGACCAGACGAGGCTCGATCCCCATCTCGCCAAGCACGAGGCGGATGAAGCGGGAATGGGGGCAAAATGGGTGATGGTAGAGCGTGATCATCAGACCCGGACTTGACTGGACAGGTATCGGGGACGAGGGCGGGACTTCATCTCGGACCTCCCCAGATGCGGCGAGGCGGGTTAATCAGGGGTTAATCGCAGGGCCGGTCTTTGCCTTCGGCGGGAACGCGTCACGACAGCGCCGGCCCTGCTCTCGGGTCAGAACCCAAATGACTGCGCCGGGTTCGGGCGTATGGCGGCCCTGGCTGGGAGTTTGCTTCGACAGTCTGCTACAGCCATAATCGACGCAACTCACAAGGGCTCAGACTAGCCTCTATTGTCAGTGGATGCCGAAATGCAGCCTGACACACGCTACGCCAAGAGCGGCGATATTCACATCGCATACCAAGTCTTTGGCGACGGCCCGGTCAATCTGGTCATTGCGCCGCCGTTCGTTTCAAACGTCGAAATCTTCTGGGAGCGCCCTGAGTTCTCCCGCTGGCTGCTTCGCGTCGCGAGCTATGCTCGGGTCGCGATCTTCGACAAGCGCGGCACCGGCATGTCGGATCGGGTGAGCGGGCTTCCTGGCCTGGACCAGCGCATCGACGATCTCAGGACGGTGATGGACGACGCCAAAATGGACCAAGCCGCCCTTCTCGGCATTTCGGAGGGCGGTCCGCTTGCGGCGCTGTTCGCTGCGACCTACCCCGAACGTTGCCGCGCGCTCGTGCTCTTCGGCAGTTTTGCGCGAGGGCTTCCACGCGGGAAGGGTCTCGACTTGGTTCTCAACTATATCGAACGCTCGTGGGGCAGTGGCGATGCGATGCGCTTGTTTGCGCCCTCTTGCCAAGACGACCCGGTTATCAAAGCCTGGTGGGGCCGGTGGGAGCGGCTTGGCGCGAGCCCCGCCGCTGCCGCCGACCTCGTCCGCATGAACAGCCAGATCGACATCACGGATATTCTCCCGACGATCCGGGTGCCTACGCTCGTCCTCCATCGCACCGGAGATTCGGCCGTAAAGGTGGAGTGTGGGCGTTTTCTCGCCGAGCGCATCCCTGGCGCGCGGTTTTTGGAGCTTCCCGGCGCCGACCACTTCCCTACATTCGGCGAAAACGCCATGGAAATCGCTGATGCGATCGGCGAGTTCCTGACCGGAGCCAAAGCGCCGGTCGTCTCCGACACGCTGCTCGCGACCGTTCTTTTCACCGACATGGTGGGCTCGACGGAGAAGGCGGCGGCGCTCGGCGACCGCCGTTGGCGCGATCTGCTCGACAATCATCACGCCCTTGTCCGTCGAAACATCGCGCGTTTTCGAGGGCGCGAAATCATGACAACCGGCGACGGCTTTTTCGCCGCTTTCGACGGGCCCGCGCGCGCCGTCCGCTGCGCTTGCGCCATCGTCGACGAAATCCGGCCGCTGGGCGTCGAAGTTCGAGCCGGACTCCATACTGGCGAATGCGAGGTGATGGGCGACGATTTTGGCGGCATCGCCGTTCACATCGGCGCTCGCGTTGCGTCGCTTGCTGGTCCCAGCGAGGTCCTTGTGTCGAGCACGGTGCGGGACCTTGTCGCGGGCTCCGGGTTGCGCTTCAGCGACCGAGGCAGCCCACCCCTGAAGGGGGTTCCCGGCGACTGGCGCTTATTTGCAGTCGAACGATAATTTTCCCGTGATGAAGCTTTTGGAGCCGAGCAGGCGTCTTTAACGTCCGCGAGCGGTGATCCTGCGCCTTCTTCAAACGAAGGAAAAGAGTCTATGCTTTGTCGTTTATTGACAGCCTGCGCGGGCCTTGCGCCGCTCCAGACCAAGCCTTTGCGGATCCCGAATATCCGGGGACGATAACCATGTCCATATGCGACGACGGGGAGGATTTGTGCAGTAATACTTTGACATCCTCACAAATCTTCTTGCCTCCTGGACCCGGGCCCCCGAAAAGGAAGCAAAGGGGAGAAACATTTTAGTAACTCCCAAGCACCCCCCATTGCTTTTCTGAGTAAAGCCTGAATCGACAGTGAGACGAGGGACGAACTGGAATCGGGTAG
>DATDHT010000243.1:0-7663 GCA_036521435.1 Roseiarcus sp.
TCCTCGATCTCGGGCGGAAGAATCATCCATACCTTGACTCACATCCAGCCCGCCCTGTCTCTCAAAATCCGCCAATCAAACCCGCTTTCCCCGCACAATGTGACAAATCCGACTCACAAAACGGCACGGCTTGGGAGTTACTAGAAATAATTTGAGCTCATTTCGGTCTCCAGGCGAGCCGCCTCAAGTGTGCTCGCCTCGGTCGCCTCCTCCGTCTCGCTCGCCATGTCCGCTCCGCCGCCGTCGCTCACGCTCACCTCGTCGTCAAAAACGACTCCCTGTTTCTTCAGGTGCTCGTGCACCGCCGCTGCGAAGGCCTCGTTGATGCCGAAGTTCTCGGCCACGCGGTTGATCTTGTCCATGAGCTTCCTGCGGTCTTCCTCGTCATAGCCCTGGTTGGCGCTGGCGACCGTCTGATAGCGGTCGAGCCGGTCAAGCACTTTAAGATAGGGCGTGATCGCCGCGATGTCGCCGGCGACCGCTTCGACCGCGAGTTGCATCAAACGCGCGAGGCGGTCCAGTTGCAGCTTGGCGTGCTCAGCGCCGCTGTCGACCGAGCGTTGCTCCAGCTCCTTGGATACAATCAGCCGGTGATGGTCACGCCTTCCTCCGCAGCGATTTCGTTGTAGGTGAAGCCCTCCCGCAACTGGCCGAAAATGCGTCTTCGCCGGAACATCATGCCATGCGCGCCCCAACCGCCGGCGCCGAGCGGGCGCCCTGTGTCCTCAACCAAAAATCCTTCAGCGGGCGTTCTCGCCATTTAATGGAAAACGCCTCAGAATAGCATATATTCTGAAATTCATAAAGTGAATGTTACGAAACCGATTGCCTGAGGCGCTGATGGCTCAAATACGACTCGGTTGCGACCTTCGCGGGAAGGTCTCGCCTCCAAGGGACCGCGAGGAATTGAGGCGGCCTTGGCTCAAACTTTTACAATCTGTTTGGCCGGTTTCGACGTGTTGCTGTCCTTCCGGCTTGGTACCCGCAACGGAATGAATGCGCACAGGAGCGCTCTTCGTCGAGACAGGCAGACTGAGGCTGGCATCTGAGCTATTGTAGCGACTCTAAGGGGGTCGGGATGGGCGAGACCCGCAAGCTTGCGGCAATCTTGGTCGCCGATGTGGTCGGCTACGGCCGGCTGGCGGGGGCGGACGAGGACCGCATCCTCGCCCGACTTCGGGCGCTCCGCAGCGACCTTATCGAACCAACGATCGCCGTGCATCACGGCCGAATCGTTAAGCACACCGGCGACGGCACAATCGTTGAATTCCGCAGCGCGGTTGACTCAGTCCAGTGCGCAATCGAAGTGCAGTACGCAATGGTCGATCGAAATGCGGGCGTTCCCGAGGACCGGCGAATCGAGTTGCGCCTAGGCATCCATATCGGGGACGTGGTCGAAGAAAACGATGGTGATCTGATGGGAGATGGCGTCAACATTGCCGCCCGGCTGGAAAGCATCTCCGTGCCGGGCGGCGTCTGCTTGTCTGGAGCCGCGTACGAGCAGGTTCGCGACCGCGTGAAGGAATCTTTCGTCGACATGGGTGAGAGGGCGCTCAAAAACATCGCCCGGCCGATCCACGCGTACGGCATCACATGGAGCAAGCAACACCGGCTTCCGGAAGCGCTCTCCGATAAATCGACACTTCCCTTGCCGGATAGGCCTTCAGTAGCGGTCCTTCCGTTCCAGAACATGAGCGGCGATCCGGAGCAGGATTATTTCGCCGACGGAATGGTCGCAGACATCATTGCTGGCTTGTCGCGCATCAAATGGTTGTTCGTGATCGCACGCAATTCGAGTTTCACCTACAAGGGTAGACCGGTTGACGTCCGGCAGGTCGGTCGCGAGCTTGGCGTCCGCTACGTGTTGGAGGGGGGTGTGCGCAAGTCGGGCGCCCGCCTGCGTATTACCGCCCAATTGGTCGAAGCCGAGACCGGAGCGCATCTCTGGCGGACAAATTCGACGGCGCCTCGGAGGACGTGTTCGATCTTCAGGACCAAATCACCGAGAGGGTAGTCGCTATCGTCGAGCCAAGCGTTCGAAAATCGGAGATAGAAAGGTCGCGTAGGAAGCGTCCGGAGAGCCTAAGCGCCCACGACCTTTATCTGCGAGCCTTGCCTCATGTAATGACGCTTTCCTATGCCGATGCTTCGGTCGCGGCTGAGCTTCTCGAGAGCGCTCTGAAACTTGACCCGGGCTACCCCGCTGCCCATGCTTATCTGGCGTTCTGTCATCAGCTCCGTTTTGTGCATGACGGGAGGTTCGACGAAGTCGACAAGCTGTCCGGTATCCGTCACGCGAGGGCGGCGATAGCGAGTGATGTCGACGATGCAACGGCCCTTGCTGTCGCCGCGATTACGGTGGCCCACCTGGAAAATAACTTTGACGCCAGTTTGGACGCCATCGAACGTGCTCTTTCACACAATGCCTCATGCGCGGCCGCCTTATTCTTCGGCGGAGAAATTCTTGCATGGAAAGGCGAGTCCGCCGCCGCGATGGCGTACGCGCAACGTGCGCTGCGCCTCAGTCCATTCGACCCACTAGCCTACGCGGCGTATATTGCGATGGCGACGGCAGCGATCCACGAGGACCGCTACGACGATGCAGCAGCGCTCTTCGGCAAAGCGGCGCAGGCCAATCCCGGACATGGCATGTTCCTCCTCGCTCAGGCGAGCTCGCTCGCGCTTGCGGGACGACTTGATGAAGCACGCCCGATCTGGGCCGAAGGACTGAAACTTGAACCCGAATTCCGAGTCCGCACTCTTCTCGAAGTTGGGTTGATCCCCTCGATTTTCAACAAGCTCGCCCGTGGGCACCGAATGCTGGGTGTCCGGGAATGATCTTCGGTCCAGCTTGACGAATGCGACCCGGTTGGCTCTATTTCATTCCGGCGGCTTTCGACGGGCGCGAAAGGGTGGTTGCCGGAGGAAGAGCGAACCTCCGCGGGATCCGCGAATCTCACCCTCGACGCGGCGCGCCCCACGGGGTCTGAGGCGCGGCGGCGACGTGACCGAGAGAGCGCCTACCGTTCGCACCCGGCGCGACTGTCGACTCGCCTCCATCCGAGGACCCCTGCGGGCGCGCCGCGAAAAGCACCAGGAAAAAAGATCGGCGCGCCGATCCCGGCCATGACCAGAAGCCAGTTCGATCGGCCGAAAAGCGCAAGCAGGATCACGAGATAGATGAAATCGCGGCGCGAGGCGGAGTCGAGGAGCCGCGTGAGAGGCCGGCTCTCACGCCCGCTTCACAGATCAAGCACAATATCGGCGCGGGGCCGGCTGCAGCAGATCAGGAGGTCGCCGTCCGCAGGCGGCGTAAGCGGGTCGACGAAATAATCAACTGCGCCAGCGATAAGTCCGGTTTCGCAATTGTGGCAGACGCCGGTGCGACACGCCCAACGCACCGGCACGTCGCAAGCCTCGGCCAGTTCGAGAAGGCTCTTAAACGCCGGATCCCAGCGCAGGGCCAGATTGCCTCTCGCGAAAGACACCATTGGCCCGGCGCCGGCGGGCCGATCGGGCAGATGCGGCGGCCGGAGCGGAGCGGCCACGACGCCCGGAGTCAGCGACGGCCCGGAGCCGAAATTCTCGCTGTGCAGCCGCTCGGCTGAGACGCCCCAACTGGCCAGATCGGCGGTCAGGCCGCTCATGAACACGGCTGGCCCGCACAGATAGAAATCGGCCTGGCGAGGCGCGCCGAGCGCCCGCAAGACCTTCAGGTCCAAGCGCCCAGGGCCATCGAAATCGACCGCCGGCCGATCCGCGGGCCCGGGCGCGCTGTAACGGATGTGGCTATGGCCTCGAGGCAGCAATTTGAGTAGTCCCTGCACTTCCTTGGCCAACGCATGCTCTGCCTTGTCGCGCGCCCCGTGAATCCACCAGATCTCTCTCTGCGAGCCGCCGGCCGCCAAGGCTTGCAGCATGGCGAGCACCGGAGTTAAGCCGATGCCGGCGCTCAACAGCACCACAGGCCCGTCGCCCTGCTTAAGCGTAAAGGCGCCGCGCGGCGCGCTGGCGTCGATGACGTCGCCGACCTGGACCCGCGCCTCGACGTAAGTTCCGGCCGCGCCGTTCGGCTCCCGCTTGATGCTGACCCGCCAGCGCTGCTCGTTCGGTTCGCCGGATAGCGAGTAGCTGCGCACCAACGCCGGCGCGTCGGGTGCGGGCTTCAGTCGCAGCACGACGAACTGGCCGGGCATTGCCGCGCCGAGCGGACGGCCATCGCTTGGTTCGAGCATGAGCGAGGTGACGTTGCTGCTCTCGCGCCGCTTGTCCGCGACCCGCAGCGGCCGGAACCCGGCCCACGCCGGCGCCGGCCCAGTCGCGGGCGCCAACGGGGGATTGCCGGCCGTGGAACCGCTCTTGCTTTCCTGTTCGAGCAACGTTTCGAACGAGGAGCGCCAGCCGGCGCTCAACGCCGGGATGCGCAAAGCCCGTTCCAGTCCGCCCTTTTCGCGCCCGGGCAGATACAGCAGCGCGTCCGTCTCGGCGACGGTCAAATGCTGGGGACCGGCCGAGACTTTCACGATCTCGTCGCCGGCTTCGACCTTGCCCTCTTCGAGGACGCGAAAATAAAAGCCCGGTCTGTGATGCGCCACGACGAGCGCCGGCATTTGCGGTTCATTCATCCGGATGCCGAGCCGGTAGCAGGTGACGCGCGGCTGCGTCACTTCGAACAGCGCGCCTCCGATCCGGTACTGGTCGCCAATGCAAACCTCGGAGTCGGACAAGCCGTCGATCGTGAAATTCTCGCCAAACTGCCCGTGAACGAAGTCATTGCGGCCAAGCTGAGCTTGCCAGTAGCGGTACGAATCGATCTGATAAACGAAGACCGCGCGATGCTCGCCGCCATGTCCTTGCAGATCGCCTTGGCCGTCCCCGTCGATGTTGAGCCGCCGCGCCATACGACGGCCCTGCACAGGCGTTTTCCACACTCCAGTGTGGACAGTCTTGCCCCGCCACGGGATGTCGCGCGGGAGACCGACATTGACAGAAAGCAAGCGCGCCATGCGTTCCTCGCGTCGCTAAGGCATTCTCGCAGAAGACGGCGCGCGAACCCCCTCCCCTCGCGAAAGTTTATCGATTGGCGCCCGGCGCGACCGTCGACTCGCCTCCCTCCGAGGACCCCCGCGGGCGCGCGGCAAAAAGCACCAGGAAAAAATAGATTGGCGCGCCGATCCCGGCCATGACCAGAAACCAGTTCGATCGGCCGAAAAGCGCAAGCAGGATCACGAGATAGATGAAATCGCGGCGCGAGGCGGAGTCGAGGAGCCGCGTCAGCGGCCGCTCGGGCGTATCGGACACCGAGGTGAAGAGCGTGTCGCCGCCGTCCTTCGAGCGCATCAGGCGCCAATAGACGAAGCCGGCCGAGCCCAAGGTCCCGAGCACGGCGCCGGCGCCGAGCGCGAGCGGCCAGATGGAGCCCGCGGCCAAGCTCCAGCCGACGCCCATGCAGCCGAAAATGACCGTGTGCACGACGTTGTCGCCCCAAAAATCAAGGATTCCGCCCCAGCGCGACTGCTGAAATTTGAGCCGCGCCAGTTCGCCGTCACAGCCGTCGAGGATCGAATGCGCCAGAAACAGGAGCGCCCCGATGGTTTGCAGAACCGGGCGCGAGGACAGGAAAAACGGCCCGCCAGAGACCCCGACCGCGACCGAAATCAGGCTCATCTGATTGGGCGTGATCGCGGTTCCCGCCAGGCGGCGCGAAATCTGCAACGAGATCGGCCGCTCGACGTGGCGGGCCATGAACCCGTCGGTCTCCTTGACCAGCGACTTGAGAAGCCGCCGTTCCGCGGCGCCGACGTCGGCCGGCGTCTCGACGATCATGGGATCGATCGCCGCAAGAATACGGGCGGGCGGGCCAAAGCGCAAAGCGAGCCGGGCCTCGAGTTCGCGAAAGCCGCGGGCACCGCCGTCCGGGTCCAACGCCTTCGCCGCGTCCGAAACCGAAGCGGCCGGAAGCATCACGATCCGGTTCGGGATGGTCCCCCAGCCGGCCGGTTCGATGCGAGCTGAGGCCAGCCGCTCCAGCCACTCGCCTTCCGCGAGAATGGCGGCAGGCGCGATGATCAACGACGATGCGGGAGCGGAGGAGAGCGACGCGATGAGGCTTGTCCAGTCGGCGACGGCGGCGATTCCGGGCGCCTTGCCGTCACCGCCTCCAAGGAGAAAGACCTCGGCATAGCCGGCGCGACGCGCCGCGAGCGCCGTGCGCTGAATGAGGCTGAGCCCCAGGATGATCGGGTCGCGATCCAGCCCGCGCGGCATGCCCGCCGCCCCCGGCGAGGCCGCGGAAGCGGCAAGCACTAACAAAATCGGCGCTTCGGGCATGGGTGGTTCGCGATCCGCACGGGCGACGCCCGGCACTCCACCTCGGCGACGATTGCTGATAGACGATTTCGCGCGGCGATCGTAGCCCTGCGCAGTCTTAAGGGGCGACCCGCGCCCAGACAGGAGCCAAGCTATTTCAAGATCGCTGATCGTCGCCGCGTTCCTCGGTTTCCTGGTCGTCGTTTTTCTGATCGTCCACAGCGGCGCCGCCGAGGTGGGTTCCGCCATGCAGGTCCTGGGCTGGTGGCTGGCGCCGATAACGCTGCTTCACCTCATTCCCCTGTCTTTCGATGCGACGTCCTGGCGACAGCTGTTTCCGGCCTCAAGCCGCCTAAGCGTTCCGAGCTTTATTTGGATGCGCTGGATCCGCGAATCCGTCAGCACGCTGCTTCCGGTCGCCGGCGTTGGCGGAGACGTCGTCGGCGCGCGGCTCGCGCATCAACGCGGCGTTTCAGGCTCGCAGGCCACCGCCACCATGGTGGTCGACATCACGGTCGGCTCGGCGACCCAGCTCGTCTTTGTCCTCGTCGGAGTGGGGCTGCTCACCGCCAGCAAGACTCACGACGCGGCTGCGACAGCTTGGGCGCTCACGATCGGCGTCGCAATCTTCGCGGCGGCGATCGCAATCTTCGTCCGGATCCAACACAACAGCATGTTTGGCGTGCTGATCAGATGGGCTCATCGACTGGCGCCGAAGAGCTGGATGTCCGGCTTCACCGGGCGGGCCGAAGCCATCGACGGCGCGGTCGTTGCGACCTATCGCCGCCGCACCGCCCTCTCCTATTCCAGCCTGCTTCGCCTTATCGGGTGGGTGAGTGGCGTCAGCGAGACCTGGCTGACGATGTGGGCGCTCGGCCACCCGCTTTCCCTGACCGACGCCTTCATCCTCGAAAGCCTCAGCGCCGGCGTCCGCGGCGCGGCGTTCATGGTGCCAGGCGCTTTGGGCGCTCAGGAAGGCGGCCTGGTCCTGTTCGGGGCGCTCCTCGGCGTGCCGGCGGACCTGGCGCTGGCGATTTCTCTCACCAAGCGGGTTCGCGAGCTGGCGATAGGGTTGCCAGGCCTCGCGGTCTGGCAATGGGTGGAAGGACGCCGCTTTCTCGGGCGCCAGACGGATCAGGCGAACTCGACTCCGTAATGTCCGCCTATTGCGGCGGCGGGATCGTGTAATCCGGCGCCCCGCCCCCAGGACCTGCGGTGGCGGGCGACCCCACGACCGGGCCTATCGTAGCCGGCGATTCGATCTGCGGCGGCAGGCCTTGCGCCTCACGCAATTGCGCCCGGCGCGTCTGATAGTAGCTCGAGCGCAAGAAACTGTAGAAATCCACCGACGAAT
>DATDHT010000244.1:0-8071 GCA_036521435.1 Roseiarcus sp.
CACGGCGGCCACCTGATCGTCGTCGATCGTTCTCGGTCTTCCTGGGCGAGCCTCGTCCAGCAGGCCTTCGACGCGATCCGCCAAGAATCGCCGACGCCACTTCCCGACGGTGTGCTCGTGGAGCCCGAGTTCATCGGCGACGGATTTGCTCAGCAAGCCATCGGCGCATCTCAGGATGACGTGGCATCGCTCCGAAAGTGATCGCGCAACCCGGCGCCGGCGAACCTGGCGTTCAAGATACGACCGCTCTTCCGAGCTCAGGATTATTGGAGCCGTTCGACGGCCCGTCGCGTTGGCCATGATCTCGCCTCCACCCAAGTGAAAGCGACACTCTACAATGAAACTAACTTCAGTTCCAGGTGACTAGCGTAGTACCGCATTTGACAGCCCTGAGGCGTCAGGTAGCTTCGCTTTCCAAAGGCGCTGACGGGTGACAACGCAGGCTGAGAGGAGGATCATGCGGCCCCTAGTCGTGCTCCTTGTGAAACCTTCTTTCATAGCGCAATTTCGCGATCTGATCGCCGTTAACGCCAAAGCGTCACTAGAGCGCGAAGTCGGTTGCAAGCGTTTCGACGTGCTCTTCGATCCAGAGGAGCCACGACGTTTTGTCCTCTACGAAATCTACGAGAATCAAGTCGCGTTCGATGAACATCTCGCCTCGAGCCATTACTTGAGTTTCGCCGAGGCGATTGAGGGCGAGATTGAACAACGCTCCATCAGCCGCCTTGCCTTCTCTAGCGCCATGGCGACGAAGATGATTTCACGTGACCGCGGAACCGCAGCGCGCCGCACGAACACACCGACTTCGGCGGAATGGGATGTGACCTAGACAAGAAGAGCGCGACCGGCCAACCACATCGCCGGCGGGCATCGAGGGAGGAAGCAAAAATGACGGAAGATCGGGAACGGAGCGAGTTCAACTCCGGTCTATCTGAAGAAGTTGACGCCTGGCTCAGGGGCGACACGTCGCGTCGCGAATTCCTGACGAGATTCATGCTCCTTGGCGGAGCCGCAATGCTTCCGGGATTGGGCTACACCGCATCCGGATCGAAGGCTTGGGCGGCGATGGCGGACGTTTCGAAGGTCGAACTCGCCGACAAGAGCACTCCGCTGGGTCAAGCGCAGGCCGCCGCCGTGAAAGCGTCGAGCGAAGGCCCGACAGATGGTTCAGCCTACCGCGCGGTCCAGGCGGCCCAGCAGTACAAGGATAAGGGGGTCACGCTCAATCTGACCTATGAAGCGGGACTTCAGGCACTCGAGCCCAAGAATTTCTCCGGGCCGTTGTGGCAAGCATTGACCGGCATCAATTTTAATGTCGTCGAGCTTCCGCACCCCGACCAGTATTCCAAGCCGATCGCCGAACACATCGCGGGCTCCGGCGCGTACGACGTTCTCGACATCGAGCCGGCCTGGATCCCGGCGCTGGCGAACGGCGGCGTCATCGCGCCGATCGACGACTATATCGCCAAGTATATGAACAAGGCGGACCTGGACGACTACCACCCGCTCTACAAGTCGATTACCCGGTACAAAGGCAAGAGCTGGGGCGTGTTCGACGACGGGGATCAGTTCGCTCTTTACTACCGCAAGGACGTATTCGACGATCCGAAGCTGAAAGCGGCTTACCAGGCGAAGTTCGGCAAACCTTTGGCCGTCCCAACGACTTGGGACGATTACGCGCAGGTCGCCCAATTCATCACCGACCAGCTCGCGCCCAACATTTATGGCGCGGCCCATTTCCGCAAGTTCGGCAGTCCCGGCAACCAGTTCAGCTTCCTGCAGCAGTACCGCGCCAACGGAGGAAAATTCTTCGACGCGGACATGAAGGCCCAACTGACGAGCGCTGCGGGCGAGACCACGCTCAATCAAATGATCGCCCAGAACAAGGCGTCAATGCCCGGCAACAACGATCTCGACGCAGTCGCTCTGTGGGCGGCATGGCTGCAGGGCAAGGTTGCGATGATCTTTTCCTGGCCGCCGACGGGCCGGATGTCGTCGAACTATGCCCAGCGCGACAAGGCGATTAATTTCATTCCCCAATCGACCATAGCCGACAAGGTTGGCTATGCCGTGGTGCCCGGCGGCAACGGCGAGATGGCGTCCGGCTACGTGCGGGCGCTGGCGGCCGGGTCCAACAATGAAGAGGCGGCCTATCTCTTCATGCAATGGGTCACTGCGCCGCCGCTCTCTCTCGTGCGCACCATGCTTCCGTATACGTTACGCGATCCCTATCGGCTGTCGACCTACAAGTCCGATGAATATCGGGCGCTGTGGCCCGCAGCCAGGGAGTATCTTGTCAACCTTTGCGAATGCGCCAACAGCGGCGTGGTCGACATCATCATGCCCGGCTGGCAGGACTATGCGCTGTCCATTGACCGGATGTGTTCGGCCGTCTGGGGCGGCCAGGATCCGAAGGCTGCCCTGCAGAAGGCGGCCGCCGAATGGGATACGTCGACGCAGAGGCTCGGCGTGCCGGCGCAAAAGGCGGCTTATCAGGAATTCCTGAAAATACCTGGCAGCTACGCCGACCACACAATCGAAAAGATCGGTCAGGCCGTGCACATAACCTAAACATGACTGCGAAAGCTCTGGCCGCGCGTTGTGCACATCGTCGCTCGGCCGGAGCAAGTCTTCGTGGCGCTTAGAAGCCCACGGTCGTCACGCTGAGCTCGAGTTCGAACAAAACAGCCATGGGTCAGACTGGGACCGCCGCTTCCCTGGCGCCGTCAATCCGGCGAGGACGCGCTTCAACCTGGGCCGATCGCCATTTCAAATGGCTGATGGTCGCGCCAGCTGTTCTGATCATCCTGGCGTTTTCCATCTACCCTCTCCTGTTCTCGCTCTGGGTCGCCTTTGTCAATTACGACTTCCAGATTCCCGGCCACGCTTTTGTAGGCCTACAGAATTTCCAGCAGATCATCGATGATCCGTTGGCTTGGTCGTCGCTTGGCCTGACGATTGCATTGTCGGTCACTGTCGTGGCCATCGAGTTCGTTCTTGGTCTGGCGCTTGCGCTCGCGATGGTGAGGACGTTCCGCGGACGAGGGGTCGTCATGTCGATCCTGATCGTCCCCCTTTTCATCAGCCCGGTGATCGTCGGCCAGTCGTGGGCCTTGTTCCTACAGAGGCCCTTCGGGCCGGCCGACTACCTGCTGAGCCAGTTGCTTGGCTACCAGGTCGAAATCAGCTGGGTCGGCGAAGTTCCCTGGGTCTACTTCTCGGTCGTGCTGGCCGACGTCTGGCAATGGACGCCGTTCATGTTCGTCATCCTGCTGGCGGGGTTGGCGGCCATCCCGCCTCATCTCTACGAGGCGGCGGAACTCGACGGCGTCGGCGCGATCCAGACCTTTCTCTATGTGACGCTGCCGCACCTCGCACCAGTCATGCTGCTCGCCGTCACACTCCGCGTGCTCGATGCGGTGAAGCTCTTCGACGTCATCTTCATGCTGACCGGGGGCGGTCCCGGCACATCGACCTACACGACGTCCTTCTATCTGTATCAGATCGGGTTCCAGCAGTTTCACCTCTCGATCGCGACGGCGGGGAGCTGGATGTTTCTCATTCTTCTGTCCGCTGTCATCATTCCGCTCGTGCGGCGTCTTTTGAAGGCGGAGACGGCGTGATGGCGAGGGCGCTCCTTTCCCTGAGAGCGGGAAGCCTGCGGGCGGGTTTCGCGCGCGTTTTGACGATCGGGTTGTTTGTTATTTTTGTTCTTGTGCCGCTCTATTGGGTCGTCATCACCTCAATCAAGCCGAGCAGCGACTATCTGACGACGCCGCCGGTCTGGTTCCCTGCGAATCCGACGATCGTGCATTACACGGCGGCGCTCTTCTCCTACCGGGGATTGCAAGGGCTCATCAATAGCCTGATCATCGCGTCCGCCGCGACCCTGCTTTCGACTCTGATGGGTACGATGATGGCCTACAGCCTCGCGCGCTTCAACACGGGCGGACGACATCTCGCGCTTTGGGTTCTCTCCCAGCGCTTCCTGCCTCCGGTGGCGATCGTACTGCCGATTTTCCTTCTGTTTCGGACGTGGGGTCTCTACGACACGCTTACAGGTCTCGTTCTCGCCTACACATTCATGACGCTGCCGCTGTCGGTGTGGATGATGTACGCCTATTTCCAGCAATTGCCCAAGTCACTTGAGGAAGCGGCGTGGGTCGACGGCCTCAGCCGCTGGCAGACCTTCTGGATGGTCGCAACTCCGCTCGCCGCTCCCGGCGTCGCCGCAGCCGCCGTTTTCGTCTTCATCGCCGTGTGGACGGAGTTCTTCTTCGCGCTCATCCTCACGAGCCGCCACGCCTTCACGCTGCCGACCATCTTTCGCGCTTTCCTCGGCTTTCAGGGCGCGCAATATGGCGAGGCCTGCGCGCTGGCGACGACGTCGCTCGCGCCGTCCATCATTCTTGGCATGCTGGTCCAACGCCATCTAGTGCGCGGGCTCACCCTCGGCGCGATCAGGGGATGAACTGAACAAACCGCCATGGCCAACGTCAGAATCGGCGCCCTTCACAAGAGTTACGGCTCGGTTCACGCCGTCCGCGGCGTCGATCTCGACATCCCGGACGGGGAATTCACCGTGCTTGTCGGACCGTCCGGATGCGGCAAGAGCACGCTTCTGCGCACGATCGCCGGGCTCGAGGTCGCCGATTCGGGGGATATCGAAATCGGCGGCGAGATCGTCAATAACATGCGTCCGCGCGACCGTGATGTCGCGATGGTGTTCCAAGACTACGCGCTCTATCCGCACATGACGGTGTTCGGCAATATTTCCCTCAGTTTGCGTGCGCGTCGAATGCCCAAGCCGGAGATCGAAGAGCGGGTGAAGCGCGTCGCGGGCATGCTGGGTGTGCGCCCGCTTCTTGAACGCTATCCGCGCCAGCTCTCCGGCGGCCAGCGCCAGCGCGTCGCGATCGGGCGCGCGATGGTGCGCAATCCGCGGGTCTTCCTGTTCGACGAGCCACTGTCCAATCTCGACGCGCAGCTCCGAGACGATATGCGAGGCGAGATCAAGCGCCTCCATCAGGAAGTCGCAACGACTATGATCTATGTAACCCATGATCAGGTCGAGGCGATGACGCTCGCCGATCGGATCGTGCTCCTGCGCGATGGCGTGATCGAGCAGCAAGGCGCGCCGCTCGATCTCTTCGAGAGACCCGCGACATTGTTCGTCGCCGGGTTCCTCGGGTCGCCGCGGATGAACTTCGTCAAGGGCAAACTCGAACGGACGGCTGGAGGCGCAAGAGTGAGGCTCGGCGACGGCGGCCCAATTCTTGACCTGCCGCTAGGACGGGATTCGGGAGCGGGCGAGGGCGCCGACGTAATCCTCGGATTCAGGCCGGAGCACGTCAGGCACGCGACCGCGGACCCCGTGGCCGACGGCCAGGCGCGTGTTGATTCAGAGATCGAACTCGTGCAGCCGACGGGGTCGCGCAGTTACGCGACATTCAGACTGGCCGGACAGCCGGCGATCGCCGAACTCCAGACCCAAGACGTCACTCGCGCGGGGGAACGGATTCAGGTTGACATCAACTTGCGTCGTGCGGTCCTGTTCGATCCCGGTACGGGAAAGGCTTTGCCAGAGTGAGCGCGATGTCAGACGCAAACGAGCGCGTTGCGCCGTCCCGTGCGGTTAAGCTTTGCGGAACGGAAGAGATCGATCCGCCGAGCCGGAAACTGACCGCCGGCCCGCTCACGGCGGAGCTTGAAAATGGCCAGTTGCGTTATGTCGCGTTCGAGAGTGTCGAAGCGCTTCGCGGCATAGCGTTTCTGGTTCGGGACCAGAACTGGGGAACATACACGCCGCAGATCGACTCGATGTCGGTCAAGGAAGAAGCCGGAAGCTTCACTGTCGAGTACCGGGCAGTGTGCGCGGACGCCAATCAACGGCTTCAGTACGCGGCCCGCATCTCCGGGTCGAACGACGGCGCGCTCGTGTTCGAGGCCGTTGCGACGCCGGAGACGGATTTCGTGACGAATCGCGCTGGCTTCGTGGTGCTGCATCCCGCCGGGCTTGCCGGCGAGAGGCTCAAGGTCATGCATGTCGACGGTCGCGAGGAGGAGACCCGCTTCCCCGAACGGATCAGTCCATCGCAGCCGGTTTTCGACATCCGCGCGCTCTCCCATGAGACGGCTCCTGGACTGTGGGCGACGTGCCGGATGGAAGGCGACGCGTTCGAGATGGAGGACCAGCGCAACTGGACCGATGCGTCATACAAGACCTATGTGCGGCCGCTGGCGTTGCCGTGGGGATACACACTCGCCAAGGGAAGCCGGCATGAGCAGTCGGTGCGCTTGTCGTTTACGGGAGCCGGCGCCAGTCGCGTTGGGAGGAAAAGCCACGCCATCGCGATTGAACTGGGTCAGGATTCTCCATTTCGCATGCCCGAACTCGGAGTCGCGCTGCCCAATGAGGAGATCGAAGCGGCGTCCGTCGCCGTTGACGCCCTGCGGTCGCTGAAGCCGCGGTTCCTCGTCTGTCACGTCGACATGCGGGAGAACACGGCTCTCTCCGAGTTCGAGGGAATCCGGCGAGTAGGCGAAGCCGCGTCCGCGAAGATCGTCCTCGAGATCGTTGTTCCCGACGAGGCCAATGCAGGCGCGTTGCTCCAGAAAGTCGCCACGGCGGCGGAGCGCGCGGGCCTTCAGATCGATTCGATTGTGGTCTCCAGCGCGGCAGACCTGAAATCCTGGCAGCCGGGCGCCACACGTCCGGAGAAGCCCTCGCTGGAAGAGATTGCCAAGGCGGCGCGCGCTGCGTTTCCCGGCGTCAAATTGGGTGGCGGCATGCTCTCCACCTTCACCGAGCTCAATCGCAAGCGGCCGAAAGCGGCGCTCTTCGATTTCATCACCCACACCACCTGTTCGATCGTGCACGCGGCGGACGATCGGTCGGTGATGGAGACGCTCGAAACCCTCCCGGCGATCATCGGGTCGACGAGGGCCATGATCGGCGAGAAACCCTATCGCGTCGGCCCGAGCGCCATCGCAGCCCGCATGAACCCCTATGGCAAGGGCGTGCTTGACAATCCTGGCAACAGGCGCGTTTGTCTCACAAACAGCGACCCTCGCCAGCGTGGCCTATTCAACGCCGCCTGGACGCTCGGCTATGTCGGCGCCTGCGCCTATGGCGGGGTGACAGCGGTCGCGATGGGCGCCGTAGCCGGAGCGCTTGGGTTCATTCACGATCCTGCGGCCGATCATCCGCAGCCCTATTTCGATTCGCTTGACGGCCCTGCCGTCTACCCGGCGTTCCATGTAATGGCCGGCCTCGTGGATGGCGGCGGCCATCATCTTGTCGAGAGGAAATTGGCCGAACCGGGTAAGGTGGCCGCACTCGCGTGGCGGGAAGGGGCGCGCATCGTGCTCTGGCTCGGGAATCTCACAGCGGAACCGCTGACGATTCGCTTAGGGGGCGTCGAGGATTCGCGACTGAAAGCGAGCGTCCTCGATTCCTCCGTATTCGAGAAAGCGGTCGCTTCGTTGGATGCGCTGGAGGCGCTGAAGCGTCCGCTCGAGGAAGCGGAGCTGAACCTAGGCCCTTACGCAGTCGCACGCGTCGAAGTCGACAACAAGCACGCGCCCTGAGTGGCAAGGCAAGGAAAGAAAGCATGACAGCGCAAGGCCTGAAGGATCTGGCTCAGACCAAGAAGCCAAAGCTCGGGCATTTCGTCGTGGAGTTCGCCACGCCCGGGATTGGGCATATTCTCAAATCGGCGGGTTGCGACTTTGTGCTCTTCGATCTCGAGCATTCCGGATTCGGTTTCGAGACGGTGAAGAGCGCCATCCGCTATTTCGAGGCCGCCGATCTGCCGGTGATCGTACGAGTTCCGTCGAAGGAATATCATCACATCGCTCGCGCAATGGACATGGGCGCCGAGGGCCTGATGTTGCCCATGGTCGGCAACGTCGATGAAGCGCGCCACATCCTCAAATCAATGAAATACACACCCGATGGAGGGCGCGGCGTCGCCCTCCAGGTCTCCCACGATCGCTATCGCCCCGGCTCCGTCGTGGATAAGTTCGTCGCCGCGAACCGGCGCAGCACCTTCTTCTGCCAGATCGAGAC
>DATDHT010000245.1:0-8987 GCA_036521435.1 Roseiarcus sp.
GCTTTGCTTCACCAGGGTAAACAGCCTGAGCTGCTTTTGCCGCACCGTTTTAACTTTCTGCGCGATCGGCGCCAGGATCGCATACGACAAGAAGATGCCGGCGAAGGTGCCGACCAGCGCCGCGCCGATGAGCCCGCCGAGAATCTCAGGCGATTGATCAAGCGCGCCCATGGCGTGGATGATGCCGAGCACCGCGGCCACGATGCCGAGCGCAGGCAGTCCATCGGCGACCGCCTGAAAGGCGTGCACCGGCTTGTATCGGTCATGCGCCAGGGTTTCGATTTCTTCATCCATCAGCGCTTCGATTTCGTGCGTCCGCGCGTTGCCGATGATGATGAGACGGCCGTAGTCGCAGATGAACGTCACGAGGTCCTTGTTCGCGAGCAGCTTGGGAAAGTTTTTGAAGATCTCGGATTCCTGCGGATTGTCGAAATGCGTTTCGACTTCGCTCCGGGACTTGGCCCTGAGCTCCCGCATCAGCGCATGCAGAGCTGAGAGCACGTCCAGGAAATCACGAGGTTTCGGCGCTTTGTCGAGCACGGCCTCGACGAACGCCTTGCCGCAGTCCTTGATCGTCGACATGGCGTTGGCGACGATGAAAATGCCAAGCGAGGATCCGGCGATGATGACGAATTCGAAAGGCTGAAACAGCACCTCGAGATGCCCGCCAAGCGCCGCATAGCCGCCGAGGATGCAGCCGACGGTGATCACGAGGCCAATGGCGAAATTCAAGATTCGCTCCGGTGCGAAGACGTGGCAAGGTTTGCGGCTCGAGACTTACGCGAAGCTGTCAGGCGCGAAGTCAGCCACGGACAAGCCGACCGAACGATCGTTCCCGCGAAAGGCCGGCGTGGCTTCAGGCCTCGTCGGAACGGCGTGATGCAAAACGGACTCTATGTCTCCCTCTCGGCTCAGGTTGCGCTCGAGCGGCGGCTCGAAACCATCGCCGACAACGTCGCCAACATGAACACCGTTGGCTATCGCGGAACCGGCGTGTCGTTCGAGACGGAAATGGCCAAGGCTGGCGACGCGCGGCTCGGCTATGCCTCGAGCGGCTCCGATTTTATATCGCGGCGTCTCGGCGGCCTCACGAAGACTGACAATTCGCTGGACTTCGCCGTGCAGGGCGACGGCTGGTTCGGAATCCAGACTCCTCAAGGGCCGGCTTACACGCGCGACGGCCGGGTCCAGATTGACGAGTCTGGAACCTTGCGCACCATGAGCGGCGACCCGCTCCTTGATGCGGGCGGTGCGCCCATCCTCGTCGACAGCGCGGCCGGAGCTTTGACTGTTTCCGCCGACGGAATGATCACGCAGAGCGGACGGCAAGTCGGGGCGATTGGGCTGTTCGCCATCGATCCGACCGCCAACTTGAAACGGGCGGAAAACTCAGGCGTCGTACCCGACAAGCCGGCGACGCCGATCCTCGATTTCACCCGCGACGGCGTCGTTCAGGGCGCAGTTGAAAACTCGAACGTCGATCCGGTGCGCGAGATGACCAGATTGATCGAGGTGACGCGGGCCTTCGACGGGGTCGCGGCCGAAACCTCGCAGTCCGAGACGTCGCTGCAGGACGCGATCAAGGCTCTCGGGGCATCGGCATGACGGACGCCGATCCTGACATTCTGCCGCCGCTTGAGCGTCTGGAACAGCGGGTCGCGCAAGGATTGCAGACGCTTCCGGCCACGCGTGTGAGCGGTTCCGTCGTCGAGGTCTCGACATCTCACTATCGAGTGGCTGGCCTGTCCCGCTTTCTTAAATTGGGCGAGTGCGTCGGCGTTGATGTCGGCGATCGCATCGAGATCGGCGAAGTGGTCAGGATCGACGATTCCTCGGCCACGCTCAAGCCGTTCGACACGCGTAGCGAGGTGACGATCGGCGCGCGCGCCTTTCGAACCGAGACCCTGTCGCTGTCGCCGCATCGATCCTGGAAGGGGCGCGTCATCGACGCGCTCGGCCGGCCAATCGACGGCGCGGGGGAGCTCTTGAGGGGAGACAGGTCGGCGCCGCTCGACGCTTCGCCTCCGCCGCCCCTCCGGCGCGCGCGCGTTCACGCGCCGCTGCGCACTGGCGTGCGCGTCGTGGACCTGTTCACGCCATTATGTGTTGGACAGAGGGTGGGGATTTTCGCCGGCTCAGGCGTCGGCAAGTCGTCGCTCCTCGCGATGCTCGCCCGAGCGACTCCGATCGACACGATCGTCATTGCGCTCGTTGGCGAGCGGGGCCGCGAAGTGCAGGAATTTCTTCACGACACCTTGGGGGAGAATCGCAGCTCCGCGGTCGCGGTCGTCGCGACTGGCGACGAGAGCCCGATGATGCGCAGGCTGGCTCCGAAAACGGCGATGGCGATCGCCGAATACTTCCGGGACATGGGCGAGTCGGTGTTGCTGATCGTCGACTCGGTCACGCGCTTCGCGCATGCCGCGCGCGACGTGGCGCTGGCCGCGGGAGAGCCGGCCGTCGCCCGCGGCTATGCGCCAAGCGTCTTCAGCGATCTGCCGCGGCTGCTGGAGCGCGCGGGACCCGGCGTTGAAGGGTCAGGCGCGATCACCGGGATCTTCTCCGTCCTGGTGGACGGAGACGATCACAACGATCCGGTCGCTGATGCAATTCGGGGCGCCCTGGACGGGCACATCGTGTTGGATCGCGCCATTGCAGACGAGGGGCGATACCCGGCCGTCAACATTCTCTCTTCGGTGTCTCGGATGACGAACCCGTTGTGGAGGCCGGAACAGCGCAAGGTGGTTCAGAGCCTGCGCTCGATGATTGCGCGGTACGAGGAAACCCGCGAGCTGCGCCTGATGGGCGGCTACACGGCCGGCGCCGACCCAGTCGTCGATAAGGCGATCAAATCGACCCCGCGCATTTATGAGGCGATGAATCAGACGATGGACGCAGCCCGGTGCGACGATCCCTTCATCGACCTCGCCGCGGCGCTGCGCAACGAACCTAAAACCGCCGAGACTTGAGGAAGCGATGGCCCCTGCCCACGAAACGGTGATCCGCGCGGTCGGGATGGCGCTCGCGAGCACTTCCGCCGCGTTCGCCATCTATATGCTCGCCTACGGCGCGGGGAAGACGCGCATCAATGGCATGGAGCATCTGGCGATCTTCGCCCAGCCGCGCGGGCCGGGCGGCGCCGTTCACGACCCCGCGTCGCCGCCGGCGGACGCCTCGACCGCAGTCGATCTGGCCGCGACGGGCTCGCTCGCTGCTTCCGTCGGCAAACCCGCGCTGGGGGCGCGGCCGATTGAGATTGTCGGCGCGGAAGCCGATCGCGTTTGGCTGAAAATCGACGGCGCGATCCACCCGGCCGCGCCCGGAGACAACGTTGCGGGCCTAGGCCGTATCGGGGCAATTGTTCCGCGAAACGGCGGTTGGGTCCTGCTCGACGACAAGGGCAAGGAGCTTCTGTCTGTCGCGAAGGGCGCGAACGGCGCCTCGCTTTTCACTCGCAAGAGAATCTTCGAATAGCCTCCCTATCCATGCCGCGACAACTGGCGATGCTTTCGCGGCGCCTTTGAGCCCGGCCCGGTGACATTCCCCAAAAATTCTTGCAGAAGCCTGGCTTGAGCGGATTCCTTGGTGGGCTGAGGTCTAGGAAGTGATAAAAGTCGCTCTCTTTTTGAGGGATGCGCGCTGTTGTTCTGGGGGCGGCGACGATGGCGACAGTCGAACGAATTGCTGGCGCTCGGTCTGATGGCGGCTCCGCGGGTCGAAGCGAATGCCGTCGTCTGCGCGCACGGCGTCTATCGCGCCGGCATGGGGGTCCGCCGCTGAAGACAAAAGCTGATCGCAATCGCGTCGGCGAAAGAGCATCAAGCCCTCTTTCGCCGGCGCACTTTTCACGAGCTCGGGGAGACGGAAAAAATGAGGAACAGCCGACTGGTCGCCCTCGTCGCGTCCGCGACGATCGCATGCATGAGCTTCGATGCGTTGGCGTGCACCCGTTTCATTTATGAGACAGGCACGAACAGCTGCATCGTCGGCCGCTCCATGGATTGGGCGGTGGATCCAGCCACAGACCTCTGGTCCTTTCCGAAAGGCCTCAAGCGCGACGGCGCCGCCGGTCCCGGCTCAGTCGAATGGACGTCGAAACATGGCTCGGTGATCTCTTCGTTCTACAATATCGCCACTGTCGACGGGATGAACGATGCCGGTCTCGTCGCCAATGCTCTCTACCTCGTCGAGAGCGACTACGGCGACGCCAAGGCTTCGGGGAAGCCGCTGATCTCCGTCGGCGCCTGGCCCCAATACGCGCTCGACAATTTCAGCACAGTGGCGGAGGCCGTCGACGCGCTCAGCAAGGAGCCGTTCGCAATCGTCGCGCCGGATTTGCCCGGCGGAAAGAAGGCCGGCGGTCACCTTGCACTCGCCGACGCTTCGGGCGACAGCGCGATCTTCGAATATATCGGCGGCAAACTCGTCATCCACCACGACCGCAAATTTACGGTGATGACCAACTCCCCGAGTTTCGACCAGCAGCTCGCGATCAACACCTATTGGAAAGGCGTCAACGGCCTCAATTTCCAGCCGGGAACGATCGGCTCCGCCGATCGCTTCGTCCGCATGAGCTGGAGCCTCAACGCGGCGCCGAAGGAGAAAGACCCGAGGCTCGCGGTCGCGACCGCCTTTTCCCTGATCCGCTCGATCTCGGTTCCGCTCGGTCTCGCCGACCCCGAGAAGCCGAACATCGCCGCGACAATCTGGCGGACGGTGTCCGACACCGGCGCCAAGCGCTACTTTTTCGAGTCCTCATATAGCCCCTCGATCTTCTGGGTCGACGTGGCGAAGCTGAACCTCGCGGAGGGGTCCGCGCCTGCTAAGCTCGACCTGAGCGGTCACCCCATTCTCTCAGGCGAAGTTTCCGACAAGTTCGCCCCGGCGGAGCCGTTTAAGTTCCTGTCGCACTAGCGGCCTCACGCGTGGCTGCGGTCGCGGGGTTTGAGCGCGGGGACCGACGGTGGTCCTGACCGACGTCGATCATCTTCGTTTGGTGATCTCCCATGCGACCGCGCCGACGGACGAGAAGGGCTACCGCGCCTTGGCAAGATCCCGCCGCGCCCGATCGTAGAGGGTGTTGGCGATGGCCACCCGAGCGTTGGCGCCCTCACGGGCATCCATGGGCTGGCGATCGGGATGATTGCGCCAGACAAAATCGCGCCAGCGAGACGTAAGCTGATCGAGTGTCAGCGCCGTCCCAAGGCCGAGCTCGGTCGCGATCTCGGCCGAGGTATCGCCGGAACGCCGGGCAGGTTCGCGCAACGGAGGTTGCGGCGGCGGGGCAGGCCGGTCCGTGAGTTCGTCCGTCCAGTCCAAGGCGAGGCCAAACCGCGCCTTACCGCCCGAACCTGGCGCCGCGCCGAAGGCGACGCCGCGCAAGCGGAAACCTCCCGTCGGCCCCCCGCCGCTGTCGTTCGGCGCGCGATCCTTCCGGCCCGCGTCGTCGAGGGCGCGCTGAAACGCATCGGCGCGGCGGTCGGACATGGTCGCGCGATCCCGCGAGCGGGTCAGCCGGTCGCGGCGCGTCTGTCGCGAGGCGACGATTGGGAGGTTTCGTCATTGGGATCATCGGCCACGACGCGGTTCCTTCCCTGGACTTTGGCCTCGTAGAGGCGTTCATCGACGCGCCGCAGCAGGTCATTGGGCGATTCGTCAGCCCTCAGCTTGGCCACCCCGAACGACGCGGTCACCTTGCTGATCCGCTCGCCGCTCGGTTCAATCGTCCATTGCTTGGACTCGAGCACGATTCGGATCCGTTCGACCGCGGTCACCGCCTCGCCGAGGCGCGCGCCGGGGAAGATCAGCGCGAACTCCTCGCCGCCGAAGCGCGCGACCTTGTCTTGTCCGCGCACGTTTTGCACCAGGATGTTGGCGAACAGCCGCAACAGGCGGTCGCCGACCATATGGCCGAAACGGTCGTTGACATGCTTGAACTTATCGATATCGGCGAGCGCGAGGCACATGTGGTCACCCAGCCTGCGCGCCTTCTCCACCTCCTCCATGAAGCTCGCGTCGAAGAAGCGGCGATTGCCGATCGCAGTCACGACGTCGCGCAATCCAGCTTCTTCCGCGCGTTCGAGATTCGTTTGCAGGTGCACGACTTGCAGACGCGATTCTTCGAGCTGGTTCCTGACGTTGTCGAGCCTATCGCGCATATCGCGATTGTCCTCGATGAGGGCCAATACGATCTCCTTGATCGGGCCAACGGATTCATGCCGCGACAGTCGCTGGTTGTGGCCATCGAGTCGCTCGGAAAAGCTGTCGCTGTCAGTCAAATGGGCCTGCAGCACCTTTGCGACCTGGCGGAGCACCCGGTCGACCTTCTCGTCCCTTTCGGCTGGCTCTCCACGCGCCTTGGCTGGCCCTACGCTCTCGGCTGGGCGCGGCGTGGCTTTGATCGTCAGACGACCGAGGCCAACGCCGATCCAGCCGAGCAGCAGAAGCTGAAAGAACGGAGTCTCGCCCGGAATCAAAGACCGCAGCGCGCTGAGCGCCTGGTTCGGAATGAACGACCCCAGCGCGGCCAGCGCGACAGCGCCAAGAAAGACGGCGACGAGAGCGTAGGCCGCGTGGGCTTGCGATCTGAGGAACCGCGCCAGTTTCATGACCGCGCCGATCTAGTTGGGGAGAACGCGCGAGAAAGGCGCCGCGCGGGCCTCGCGAGCGCTTCTGAGCAAGCTCGAAGGACAGATTCGTATTTTGTGTGACGCATCCCAGCCGACCTATGATCAACGCGCTTCGGGCGGCCATCATGGCGGGCGCGGGGCGCGCTTCTGTGCGGCGGCGACGCGACGGAGAGGTCCAAATCATTCGAACCAGACCTGCTTTAACCCTTGCAGGTTACTGTTCTGTAAGCGCGCGCCAAAAGGCTATTGCCCGGTTCGTCAGGACTGTGCGACGCTCGACGCGCCTTGGCGGCGTCTATTTTCGACGGACGACGTAACGTCACGGGGTGCGTCTCGGCAGCGTTCACAAGGGGACTTCGCTGCGACCAGGCGAGGGGCGGGACGCGCGAGGGGGAGCCGGCGGCAGGCCAATTTGAAAGCAATCGAGCGCGAGCTTCATAGCCCGCGCCAGGGAGGAGACAGAGCCATGGCCATCGAGGGACGCGGCGACGCCAACAAGGGCGGCAGAATCCGATTGGGCATGGTCGGCGGCGGCGAGGGCGCCTTTATCGGCGCGGTTCACCGCATCGCTTCGCGCATCGACGACCATTACGAGCTCGCCGCCGGCGCCTTGTCGGCGACGCCGGAGAAGGCGCGGCGCTCGGGCCAGGCGCTTGGTCTCGCCGCTGACCGGATCTACGACGACTACGCGAGCATGGCGAAAGGGGAAGCCAAGCGCCCCGACGGGATCGAGGCGGTCGCCATCGTCACCCCGAACAATGTCCACGCCGGGCCGACCTATGCGTTCCTCAAGGCTGGGATTCACGTCATCTGCGACAAGCCGCTGACGGTCAGTCTCGCGGAAGCGAAGAAGATGCGCGACGCGGTTGAAAAATCGGGCCTCGTCTTCGCGCTGACGCACAATTACACCGGCTATCCGCTGGTGCGCCGGATGCGCGAGATGGTCCGCGCGGGCGATCTTGGGCAGATCCGCCTCGTTCAGTCCGAATATCCACAGGATTGGCTGAGCGCCGCGACCGAGACCACGGGCAACAAGCAGGCCGAGTGGCGCGTCGATCCGAAACGTTCGGGCGCGGGCGGATCGCTCGGCGACATCGGCACCCACGCCTATAATCTTGCCGACTATGTGACCGGGCTCGAGCTTGCCGAACTCGCCGCCGAACTCACCTCGTTCGGCGCGGGGCGCCGTCTCGACGACAATGCGCAGATCATGCTGCGCTATTCCAATGGCGCGCGCGGCGCGATCTGGGCGAGCCAGGTGGCGCCCGGCAACGAGAACGGCCTCATGCTGCGCGTCTACGGCACAAAGGGCGGCTTCCACTGGCGGCAGGACAATCCGAACCACCTCTTCTGGACGCCGCTCGGGCAATCGACCCGGATCGTCACCCGCGGCGGGCCGGATTCGGGCGAGGCGGCGGCGCGGGTGACGCGCATTCCGCCCGGCCACCCGGAAGGCTATCTCGAGGGCTTCGCCAACATCTATTCGGAGGTTGCGCTGGCGATCAAAGCCGCCCGGGTGGGCAAAAAGCCGCTCAAGTCCGCCCATTTCCCGACCATCGGCGACGGGGTCAAGGGCCTTGAATTTATCGAGGCGGCGGTCAAGTCGTCGAAGGCCAACGGCAAGTGGGTGAAGCCGTAAGCCGCCGCTCCTGACGGCTGGCGGCGCCCAAGCCGCCGAGCGCTAAGCGGCGCGCTGCCCCCCAAAGCCACGGCGCCGGCCGTGCGCGTACTTGGCTGCGACTCAATCTTGTCAATGGCATAAGTGTGGTTTTCTGTCCTTCGGCGGGACGGAAAGTGTCGTTGAAGCGGCCCCGGCTGAACCCGAGGCTGCCAGCCGCCGCCCGGGCGCTCGTTGCTGCGACGCCCTTGACGGACTCCGGCTTTCACTCCATATGCCATCCATCCGGCATCCACATGGATGGACTATGCCCAGTCACTCGCAATACGCTAAGACACCCGACAGTGAGAAGCTCACCATCAACCTAGGATTCGTCGATCTCGGATCGATCGATCTTCTGGTGCGCGACGGCTTCTATTCCAATCGCTCGGACTTCATTCGCACCGCGATCCGCAACCAACTCGCGACCCATGCCGACATTGCGAAGCAGGCGGCCTCGCGCCTGACCCTCGAAATGGGCCTGCGAACCTTTGCCCGCGAGGACCTCGAAGCCGTCCAGGCGGCGGGCGAAAAGCTTGAGATCCGCGTGCTGGGCCTTGCGGTCATCGCCGACGACGTCACACCCGATCTCGCCCGGGCGACCATCGAATCGATCACCGTGCTCGGCGCCCTGCATGCGCCGGCTGCGGTCAAAATAGCGCTCGCCGATCGCCTGCGCTGAACATTCCAAAAAGGAACAA
>DATDHT010000246.1:0-14528 GCA_036521435.1 Roseiarcus sp.
GCTCGATGGCGGCCGCATCGTTCCAGTCGCCATCGACCAGTTCGACGTCCTGGTCCGTCCAGCTTGCCGCCTTCGCGCGGTCGCGGACCAGCGCGCGCACCTTCTTGCCTTGCGCCAGCAAATGCGTTGCCGTCGCGCCGCCAACTTTTCCCGTAATTCCCATCACTAAAAACATGTGCTTGCTCCTGGCCCCATATGGTCTATATTTGGGGGCAGGTCTCAAATAAAGACCTCTGTTCTACGTCGCAAGGAGGCAGCTTTTTGTTACCAGGTGAGATCAAGGGAACCCGTATGAGCAATGCAGTGAGCGCGATCGAGCGTTTCAGTCGATACCAATTTGACGATTCCCAGTCAGTCGGACCCGTACACTGCCCGGTGCGCGACGTGCTCGACCGCATCGGCGACAAATGGAGCATACTCATGATCGCGACCCTCGCGACGCGACCACAGCGCTTCAGCGAGCTTCACCGGGCTATTCGCGACATCTCCAAGCGTATGCTCACCCAGACCCTGCGCGATTTGGAGCGCGATGGACTGATCACCCGCCATGTCTTTCCGACCAAGCCGCCGAGCGTTGAATATCGCCTTTCCCCGCTAGGCCAATCCCTGCTGGACCCGATGGCGAGCCTCGTCGATTGGGCCGACCGCCGTTATTCCGATATCCATGACGCGCGCGCCCGCTTCGACCGCGCACCCGTGTGATGTGGCGCGCTGGAAGGCGGTGTAGGAGTCTGCACCGGGATTCGTGTCTTCGGCGTTGGCTCGGGAGAGGGCCTTGTCCTCACGGCTATTCCAGTCCCATCATTATCGACCGATGCCCGTTTGCAGACGGGAATCGCGTAATGCGCGTAAATTTCCGTCGCCTTTCAGGCTCCAGGAGACGAAAAATGGCGCGGTTCGTGAACAAATTCGCCCTCGCGAGCGCGACCACGATCCTCACGCTCGCCGGCCCCGCGCTCGCGACCGAGGCGCGCTACACGTGCAGCGACGGCTCGAAGCTCACGGCAAACTTTTCTCCGCCGGACACGGCCAAGGGGAGCGTCGGGCTGACCTTTGGAACGGGGCGCGAACTGACATTGCCGCAAGTCCTATCCGCCGATGGGGGGCGCTACGCCAACGCCGACATCGAGTTCTGGATCAAAGGGCAGAGCGCCACTCTGACGATGAAGGGCGTCAAAGAAACCTGCGCGACGCAGTGATTTCGCGGGCAAGCCGGCGGCCTCGAGACGAGGGGCCACGCCTCGCTGGACTGCCTCAAGCAGGGCAGCGTCCGTTGACCGCGCAAGGCTCCGCCAGGGCTTAAGCCCTGTCTAGCGAATCGCGCCTTAGCGGAACAACGGATCTGCGCCAACATGTCCGAACTGCCCCAGCTTTTATGTCGGATTGCCTTTTGAGTTGTAGCAAGTAAAAAGTGTTCGTTACCGCGCGGTCGCATCACAACGCGCGCATCTGGGCCCCGCGTCGGAGACCTCCCAACGCGGGGCTTTGTTTTCACCGGCTCGCTGCCCCAAAATCGCGCGCCAATCCTCATAACGACGGGCTCGCGCTAGCGGCAAGCCGACGGGCGGCGACTTCTTATGCCGCGGCAGCGGCGGTTTTTCGCCCGGAGTTCGCCCGGCCAAGTCCGCCGAGGCCGACCGGCAGCATCTCCCAGATTGACGGCTCGTGAACGGCCAGGGCGGAACCGCGCATGGTTGGGTTCGGCGCGCGCCGCCGCGCCCTCGCCCGAATAACCCTTGGAACAATGAGCATCCGCTCCTGTTTAATTTGCTGGAGCCGTTGAGGTTAGGGAGCGACCATGTACCACCACGTAAAAAAACTGATGTATACCGTAAACGTTGGAGAAGCAGATCCTCGTTTTGGCAAAATGCTTCTTGAACAATTCGGCGGCGCGAATGGAGAGCTGGCCGCGGCGATGCAATATTCAATTCAAGGTCTGAATTGCGAGGATCCCGGCCTGAAGGACCTGCTGATGGACATCGGCACGGAGGAACTCAGCCACCTCGAGGTCATCGGCACCTTGGCGAGAATGCATCTCAAGCCCACAAAGACGAGCCGCGAAGCGGCAGATGCGGATCCCCTCGTGGCGATTTGCGGCGGCGGCGGCGTCAATTTGTACAACTCAGTCGGTAATGCGTGGACCGCCGACTACCTCAAGATCACCGGCGAGCTCGACGTCGACTTGCGGAGCAATATCGCCGCCGAGGCCCGCGCCAAAATCGTCTACGAGCGGTTGATCGACTTTTGCGACGATCAGGGGAGCAAGGATGCCCTGCAGTTCCTGATGACGCGCGAGATCACGCATCTGAAAGCTTTTATGGTTGCGCTTGAAGCAATGGGTAAAGACCCGTTGATGATTGGGGTCATCAAGCCGACGCCGAAGATGGTCGACCAGTTTTTCAACACGTCGACCGGCGATGGCGATAGGGGTGAGAAGGACCTTCTTGGACCTTGGAACGACAACGATTCGGTGGAACGTATTGACGCCCCTGCGTTTCAGGAGCTTGCAGACCCGGAGGCCGGAACCCGCAAGGCGGAGCCGATTGAAGGGCCTGAGCTCACCACGCCGGTTGAGGAAGCCGCCCCGCCAAAGCAAAAAGACCCCATTGTCGCGCCGGCCAAGAAAACCAGGTCGAGCCGAGGATGAAGGGTGACGAGAGCGTGGGGTGGCTTCAACCACCCCTCGCACTCGTCCTATCCAGGGCCTTTCTTATCTGCGATGTTGAAAAGGGCCCCGGATCAGGGCAATCAGGTTCAGGGCAAGCTGGCCCGGGCGCCTACGCAATACTTGCTCGAGGAATAGACATATATAACCTGTGATACAATCTGGAATTTAAGGCCCTCCACTGCCCTAATGCCGGCTGCGAGGCAGCCCCACTTACGGGTGGTGAAAAAGGGACAGTTTTCGGCGCCTAACGTTCTGAAATCCTTGACGCGCTGCCAAGTCCGGCAAGGCCAGGGCCAGACATAGTGTTCCCGATGGCCTGCCCCTTGAAGGCGGCCCGTTCCTGTCGAGCGAGCCCGACGTTCACGCGACCTGAACGCGGGCGTCTATTCGAGCGTCCGAAGGACTTGGGGCAGCGCCTCCGGCAGGTCCTCGGCGATAAGGCCTGGGCCGACCGCCCGGCCGCAGGCGCCGTGCAGCCAGACGGCGGCGGAAGCGGCTTCGAACGGCGCCATGCCCTGAGCCGCAAGCCCCGCGACGAGGCCCGACAGCACGTCGCCCGAGCCGGCGGTGGCGAGCCAGGGGGGCAGATCCCAGCCGATCGTCGCGCGGCCGTTGGGCGCGGCGACCACCGTGTCGGCGCCTTTGATCAGGACCACGGCCCCCATCAGGCGCGCCGCCGCGCGGGCGCGCGTCAACTTGTCGTCGCCGAGCCTGACCCCGGGGGCGCCCTCGAACAGTTTGGCGAACTCGCCCTCGTGCGGGGTCATGACGGCCTGATGGCCGCCGCGCTTGATCAGCGCGGCCAGGCGGGCCGCGTCGCCGGCGAAGCTGACCAGCGCATCCGCGTCGAGCACGATCATGCGATCCTTGGCAGGCCTGGTCAGCGCCGCCGCGACCAGCCTGCGCAAGGTTTGACCCACCCCGGCGCCGGGTCCGAGCGCGATGGCGCGGCGCCGCTCGTCGGCGAGGAGCGTCTCGAATTCGCGGGCGTTGGCGAAGGGCGCGACCATCACGGCGGTCAGTCGCGCCGCATTGACCGCGACCGCGTCGGGCGGGCTCGCCACGCTGACAATGCCGGCGCCGGCGCGCAAAGCCGCGAGGGCGGCAAGGCGGGCCGCGCCCGTATGGTGGCCCGAGCCCGACAGGACGAGCACCGCGCCGCGCGCATATTTGTGGCTCGCCGCGTTCGGACGCGGCAACACCCCGCCCCAGACGGCCGGCGCATTGACGAAGGTTTTCGGCGCGATGGGGCCAAGCGCGGCTTCGGGAATGCCAATGTCGGCGAGCCGGATCGCGCCGGCGTGTGTGCGCCCCGGCTCCAGGAGATGGCCGGGCTTCAGGCGGAAGAAGGTCACGCTCGCGCCCGCTTCGACCGCGGCGCCGCGAATCTTGCCGGTTTCCCCGTCGATTCCGGAAGGAACATCGATCGCGAGCACGCGGCCTCCTGCTTGCCTGAAGGCGTTGATCCGCTCGATGATCGCTTTCGCTTCGCCGTCGATGTCGCGCGTAAGCCCCGCGCCGAACATGGCGTCGATCACGCAATCGGCTTGGGCGAGGTCGACCGCCGCTGCGTCCAGGACCGGGCCGGACCAGCGAGCGGCGGCGAGCGCAGGGTCGCCCTTCAAGGCGTCGCGGCGGCCGAGCAAGCCGAGCTCGACCCCATAGCCGCGCTCATTGAGCAGTCGGCCGGCGATGAAGCCGTCGCCGCCGTTGCCGCCCGGGCCGCAAAGCACGGCGATCCGGCCGCGCGATTTCGTGAGCCGCGCCGCCTCGTCAGCGACCGCGAGCCCCGCCCGCTCCATGAGCGCAATGCCGGGCGTTCCGGCCGAAATCGCAAAGCGGTCGGCCTTGCTCATTTCGGCTGGCGTCATAAGTTCGGGAAACGCCATAGGATCGCGCATGGGAGCGAAGGTGCGCGCGGCTTAAGCGCGACGCAAGGGGGCCAAAAACGCGCTTCCCATCGCGCCGGATTCTGCTATATCGCGCCTCACGCTGATCCCCGATAGCTCAGCTGGTAGAGCATTCGACTGTTAATCGAATGGTCGCAGGTTCGAGTCCTGCTCGGGGAGCCAATTGTTCCGATAGCGCAGAACCTTAGCGTTTTCCGCCCGTTTCACCCAGCTGATCGCCGTCAGGCGCTCTCGCAATCGGGATGCCTGTCGCTTCGCTCCCACGCGGCCGCTGTCAGCCCTATCCGATGGATGCCACCGGTCGCCAGACGACGGGCGGCCCCCAGGTTCGACCGCTCCCCGCTCGGACCCCGGCGGCGGCCCCTTCGGCAGGCTCGGGCGCCTCCCTCTCGGTCTCGCCGGCAGGCTTTCCTCTGTGTTCGCTGGAGCGGGAGAGCTGTGAGGTGAATCCAATCGGCCTTCGACTGGCCGTTGAACCGGCGCCGGTTTCGGCAGCGAGCCGTCAATCTCGAACGAAAGTTGCATTGACGCACGGGCTGTCTATTGACCTAATCCCGATCATCCGGCCTGCAGACGCTTGGGAATCGGTTGCTTGCGGGCTAAGAGGAGAGCAGCGAACACCGGGTTCCGGGTCGACACCGGAATCAAGCCGTCGATGGGAGGACAAGGATGACCGAATTCGTATTTGGGAATAAGGGGGCCGGCATAGTTTCGCGTCGCCGTGCGCTGAAACTTGGGGCGAGCGCGACTGGCGCGACGTTGACCGGCTTTTTCGGCCGAGTCGGCTGGGCGTATGCGGATGACAAGCCGGCGATCGGCACCTGGCCGGCTGGCGCGGCGGGCGATTCGGTCACCATCGGGGCCGCGGTGCCGCTCACCGGCGCGTACGCCGCTTCGGGCGACGACGAGCTCAAGGGAATGCAGCTCGCCGTCGACCACATCAATGAAAACCATCCACTGATGAAGGCGATCGCGCCGAAAGTAGACAAGGGCGTGCTCGGCAAGGCGGTCAAGCTCGTGTCGGCCGACAGCGCCGCCAAACCAAATCAGGCAGTTCAGGAGCAGCAGACCTTCATCAACCAGAACAAGGTCATCCTGATGACCGGCTCGACGTCGTCGGCGGTCGCGGTCGCGCTCAACAAGTTCGCCCAGCGCGAGAAGGTTCTCTATGTGGCGGCGATCTCTGGCTCGAACGACACGACCGGCAAGGACTGCGTGCGCTACGGCTTCCGGCAGAACTTCTATGGCGAGACGGCGGCCAACGCGATCGGGCCGGTGCTGGTCAAGGCGTACGGCAAGAACCGTAAGGCGGCGTTCATGACGCCGGACTACACCTACGGCCACACGGTGACGAAGTCGGTCAACGATTACCTGACTTCGCAAGGCGGCTGGACCCAGGTGACCGACCAGGTGTCCCCGCTCGGCACGCAGGATTTCAGCCAGTATCTCACCAATATCGCCAATTCCGGCGCCGAATTCATCATCAACGTGAACTGGGGCCGGGACGCCGTGCTGTCGACCCAGCAAGCCAAGCAGTTCGGCCTGACCCCTAAAATGCAGATGGTGATCCCCTACCAGATCCCGTTCCTCGCCAAAGAAGTTGGTCCGGAGTTGACAGAAGGCGTATTCGCCGCCACCGATTTCTGGTGGACGCTCGAGGACAAGTACCCCTTGGCCAAAATGTTCGTCGACGCCTTCCAGAAGAAATACGGCTACCGGCCCGAATGGGGCGCGGAGAACGCCTATGTCAGCTTTGCGCATTGGGCGCGGATGGTTACAGAGGCCGGCAGCTTCTACCCGCCGGACGTGATCAAGCAGTACGAGAAGGGCGAGACCATCCCCTCGCTTGTCGGCGACGTGCACTATCGCCCGGAAGATCATCAATGCGTGCGGCCGGTCATCATCGTCCGCGGCAAAGCGCCGAAGGACATGAAGAACCCGGAAGACTTCTGGGAAGTGCTCGATGTGGTGCCGGGCGCGCCGCTGATGCAGAAGCCGGACGCCTTCGGCTGCAAGCTTGGCGATTACACCTGACAGGCGCCGATCGCTTCTCTGCGCCTCGTGGGCAAAAAGAAGGTCCCTCAACCCAGCGGCCGGGCTCGGATGGACGGAAAGCTTTCGCTTTCTCCGGGCCCAGCCGTTCGACTTTCACACGCTGACGCATGCCTGTAGTGATGGTCGCGGGAGCAGCCGCGGCGGTTTGGGCTGTTCATCAGATTCGATGCGGGCGGCGGCGTGGTCAACTGGGCTAATTTCATCTCGCAATGTTTCAACGGGCTGGTGCTGGGCGCGCTGCTTGCCCTGATCGCATCCGGCCTGACGATCATGTACGGCATGCTCGGCGTGCTCAATCTCGCCCATGGCGCGATGTTCATGCTCGGCGGCTATGCCGGCTGGGTCGCCTATTCCTATACTGGGTCCTTCATCGCGGCGGTGATCGCCGGCTCGCTGTTCGTGATGCTGGTCGGGGTGTTGATGGAGCGGCTGGTTATCCGCCATTTCTACTCCCGGCCCAACGAGGATCAGCTTCTCGTCACCTTCGGCCTCGGCATCGTCTTCGTGGAGGCCGTGCGCTTCTTCTTCGGCAGTCTGTCGAAGACCGTGCCGCCTCCGGCGCAGCTGGTTGGCACCACCTCGCTCGGATTCATGGTTTATCCAACGTATCGACTTGCCCTGCTCGGCATTGTCCTCGTCGCGCTGCTGGCGCTCTATCTCGTTCTGTACCGCACGCGCATCGGCATGATCGTACGGGCTGGAATCGAAGATTCCGTGATGGTCGATTCGCTCGGGATTGACGTCTACAGGATCTTCATGCTGGTCTTCGGCATCGGCGCGATGGCGGCGGGCTTCGCCGGCATCGTCAACGCTCCCGTCGTCTCGATCGCCCCCGATGTCGGCGAATCGATCCTCGTTCAGACCTTCGTCGTCGTCGTCATCGGCGGCGTTGGCTCGTTCCCCGGCGCGGTTCTCGGCGGCCTCGTCGCCGGCGAGATCATCAGCATCACGTCGATGTTCAATCCTGGCTATGCTTACGTCATGCTGTTCGTGGCGATGACGCTCGTGCTGGTCATCCGTCCTTATGGACTTCTCGGCGTAGCGGGCCGCGAGTGAACGCGGACCCTCGATGACCATCAAGCGATCTTTGATCACCGAAGCGCTAACGCTGGTCGGGTTGATCGTCGCACCCTTCGCGCTGCCGCATCTCGGCTTCTCGCCGACGACCATTAATCGCATCCTGATATGGGGCCTGTTCGGGCTCGGCTTCGATTTGCTGTTCGGCTATGCCGGTCTGCTGTCGTTCGGCCAGTCGGCGTTCTACGGCACGGGAGGCATGTTCGCCGCCTACCTACTCACCGGGCTCAACTTCCCATACGTGCTGACGTCGATCGTGATCGGCGCCCTGGTCGCGGGCGTCGTCGGCTATCTGGTCGGCCTGATCGCGCTGCGACGCACCGGCATCTATTTCGCCATGATCACGGTGGCGATCGCGGAAGTGTTTTTCTTCGTTGAGTTCAATCCCTTGTCGGATTTCACCGGCGGAGAGAACGGCCTGCCCGGCGTGCCGACGCCGAGCTTCGATCTCGGCTTTGCGAAGCTGCGCTTCGACACCGACTGGTCGATGTACGTCTTCCTTGCCTTCTGGTATTTCGTCGGGCTGGTGATTGCGCTGCGCATCGTGCGCTCGCCGGTCGGAGCGATCCTCAGCGCGCTGCGCGACAACCCGCTGCGCGCCTCCGCCCTCGGCCACGATATTCACGCCTATAAGCTGACCGCCTTCGTAGTTGCGGCGATCTACGCCGGGTTCGCCGGCGGCCTGCTCGCCATCATGCAGGGCTTCATGCCGCCGGATGCGTTCATGTTCGACACGTCCGGCCAGCTCGTCATGCAGACCGCCATCGGCGGCGCCGGCACGCTGTTCGGGCCGCTCGTTGGAGCAATCGTATGGCTCTATTTAAGCGACTTTCTGCAGAATGCGCTGCATCTTGGCGCGACCTGGAAGCTCATGCTCGGTCTTGTGTTCGTGCTGCTTGTCTGCTTCCTGAGACGTGGAATTGTCGGCGCCATCATCGATCTTTATCGGTTCGCAACGGGCGGTAGGATGACGCCCGAGCCTATTGAGATGGCGGAGCCAATCGTTCCTCCTGCCGTAGCGACAAAAGTTCAGGCGCGCGCCGGCCCCACCGAACGCGCGCCTAAGCCGATTCTCGAGGCGACGGGGCTGACCAAACGCTATGGCGGCCTACTGGCCAACAGCGACATCGATTTCGTCGTCAATCATGGTGAAATGCGAGGCATTATCGGGCCGAACGGGGCAGGCAAGAGTACTTTCTTCAAGATGCTGACCTGCGAGACGGCGCCGACGTCCGGAAAGATCATATTTGAGGGTAAAGATATCACGGGGATGAGCGTCACCGATGTTTGCCAACTCGGGCTCACCAAGAGCTATCAGATCAATCAGCTATTCGATCATCTCACGGTCAGACAAAACCTGAGGGTGGCCGCACTGAGCAAGATCCGCGGCAAGTTCAAGCTCGATCTGTTCCGAAGCCTCCACAGCGTTCCCGGCCTTGACGACCAAGTCGACCAGACATTGGCTCTCGTAAATCTGACCGAGCGACCGAACACGCCGGTGTCCGAACTCGCCTATGGCGAGAAGCGCCGGCTCGAAATCGGGCTGGCGCTCGCGACCGAGCCAAGCCTGCTTCTGCTCGACGAGCCTCTCGCAGGAATGAGTCCGGGCGAACGCGTCGAGACGGTCTCACTGCTCAAATCGATTGCCGGTGGGCGGACGATGATTATCATCGATCATGACATGGACTCGTTGTTCGAGCTGGTCGAAAAGGTCACCGTGCTGCAGGAGGGCCGTGTGCTCGTCGAAGGCACGCCTGAAGAGATCAAAATCAATCCGAAGGTGCAGGAAGCCTATCTGGGCGGGGTTCACGGAGAGGCGGCGTGAGCCTGCTCGAAGTCGAAGGACTTAACGCCTACTACGGCGACAGCCACATCCTCTTCGACATCTCGTTGCGAGTTGAAAAACACGAGGCGGTGGCCCTTGTCGGCAGGAACGGCGCTGGCAAGAGCACGACGCTGAAGAGCCTGATGGGCATCGTTGCGCGGCGGAGCGGCAGCATCAAACTCGAGGGCGATGAACTCGTCGCGCAGAAAGCCCACAGCATCGCGCGTCTTGGCATGCAGCTCGTGCACGAGGATCGGCGTATTTTCGGCAGCCTTAGTGTTGAAGAGAACATCATCCTCGCAGGCCTCACCGCCGAGAACAAATGGCCGCTTGAGCGCATCTACGGGATGTTCCCCCGATTGAAGGAACGCAAAGCCAGCCGCGGCACCGATCTCTCGGGAGGCGAGCAGCAGATGTTGGCGATCGCGCGGGCGCTGGTCCGTGATCCGAAAATCATCCTGCTTGATGAGCCTTTCGAGGGGCTGGCCCCGATCATCGTCCAGGACCTTGTGCATACATGCCGTGAGCTGGCGCGAAACGGTCAGACCATTGTTTTGGTCGAACAGAATCTGGCCGCGACGCTTGCTCTGGCGCAGCGCGTCTACATCCTTAACAACGGCCATATCGTCCATGAAGGTCCGGCCGCGGAGATCAAAGCTCAGCCCGGCCTTTTACAGCGCTACCTAGGCGTGTAGCGTCCCGGCGACGAGGGCAAGTTCAGCCGAACGAATGTGCGGAAGCTGCGGCGCGGGAGCCGAAGCCTCAGCATTCGTTGGAGTTCCCACAAGTTCCGACCTCGACGAGCTTCCGCTTGCGTCGACTACCTCGCGCCGGGTGACTCACAGCGGGCAATTGTGCGCATTGAGCGGTGTGATAATAGTGTGCTTTCTATCCGATAAGCCTGCTCGAAGCATCGATTTCGAAGAGATGGCGTCGGAGCGTTGCCTCGAGCAGGTTGCGCCGGAATGGCCTAAGTAAGGGGAGAGCCCCCAAGCTGCGGAGAGCCGGATGCCGGGGATTAGAGAGTGGCTGAATTCGCACGGCTTATCCGAGTATGCGGAGCGCTTTGCCGAGAATCGGATCGACCTTTCCATCCTCCCGGATCTTACGGACGACGATCTTAAGGAGCTCGGTGTATTACTGGGGGATCGTCGGCGAATTCTGCGTTTGATTGCGGAGCTTGGCGCTAAGCCCCAGGCGTCTGCGGTATCCGGTCGCGTCCCCTTGAAGGCGCCGAACGGCGCCAAGTTACGGTGATGTTCGCTGATCTGGTCGGATCGACGGCGCTCGCCACCGGCATGGATCCGGAGGATCTGCGCGACGTTTTTGCCGCCTATTCGGGCTGCGCCGAAGAGACCGTGAGCAAGTTTGGCGGGAATGTCGCCCAGTACATGGGTGATGGCATCCTGGTCTATTTTGGCTACCCGCACGCGCACGAAGACGACGCGGCGCAAGCGGTCAGGGCAGGACTCGAGCTCATCGCGGCGGTCGCCGGACTGAAGACACGCGTTCCCCAGCAACTCAGGGTCGGCATCGCGACAGGAGTGGTCGTCGTCAGCAATCTGACCCCGAGCATCGTCGGCGAGACCCCGAACCTTGCGGCCCGTCTCCAGAGCCTTGCCAAACCCAACACGGTCGTTGTCAGCGAAGGCACGCGGAGGCTTCTTGGGCATCTCTTCGAGCTCGAGGACCTAGGAACACAGGACTTGAAAGGAATTTCGGCGCCGGTCTGGGCGGTGCTTCGCCCCAATTCCTGGTCGTCTCGCTTCGAAGCGCTGCATCCGAGCGGGATGACGACCTTGGTCGGCCGCGAAGAGGAATACGAATTCCTGCGACGCCGCTGGTTGAAGGCAAAAGAAGGGGAAGGTCAAGCCGTGTTGCTGTCCGGCGAGGCCGGCATCGGAAAATCACATTTGACAGTCGCATTCACCGAACGTCTCAAGGACGAGCGTTTTCTCCGCATCCGTTGTTTCTGCTCTCCGCAGCACACCAACAGCGCGCTTCACCCGATCATCGACCATGTAGAACGCTCCGCCGGCTTTGCGCGCGATGACGCGCCGCAAACGAAACTCGACAAACTCGACGCGCTTCTCCGACAGTCTTGGGCTTCAGCTGAGGACGCCGCACTCTTCGTCCGCATGCTCTCGCTGCCGAACGACGGACGCTACCCCGTGCTCGAGCTCCCTCCGCGGCAGCGCCGGCAAACAACGATGGACGCGCTTGTCAGGCAAGTGGAAATCCTATCCAACGCCGGCCCGTTGCTCGTGATCTTTGAGGACGCGCACTGGGCCGACCACACGAGCCTAGAATTGATGGGTCGGTTGGCGAGCCATATTGCGAGCCATCGCGTGCTTATGGTCATTTCCTTCCGGCCGGAATTCGAGTCGCCCTGGAGCCGGCAGGCGCACATGACCGCCCTTGCCCTCAACCGGCTTGGGCCCGGCGACGTCGAGGTCATGATCAATCACATCATCGGCAACAATCCGCTGCCCGCGGCTGTCCGCCAGGATATCATCGAACGAACTGACGGGATTCCGCTGTTCGTAGAAGAGATGACGAAAGCTGTCCTCGAGACGGCTTCCGAGGCCGCGGCGCGACGGATCGCCGCCTCGGTCCCCCCTCAGGCTATGGCTGTTCCCGCGAGCCTGCACGCATCGCTGATGGCCCGACTCGACCGACTCGGCGGATCCAAAGAACTCGCCCAGGTCGGAGCTGCCATTGGCCGCGAATTCTCGCATGAACTCCTGCTTGCAGTGGCTTGCAGGCCAGAGGCGAAGCTGGAAATGCAGCTCGACAGGCTTATACGAGCGGGATTGTTATTCCGCCAGGGCGCGCCCCCCGATGCCACCTATTTCTTCAAACACGCCCTTGTGCAGGATGCGGCCTACAGCCTGTTGTTACGCGAGCCGAGACGCCACCTTCACGCTCGTATCGCCGAAACCCTCGAGAGCAAGTTCAGCGAGATCGCCGAGGACAAACCCGTGCTTATGGCCCGCCATTGCGCGGAGGCCGGCGATATCGAAAAGGCTGCGGCGCTTTGGGGGAAGGCCGGGCAGCGATCAGCGGAGAGATCGGCTTTGGTCGAAGCCACGCAACAGTTCAAACGGGCGCTCGACCTGATTGCGACCTTGCCGAGTACGCCTGCGCTACGCCGCGACGAGATCAAGCTTCAGGTCGAGCTCATCACTCCGCTCCTCCATCTTCGCGGCTACGCGGCGCCCGAAACCAGAGCCGCTGTGGACCGGGCGCGTCTTCTCATCGAACGAGCGAAAGCTCGCGGAGAACCAACTGAAGATCCGCTGTTGTTGTTCTCCGTTCTCTACGGCCTATGGGTCGCGAACCTTGTCGCTTTCAACGGCGACGTGATGCGGGAGCTTGCCATTCAATTTTCGGCGCTGGCGGAAAAACAAAGCGCGACCGGGCCGCTCATGATCGCGCATCGCCAAATGGGTTTGTCGCTCCTCCATACCGGAGAGATCGCAGAAGCACGAGCCCATCTCGATCGCGCAATTGCGCTCTACGATCCCGGCGAACATCGCCATTTTGCGACACGGTTCTTTGGCCAAGACGCCGGAGCGGCAACCCTCTGCTGGAGGTCGTTGGCTTTGTTACTGCTCGGCTATCCGGAGGCGGCGCTCACCGACACCAAGGAGGCGCTCAAGATCGGCCGTGACAGCGTTCACTCAGCGACATTGACCTACGCGCTGAATTTCAGCGTTTTCCAGCATATCTATTGTGGCGACTTCGCAGCCGCAAATGCGCTCATCGAGGAACTCAACATATTGAAGGATCAGATGGGCTCCGGGTTTTGGGGCGGATGGGGTTTGGCGTTAGGTGGTTGTGTATCGGCCCTGGCCGGACGGTCCGCTGAAGCAGTTCAAAACATAACCTCCGGCGTTATCGCGATGCGGTCGACCGGAAACACCATGTGGGCGCCGCTGTTCTTAACGCATCTGGCATGGGCCAATGCAGAGCTGGGTGACTTCAACACAGCCTGGAGCAATATTTACGAAGCAATGAATGCGGTGGAGGTAACAAAGGAGAACTGGTACGAAGCTGAGATCAATCGCGTCGCTGGAGAAATTGCGTTGCTGGGAACGGGGGCCGACGCCGTGAAGGCAGAACCCTATTTCGCCAGCGCACTTAAGATTGCCGTGACGAAGAAAGCCAAATCCTGGGAACTCCGAGCGGCAATGAGCATGGCGCGTTTGCTCTGCCTTCATGGCAAGCCAGGGCCGGCACGCGACATTCTTGGTCCAGTCTACGGCTGGTTCATCGAGGGTTTCGACACCCTCAACTTGCGGGAGGCAAAGCTCTTGCTCGAGGAATTGGCGCAAGATCAGCCAATCAACGCAACTGCGAGCTTATGAGTCGAGTGCGCTTCCTTGAATACGGCTAAGCGCCGGCGGCGCGCGTGACGGCCTGCACGGATGAAAATCACCGCAGTCACGAAATCGCGGAACCCCTGATTAAATCATAGGCGCCTATTTTCCGATCAGATGCCCCGACAGATCGGGTCGCCGGGATTGATTCGTTCTCCAAGCGCCGAATAGCAATGGCTTTTCAGATTGTTAGGGCGCCCGCCAGGACATGGCACGCGCCTTGTAAGGCCGTCCCTGGGCGGGACGCGCTTGCGTTCCGATTTCATCGCACGAAAGCGGTACGGTTCCAGTACCGTCGCGGCGCGGCACCATGGGGCGAGCTTATGAAAATCGTAATGGCGATCATAAAGCCGTTCAAGCTGGAGGAGGTGCGCGATGCGCTCACCGCCATCGGCGTGCACGGTCTGACAGTTACGGAGGTTAAGGGCTACGGGCGTCAGAAGGGGCATACCGAAATCTATCGCGGCGCCGAATACGCCGTGAGCTTCCTTCCCAAGCTGAAAATCGAGGTCGCGGTCAACGCCGACGTCGCCGACAAGGTGGTCGAAGCGATCGTCGCGGCAGCGCGCACGGGCCAGATCGGCGACGGCAAGATCTTCGTCTACAACCTC
>DATDHT010000247.1:0-7017 GCA_036521435.1 Roseiarcus sp.
GGTTCGGCAAAGACTTCAAGAACAAGCAGCGTCTGACCATCGAGCCAAGTGAGGAGGGCGCCGAGGCGGTCGAGTATCTGATCCCGAAGTCGAAGCACATTCACCTTCAGGACGGCGACGTCATCGAGAAGGGCGAATATATCGTGGACGGCAATCCCGCCCCGCACGACATTCTCGCCATCAAGGGCGTCGAGGAGCTGGCCGCTTATCTCGTCAACGAGATTCAGGAGGTCTATCGCCTGCAGGGCGTGCTCATCAACGACAAGCACATCGAAGTGATCGTGCGCCAGATGCTGCAGAAAGTTGACATCGTCGACCCCGGCGAAACCGACTTCCTGATCGGCGAGCAAGTCGACGCGTCCGACCTCGAAGCGGCCAACGAAGCAGTGACCGCCGAGGGCAAGAAGCCCGCGGTCGGAACACCGGTGCTGCTCGGCATCACCAAGGCGAGCCTGCAGACGCGTTCGTTCATTTCGGCCGCATCGTTCCAAGAGACGACGCGCGTTCTGACCGAGGCCGCAGTCAACGGCAAGGTCGATACGCTCGAAGGCCTCAAGGAGAACGTCATCGTGGGCCGGTTGATCCCGGCGGGAACGGGCGCGGCGGTGGCGAAGCTGCGCTCGATCGCGGCGACGCGCGATACGTTGATCCTGGCGCAAAAGGCCGAGGCGGCTGCGGCCGTTCCGGCCCTGCCGCTGGCTGCTCCGACGCTGGAGCCGGCTCCCGCGCCGCGCAGCAAGGCGCGTGCGCCTGCCGAGTAAGGCAAAAGCAAAGCCTTTCTTGACGAAATTTGAGCGGCCTAAGGGCCGCTCTTTTTTTGTCCGCGGCGCTGATCCGACTCGGTCATACTTCCTGCGCGGCGATCCGATTCCCCGCGCTGCCTCTATCTAATTTCTCGGGCGCTTGGCCAGCGAGCGCTTAGAGCGGGTTGCTTTAGGTAGAGTCGTAATCAAATATACGGCTGTCGTATGTTAATATAGTCGATGATCAGACCCGACGTTCCCACTTTTTGAGGGCGGAACTAAAAGGGGTCGTAACGCACTGAAAACATTAGGGGGCGCCGGTAAAATGGCGGCTAGAGCAGGATGACGCTGAATATACGTATCTCCGATACGGCCCGCGTCCGGCTCACTTGAGCCGATGACACTCAGGCCCACAGCGCTCTAGGAGATGAAAGAGCGGAATGATCGCTACGGGCCGGGTTGCGAAGCCGACGACAGTTTTTGTTTCGCCGTCGGGAGCCCTTGGGCCGCGGCTAGCTTGTACAGACGCATGGCCTCGTCTTCATTCTTGCGCAGACCCCCTCGGCCATTTTCGTAGAATACGCCCAAGTTGAATTGCGCCTCAGCTAGGCCTTGATCAGCGGCAAGCTTGTACAGACGCGCGGCTTCTTCTTCGCTCTTGGGCAGCCCGGCGAAACCGTTCTCATAAAGGTAGCCGAGTCGAGTTTCGGCATGCGCCTCCCCCTGACCGACAGCGAGCTCGAGAAGTCTCTTCGCCTCATCATTGTTCTTCGGCAGCCCGCCACGGCCGTCGAGGTAAAACGCCACGAGTTTGTCCTGGGCGGGCGCTACCCCCTGATCCGCCGCGAGCTTATAGAGACCAGCGGCCTGCTCGTCGCTTTTCGCAAGGCCGCCCTGTCCGTTTTCATATGCGGTCCCCAGAGCCACCTGAGCGTTCGCGTAGCCCTGAGATGCGGCAAGGCGGTAAAGTTTGACAGCGTCATCCCTTCTCCTGGGCAAGCCGCCTCGGCCATCTTGGTAGAAGCGGCCGAGGTTGTATTGGCCGGCAGCGGCGTCCCCGTGGGCGGCAAGCTCGTAGTGGCGCCGCGCCTCCTCGTCGCTTTTCGGCAAGCCTCCAAGCCCAATCTCTGAGAAGGCGCCAAGAGAATTCTGCGCGCCGGCGTCGCCCTTGTCCGCAGCGAGCTTGTACCAGAGCGCGGCGGTCTGTTCGTTTTTCGGCAGCCCGCCGCGTCCCGCCTCGAACATCTGGCCAATGGAAAGTTCTGCATTGGGCAGGCCTTGCAGAGCGGCAAGCATATAGAACTGCGCGGCCTTCTCGTCGCTCTTCGAAAGCCCTGCGAGGCCGTTTGCATAGAAGTAACCGAGCCGGCTCTCCGCGTTTGCGTACCCCTGACCGGCCGCAAGCGTGAGAAGCCTGACGGCCTCCTCATTGCTCTTTGGAAGGCCCCCTCGCGCGTCAATATAAAAACCGGCCAAGTTGTCCATTGCCTGGGCAACCCCCTGATTGGCCGCAAGCTGGTAGAGGCGGGCAGCCTTTTCCTCGTCCTTTGTCAGACCGCACAGTCCATCCTGATAGCAAACGCCGAGATTGTATTGCGCGCTTGCAAATCCCTGCGCCGCGGCGAGTGCGTAGAGTCGCGCAGCATCACCTTCGCTCCTTTGTAGCCCGCCTCGTCCAAAGTCATACGAAAGGCCGAGGTTGAATTGCGCGATGGGCAACCCCTGCTCGGCAGCGAGCTTAAAAAGTCGCACGGCCTCGTCATCGCTTTTAGATAGGCCTCCGCGGCCATGGGCATAGAAGCGACCGAGGTTGAATTGCCCGAAAGCATTGGCTTGGTCTGCTGCGAGCTTATAGAGCCGCGCGGCCTCGAGATCGTTTTTTGGCAGTCCCCCAGCGCCCAGTTCGTAAAATGCAGCGAGCTCATTCGCCGCTGCTGCATTACCTTTGGTCGTCGACGCCTCAAACGAAGCTCGCGATTTTGCATAGTCACGAAGCGCAAACTGCGCGCGGCCCATCGCGAGCTCCAACTTCGCGTTTTGGGGGTCTGCGGCAAGTGCTATCGTACAAGTGGCTAACCCGACCTTGGGATCGGGCGCAGATATGCTCGTGATATCGGCCGAACTGCCTGGATCAAATCGGCTGGCGGTCGCTAACTCACGGGCTTGCGCCGCCTCTCCGGCCCGAGCCCCGACCGGCATCAGCAGAGCCAAACAGGTCGCGAGATACGCACAAGTTTGACGCATAGCCGGTAGTCCGAAGTTCACGATCAGCGGCGACTTTGCTCAACTGCAAGCCGGCAAGGGCCCATAGCGAGTATAATCACAATTTTGTTGTGCTCAAGCGCATGTCGTTCATGGTCACGCGCCTGCGAGCACCTGGACAGCGCGGTCGAGCTGCGGGTCGGCCCCCGCTGCGTAGCGCGAATCGAATGAGACTTCGATCGTTGGGGTGACGCCGACCCCTTCGAGATGCTTGCCATCGACCAGCACGTCCTCGACCGCGAGCAAGAGCAGGCCATCGGCGCCGATCAGGAACGCCGTCGCCGCAAGCACCGCGCCTTCGGTGCGATGGCCGACGAGCTCGCCGAGCCGATATTCCTTGAACCCATAGGCGAGCACTTCCTTGCCGCTGCGGGTGCCCTCGTTGATCAGAGCGGCCACGGGCTTGCGCCATTTGATGTCGACGAAGCCCGTCTCGCCGTTGCGACCTGTGATCTTCATCGTGGGCGCGCGCGGATTGAAAAGGTCGAGATATTGCGGTTGGGCGCCGCCCCATCCCCCGCGCAGGTCCCAAACCAAGGCGTCGGCGTCCTTGAGCGGCCCATCGGATATCAGGTCCTCGAGTGCGGACTGCATCCGTTGGCTCGCATAGGACCAGACATGGACGTATCCGATTTTGGCCTTGTCTGCGACAATGAGGCGCGCGCTCTCCTTGAGGCCGCGTAGGAACATCTCGTTCGGATGAAGATCGGCCGGCGATACGCTGATCGTGATCGGCGCGGCGCCGGATGCGCGGCGGATCTCAAGCGAGACAGGCGATCCAACCTTGCCGCGAAAGGAGCCGACCGGTCGGAACGGGCGATTGTCCGCCGATACGATTTCGTCGCCGGTGAGAACGCCGGCGCCATGCGCGGGCGCGCCCTCGATGACTCCGGTTACGAAGGTGCGCCCCCGATTGTCGGCCTCGGTGAACACGCCAATTCCCGGATAGGATACCTCACCTTTGGGAAAGATCTGTTCAAGGCCGCGATGCTCGAGCGCGAACGTGAAAATATCCGCGAGCTGGTAATATGCCGGATCTTCTGACGTGTAGTAGTAGGTGTGGGAGGCGCCAAGCTTCGCCAGCATGGCGTTGATAACGACCGCCGCGTCTTCTCGTGAGGGCGCAGATGCAGCTTTAGGGCGGAAGCGCGCACGCTGCTCCTGCCAGTCGAGGCCATTGAGGTGGGGATCGTAGAAGCGGTCGCGCGCCAGCCCCCAGACCTGATCGAAGTCTGCTTGATTTGACCCGGCGGCCGCTTCGTCGGGCTGGCTTGGGGCTTGAGCGCCCGCCGGCCAGGCGCGGAGCGCGCCGATCGCCGCGAGAGCCAGGATTTCCCTGCGCGTCGGTTTCATACGTTCATAAGCTCCAGCCGGCGGCCCGATTGCTCTTACGGCTCGCTAGCGTCCAATCCCGGCTCATCTATGGTTGTCTGAGGCGTTTTGGCGGCGCTGTTTCTGCTCGACGTAGCCGCTCAGACAGAAGAAGACGACCCCACGCGCGGCGAGCCTCACAGGCATTCCGTCCGCCAGCACAAAAAGAAAGGCCGCCCGAAGGCGGCCGTCCTGCTTCTGTTGGCCCTTGACTTACGCTGCGAGCGCGCGCGCCTTGGCTCTGCGACGGAATGCGGCGTAACCCAGGCCAGCGAAACCGAGCGCCATCATCGCCCAGGTCGACGGCTCAGGCACAGAGGAGCCCATGTCGAACTCGAACGAGTTTCGCGATGAGCTGGCTGTGAAGAACAGAATCGGTCCAGCAGTGTCGCGAATGTTGAACCACTGATTGTCGTTGGGGTTGGTGTGAGCGCCGAATCCATCGACGCCGAAGACTCCGGCCGCCACCAGTTGCGAGCCGGTGACGCTATCCTGGGTGTTGACCGAGGGTATCGTAAACACTGTCAGCACGTTGTCGAAACGAGGCGTCCCGTCCGGGTTCGTCATCAACGCGTCGATAGAGCCCCAGTAGATATTGAAGGAGTTTGGAAGACCGGCCTCCCCATTCGCGGGGTTAAAGATGACTTCGGTGCCCTGGAAACCGAGGGGATTCACGCCATTCACACCGTAGAGATAGTTCGTGGCGTCGCCAAACGGCGCGGCGGAGACGCCGATGGTCGTGCCGTTCTCAACAGCGCCGTCGGTCGAAAACTGGATCGGTCCGCAATAGGCGGAATCGCACACCGTCGAATTCTCGATGCCCGGGGTGGGTCCGGTCGGGTCGTCATTGAACGTTGTGGGGTTTTCCGGCGAGATCTGAGTGATGACCAGATTGCCAAAGACCCACGACGCAGCGTTGGCGGCCGTCGTCAACCCAAGCGAGGTTAAGCAAGCAGCAAATATCAGCTTTTTCATAGCAACCCCCGATAGAGAATGCGTAATACAACCTCCGCTAACGTACAGACAAAAGCAATTGGGACTTCTACCTAGAAGATGGCTTTTGGCGTCCGTTCCAGACTGCGCGGGGGCGAAGCCGGTTACAGGTTCTCCGCGACGGCAGCGTCGATCAGATCGAGCAGGGACGCGCCCACCCGCGCCCGCCGGCACAAAAAAAGCCGCCCGTAGGGCGGCCTCCAGTGCTTCCCTCGGACCTCGACTTATGCCGCGAGGGTGCGCGTCTTGGAGCTGCGCCGGAATGCGGCGTAGCCCAGGCTAGCGAAACCGAGCATCATCATCGCCCAGGTGGACGGCTCAGGCACGGATGAGCCCATGTCGAACTCGAACGCGTTTTGCGTTGAGCTGGCCGTGAAGAAGACGATCGGTCCAGCGGTGTCTTGTATGTTGAACCACTGATTGTCGTTGGCGCTGCTCTGACTGCCGAATCCATTGACGCCAAAGACTAAGGCGGCCGCCAGTTGTGAGCCGGTGACGCTGTCCACGCTATTGTTTAGAGTATGCACGGTCAGCGTGTTGTCGTAGCGAGGCGATCCATCCGGGTTTGTCATCAATGCGTCGATAGAGCCCCAGTCGAGATTAAATGAGTTCGGATACGCGTTCGCAATTGCGGGGTTGAAGACGACTTCAGCGCCGTTGAACCCGAGAGCATTTATGCCGTTCACCCCCCAAAGGTAGTTGGTCGTGTCGCCCGCCGGCGCGGCGGCGAGGGCGCTTGTGCCGTTCGCAACGCCGCCGTCGCTCGTAAGTTGGATCGCCCCGCAATAGGCGGAATCGCAAACCGTCGAATTTTCCAGGAACCCCGTTGGTCCGGTTGGAAGGTTATCGAATGTTGTGGGATTTTCCGGCGATATCTGAGTGATGACCAGATTGCCGAAGGTAAACGAAGCCGCATTGGCGGTTGTGGCGAGAGCCAGTGACGCAATAGTCGTCGCGAATAAAAGAGCTTTCATGTTAACCCCCAATCTGGAAAAAGCGTGATGGAACACATTGGTCTCCCCTTTTTTGGGGAGCCTTTTCCTTATCTACAGAGTTAGGTTGAGTCAATACGAATTCTTGATCGGCGCCGAAGCAAGAGGGGCGGCGCGACAAATTTCCGCGTGCGGCCGATTATGACAACGAAAGGGGTTGACGCGCAGGAACCGCTTCAATATGTTCCGCGCACTTTCGACAGGCCGTAGAGCTTCGCTGTGTTTGACGACGCGTCGGACACCCAACGGCTCTAAACGCTGACGATCCTACCGATGACGAGCCATGCCGGCCCTGAGGGGCCGGTTCTGTTTCGCACGATCGCGGTCCTTGCGCCCGTGATCCTCTGCTTTTGGCGGCGCCCAAAGCCCATGCGGGTTTTAAGGGCGTTGCTGGTTTCGCGCGTTGCCCTGCCGGCTTCGCGCGAAGGTCGTGCGGCTGGAATTGAATTTTCTGTTCGGTTTAGCGCCGGACGTCTTGGGAACTGAAGCTTAGGGCCGACATGCCGACGATTAGCCAATTGATCCGCAAGCCGCGGCAACCGAAGACCTACCGCGAGAAGGCCCGCCATCTTCAGGCGAGCCCGCAGAAGCGCGGCGTGTGCACGCGCGTCTATACGACGACGCCGAAGAAGCCGAATTCGGCCCTGCGCAAGGTC
>DATDHT010000248.1:0-8600 GCA_036521435.1 Roseiarcus sp.
GAGCGATGTCAGTGGGTTGCGGCGCCTTTTACGAGTCGTCCGCCGCTCCTCTCATATTCACATAATTTACTATTACAATATGTTATTCACCGCCGAGCCACGAACGCTATCGCCGCGGACACTTTCAGCTCATCGCCAACAGCCGCCCCGCGACGCCCGAATGCTCAAGGAAAGCGAGCGTCCGGGTTGGCGCCCGCGGCGACATCTTGAGAAAAGCGACCAGGTCGGCCGGATTATCGATATCCATCCCGATCCCTGGTTGGCGGACAATGAGCGGGTCGATCCCTCGGGCCCGCGCGGCATCGAGATGCGGATAAAAGCTGTCCTCGCCGAAGCGCAGCGGAACCGCGTCCGGCGGCGAGCAGATGATGGTGTTCGATCCGAGATCGTCATGCGCGGGCACGATCGTAAAGGCCGGCGCCTCTTGGTGCGCAGCGAGGGTCGCGGCGATCTCGGCCGGCGACAGTCGCGGAATGTCGCCGGGCATCGTCATCATTCCCGCCCTACCCTCGCGCACGAGCAGGCGAGCCGCAGCCGTGACGGCGCCCGTGTGGCCATCCCGCGCGCCTTCCGTAAACACGCGCGCGCTGTAACGGGCGGCAAGCGACGACGCGGCCGGATCGACCGTGACAAGCAGCGCGCCGGCGAGCTCCCTCACCGCGCTCACCGCTTCGAGCACATCCTCGAGCATGGTGGTCGCGAGCGTGCGACGCTCCTCAGGGCTCAGGCATGAAGACAACCGTTGCTTGGCGCCCTCGAGTTCCTTGACGGGCACGACGGCCCAGACGCCACTCACGCGACGAGGTTCCGCTTGCGCTTCGAAGCGCCGAGCGCGTCCGCAGCCTCAAGGACGACGCGTGCCAGTTGCTCACGCTCCGCGAGCGTCGTCATGAGCGTGGGGGCAAGTGTTACCTTTGGCGCAACATGCGCCGCCTCCTCCGCGTCTCCGACGTCCATGACATAACCGTCAAGCAGATCGCCGTAACGCTTGGCCACCGCAGCGGCGCTTGGAATCATTCCCAACTCGGTCATCATTTTGGCGGTCGGACCCTTGATTGCGCGGCCGCCGATGATCGGCGAAACCGCGACCACAGGCGCGGCGCATGCGGAAAGCGCCTCACGTATCCCCGGCACGGCGAAGATCGGCTCCACGCTGATGAAAGGGTTCGACGGGCAGATGATCAATGCGCGCAGCCGTTCGTCGGCTAACGCCGCTAGAAGGTCAGGATGAGGGCGCGCGTGGTCTGCGCCGTCGAAGGCAAGTTCGCGCACGACGGGGCGGCACTGAAGGCGGACGAAATAGTCCTGGAAGTCGAGCCAGCCCTCATCCGTCCGCAATCTCGTGCGCAGCCGATCATCCGTCGCCGGCAGTACGCGGGGACCGACGCCGAGGCGGCGACAGAAGTCGGCGGTGATGGCGGAGAGACTCTCCCCCTGCCCTATCCGAAGCGTGCGCTCCATATGGACCGCGAGATCTCGATCGCCGAGGCGAAACCAGTCCGCGCCGCCGAGCGTCGTGAGCGTCTCCATGAACGACCAGGTTTCGTCCTGCCGGCCCCAGCCGAGCTTCGCATTGTCGAGGCCGGCCAGCGTATACATGAGCGTGTCGGCGTCAGGCGAAATATGCAGGCCGAGATGCTCGAAATCGTCGCCGACATTGGCGACAACAAGCAGATGCTCCGGCGGCAAGATCCGGCTCAAGCCCAGCGCGAGCTTGGCGCCCCCGATGCCGCCCGACAGGGCGACGACAAGATCCCGGCTCATCGAAAGAGATCCTCGTTTGGGGGGCGCACGATGCTGGCTGCTGTCGATGCTGGCGGGGACCAGCGCAAGCCCCGGATCAGGACAACCGGCGACGCCTCGTCCGCCTGCCCCATCACAAGCGAGGCGGCGGCGGCGATCTCGTCGGCGAAACCGATGATGCTGACCTCGAGCGTTCTGCCGAACAAGTCGGGCCGCCCGCGCAGATCGATCAGAGCGGGGAGGCCGGCGACCCCGATCGCCACGCCGGCGGTTCCCTGGCGCCACGGACGCCCGAAGCTGTCGTTGATCACGACCGCGAGATCGATCCCCGTCGCCGCGGCGAGCCCACGGCGCAGGATCTCTGCGCTGCGATCCGGATTCTCCGGCAACAGAAGGGCGCGAGACGAGCCATCCGAGGGTCCCACGTTCGATTGGTCCACCCCGGCATTCGCCATGACGAAGCCAAGCCGGTGCTCAACGATCAGCACGTTGCGACTAGCCCGCACGACGCGAATCGACTCTGACAGAATAACCTCGACAAGCCGCGGGTCCTTGTCGACCTCCGCCGCGACGGCGAGTGCCCGCGCGGAGGGCTTGATCGTCGCCAGGTCGACAATGCGACCTTCGGCCTTAGAGACAATCTTCTGCGCCACGACAAGCACGTCATGCGCCCGCGGCTCGACTCCGTTCCGCTTGAGACTCGAGGCGATCAGTCCGACCAGGTCGTCGCCAGCCTTGATCAAGGGCAGGCCGTTCAACGCGATAACCTCGAGAGAGGTCATGCGCTCTTGGGCGTTGCGACCGGCATGCCGACGCGGCGACGGAGTCGAGGCAGAACGTGCTCCGCATAGAGCCTGATGAACCGCTCCTGATCGGGACCCGGCGCGTGAAAGACCAGATGGTCGAAGCCGAGATCGAGGTAGGCGCCAATCCGCTCGACATGCTCGTCCGGATCGGTCGAGACGATCCAGCGGCTCGCGGCGCGCTCGGCGGTGAGCCCGTCGGCGAGGCGCTCCATCTCTTCCGGGCTATGGACGGACGTCTTTTCCTCCGGCGTCAGCGCGAGAACCGCCCAGTGTCGAGTGTCCTCCGTCGCGCGTTGCTTATCCGTGTCGAAGGACACCTTGACCTCGATCATGCGCGCATAGCCGGGCGCGCGCGAGCCGGCCTCGGCGCGCCCCTCCAACACCTTCGGCAGAACCGTTTCGGTGTAGAGTTCGCGCGCCTTGCCGCTGGTGCAGATCAAGCCGTCGCCCATTCGACCCGCATATTTCGCGATGAGCGCGCCGGCGGCGGCGACATAGATCGGCACGGGAGTCGTCGGACGGTCATAGATGGTCGCGTCCTTTGTCCGATAATATTGGCCTTCGAACGTCACCCGCTCCTCGGTCCAGAGCTGACGGATGAGCGTGATCGCCTCTCGAAAGCGCGCGAACCGCTCTTTGAACTCAGGCCATTCCATGCCGGTCGAAGGGACGTCGTTCAACGATTCTCCGGTGCCGACACCGAGGATGACCCGATTGGGATACATGACCCCGAGCGTGGCGAAGGCTTGCGCGATGACGGCGGGCTGGTAGCGAAAGGTCGGCGTGAGTACGCTCGTGCCGATAGTAATGCGCGACGTAACCGCGCCGAGCGCGCCAAGCCACGCGAGCGAAAAGGGAGCGTGGCCGCCATGATGCTTCCACGGCTGGAAATGATCGCTGATGAAGACCGAGTCGAATCCCACCTCTTCCGCAAGGCGGGAGAACTGGAGCAATTCCGACGGCCCGAATTGCTCGGCCGACGCCTTGTATCCTAGCTTGAGCATGATCCGCTCTCCGACGTCACGGGGCCCCCTTGCGGCCCAGGGCAAGATTCAAATCGCGCAGAGGGGATTGGGGACAATTTCGCCAAGCTACGCGTCGGCTCCGAACAGAAAGTCCGGCGCCGAGTTTGGGTCCTTACCAGCGCTGATGACGAGGAGAGCTGGCGCGGGAAGCGTTAAACCTTTTCGTGCGCGTCGATCGGCGTCGTGATGCTGATCTCTTGGGAGCACGAGTCGCGGGTCAGCCCTGGGCCTGCACCGCAGTGGGCTCGATTTCAAAAGTGACCCGGACCTGGCCAGGGACGCCGAACGGGTACTTGTCCTTGCCCAGATATTTCTTGGCGAGCGAATCGATATGTGCGTCTGCGCCCTCTTCGGTCGCATGCCCGACCCGCCCGCGAATCTGGATATACCGATAGGCATTGTCGGGATCGAGGATCGACAGCGCCACCGGAGCGCCTTCCGACATATTGCGCGTCTTCACACGACCTTTCGCAGAGTTTACCCGGAGTTTCCCGTTCGTATAGTCGAACCATACCGGGGTCACTTGCGGCGTCCCATCCGGCATGATTGTCGCCAAGTGAGCGAAGGTTGTTTTGTCCTGCAGCAGATCGAGATATTTCGCGGGAATTTCCACCATGACGGCCTCTTATCGTGTTCGCTCTTGGGTGACGTCCGCGGACGCGGACCTTCTCAGGTGATTGTGAACGTAAGTCTCGGGACCCCACATTGCAATAAGAGCAAGGCTTGAGCTTCTCCCGGCCCGCTTGGCCGATCCGGCGCGCGGCGCTATGCTTCCACCTTTCCAAGGAGAACACGATGGCTGAAGCGAAGCTCGCTCCGAACATGCCGGAATGGATGGTCAAGCATGCGAACCTCTATCTCGCCAGCGGCGGGAAAGAGGGACAGATGTACAAGGTCAACGTGCCTGAGCGAGGGGAGATCACGGCGCCGGCGCTCCTGCTCACCACCACCGGCCGCAAGTCCGGCGACAAGTTCATCTTCCCGCTCTTTTACGGGACGCAGGGCGACAGCTACTTCATCGTCGCCTCAAAGGGCGGCGCGACCGAACATCCCGGATGGTACCGCAATATCCTCGCCAACCCGGAAGTCGAGGTGCAGGTCGGGACCAAGAAGCTGAAGGCGCGGGCGAGGACAGCGACGGGCGAAGAACGCAGCCGACTTTGGACGAAGGCGCTCCAGTTCTGGCCGCCTTATGCCGACTATGCGCTCAAGACCGACCGCGAGATACCGGTGGTCGTCCTGGACCCCGTTCATTAAATCTAGAGCGCCAGCCGGGAACGCAATGACGGACAACCAACACCCCGAATGGATGGGAAAGAACCGCAAGCTCACACCGGCGGAGGTCAAAGCATTTTTGGCCGAGCCGGTGGTCGCGCGGATCGCCACCATCGACGAGAACGGCGTGCCTTACTGACCCCGGTCTGGCAGGAATGGGATGGCGAGGCCTTCTGGATGGTCGTGCGCGAACGGGCGGCCTGGATTGCCCATATCAAGACAAACCCGAACGTCGGCATTTCCTGCGCGCAGGACAGCGGGACGTAGAGGCGCATCGTCGCGCAGGGGAAGGCAGAGATCGTCTCCGGCCCGGCGCCGATGCAGGGTCGGCGCCTGGACGTCGCCAATCGCATGGCGCCGCGTTTCCTCAGCGAGCACGGGCCGGAATATCTTGTGCCGACCTATGACCGTCCGCGTTACCTGATCAAGATCGCGCCCACGAAGATGCTGACCTGGGATGGCGTCGAGTGGGCGAAGAAATACACAGAGAAATAAGCATCCGCCCGAAGGGGCTCGCGTCAGAGCGCGTCCATGCGGTAGACTCGCCGCGCATTGTCATGGAAAAGCGCCGACTGCTCTCCTTCCGAGAAATCGCGCACGATTGCCTTGAAGCCGTCGAAGATCGTGTCGAAGCTTGTCCATAGACGACCGACCGGGAAATCGCTGCCGAACATCGACCGATCGACGCCAAAACATTCGATGCAATGAAGCGCGACCTCGCGCAGGCTTTCGGGGGTCGGGTTCGGATCGTAAGCGATCAGCGCCGAAATCTTGAGCTGAACATTGGGCGCCGAGCCGAGCCGCTTCAGGCCTTCTTTCCATCGCGCCATGCCGTCGCGGTCGCGATCGATCGGGCTGCCGCAGTGGTTGACGATGAAGGTCTGATTGGGGAAATCACGCACGAGCCTGGCGACCTCCTCGGCCTGGTAAGGATAGAGCATCAGCTCGAGGATTTGGTCGTGGCGGGCGAGCAGCGCAACGCCGCGGCGAAAATCCGCCTCATCAGCGATGCCAGGCCGTGGCGCGAAGCATTTGGTCGGCTGCGTCGGATGCCAGCTCAGCATCTGCCGGATGCCGACGCAGCGCCTGACCTCCGAGAGACGGTCGAGCGTGGCCGCCGCGTCCGGAGCCGTGAGGTCGGCAAAGCCGATATAACGAGCCGCGACGCCCGATGATTTATCGAGCGTCTCGAGCCATCGGATTTCGGCGAGCGGATCGTCGGCTCGGTCCCAGGCGGCTTCGACGTGCACCGCGGCGACCACGTTCTGGTTCGCCACGTCGCGCCGGTAGTCGTCGACGAGATAATCTCGCCGTATCGCGTCAAGACCACCCAGCGCTTGGATCGCGCCCCCCGTGGGGCGAAGCCATGGATGCCGGTCCATGCCCAGATCCCACAGATGAATGTGCGCGTCTATGATTGGTCCGCGATACAGTCCGGCCATGCTCAAAGCCTCCCTAGTTTCAGTCTTGAGTGCAGGAGCCGCGGCGGCCGCGTGGACGCTCTCCGTTTCGCATACTGTCGCTCGTGCCGACACGCTAATGCAACATTTCTCTGACGACGCCTAAGCACTTCAAATTCCGGTACTTGAACGGACCTGCGCACCAAATGTCGGAGTCGTTGACTTACCCAAATGGACCGGTAACGTTCCCGTGAAGGCGATCACGGCTGGGAGATGTTTGGGGCGCTGCGGGGCTTGGAGCCTATTGGCTTTGGCGGCGGTTCCGATCGCACAGGTGAGCTTCACAAAGGGAGAAGTGACATGAACACGATGAATTTTGCGCGGGCTGGCCTCGCGCCTGTGGTCGCGGCCGGTCTCGCCCTCTTGCAGCTTGCAGGCGCGGGTTCCGCGCTGGCAGCGGCCAATTGCATCAAGGGCGAGCACAAGGCGCCCTTCAAGATCGGCTGGGCCAACATCTATTCGATCCCGACGTGGATGAAGGAGACGACCGGCACGATCGAGGATATGGCGAATGTGCTCAAAAAGCAGGGCCTGGTCGACAGCCTGACGATCACCGACGCCCAGGGCAACGCCAATACCCAGATCCAGCAGATCCAGTCGATGATCGACGCCAAGCTCGATGCGATCATCGTCGACGCCGGTTCGGCCACCGCGCTCGATCGCGTCATCGCCGACGCCTGCGCGAAGGGAATCGCGGTCACCAATTTCGACAGCCTTGTCGACACCAAGGACCTGACCACGAAGATCGACACCGATCAGCAACAATGGGGCAAGCTTGCCGCCGAATGGCTGGTCAAGCAGCTCAATGGCAAAGGCAACATCCTCGTCCTGAATGGTCCGGCTGGCGTCTCGGTCAGCGACGATCGGCGCAAAGGCGCCGAGCCGGTGTTCAAGGCCAATCCTGGCATCAAGATTCTTGCGGAGACCAACACGCCCTACAACGCCGCGCCGGCGCAGGAAGCGGTCACCAACCTGCTCTTCAGCAATCCCCAGATCGACGGCGTGTGGAGTCAGGGCGGCGCGCTCTCGGCGGGAGCGGTGACCGCGTTCGAGAAACAGGGGCGCAAACTCGTTCCGATCACAGGCGAGAACTATCGGCCGTTCCTCGAGATGTGGAAGCAAAAGAAGCTCACCGCCTGGGCGACGCAGCAGCCGAATTGGCTCGCCGCCTTCGCCGTCTATGCGGCCGTCAAGGGTTTGCAGGGCGATGACATCCCACCCTACATCGACGTGCCCCTGCCGATCATCGACGAGGCCAATCTCGACAGCTACCTCGCGCGAGCCAAGGACTTCGCCGCGGACGGCTACATCTACTCGCCTTACGATACGAAGCTGTTCGACGAGCTGATCGCGAAGAGCCTGAAGAAGTAGCTTCGCGCCAGTCAACAGCGCGGCAGAATGGGCGTGCACCAGCCGGTCCTTGAAGCGCGGAGCGTCTCGAAGGCATTCTTCGGCAATCCTGTTCTTCGCGAGGTCTCGATCGAACTGGTCGCGGGGCGGATTCACGCCCTGCTCGGCGAGAATGGAGCGGGCAAGAGCACGCTGATCAACCTGCTGTCGGGCACGCTCCGGCCCGACGGCGGGCAAATCCTGGTCGATGGCGTCCCAATCGCTTCTCTGACGCCGCAGGAGGCGCATCAGCTCGGCATCGCGGTGGTGCAGCAGGAGCTGAGTCTCGCGCCTCACCTTTCCATTGCGGAAAACATAGGTCTCGGCGCCTACCCTCGCCGGGGCGGAGTCGTCGATTACGGGCGCCTGGCCGCCGCAGTTGCGGAGATCGGCAAAGAGCTCGACCTGATCGAGTCGCCCGACACGCCAGTCGGACGACTGCCGCTGGGCCGCCGGCAGATCGTCGAGATCGCCAAGGCGCTCTCCATCAAGCCGCGCGTCCTTATCCTGGACGAACCGACGTCATCGCTCTCCGCGCCCGACGTCGCCATTCTGATGAAGCTTGTTCGTCGCTTGCGCGACCGTGGCGTCGCGGTTCTCTACATCTCGCATCGGCTGAATGAGATCCTCGACTTCTGCGACCACGTCACCGTTTTGAAGGACGGATCGGTCACCGCTGATCGCCCCTTGGCCGGGCTTGATCCCGATGGCCTCATCCGCCTGATGGTTGGCCGCGACCCCCAAAACTTGTTTCCCCCATACGCCTCCCACGCGCCAGGAGCTCTGGTCCTCGAGACGAAAGGTTTTCGCGCCGGGGGGGCGGTTGATGTCGATTTCGAGCTCCATCGCGGAGAAATCTTCGGGATCGGCGGCCTTGTCGGCCACGGACAGGAAGACTTCAT
>DATDHT010000249.1:0-21339 GCA_036521435.1 Roseiarcus sp.
TCGACAGCCAGCTTGGCCTCTGCTTCTGCGCGCATTGCAGGGCGGGCGCGAAGAGCGCCGGGGTTCGGGTCGAAGCGCTGAAGCGGCAGGTGGAAGCCGACGTCGAAGCCTATCTCGCCAGCGACGTCGACTTCCCCGCCGACATGGCAGAAGCGTTCTGGCTCGCGGACGTCCGCAGCGACGGCGACCTCCGGGCCTATCTCGATTGGCGATGCTCGGTCGTGACCTCGCTCGTGCGCGAGATTCGCGAAGCCGTGCGCAAGGACGCCACGGTTGCGGTCATTCCTTCGGTCGCCCGCCCAACCGGCGGCGCCTGGTATGAAGGCAGCGATCTGCCTGCGCTTGCGGAAGCCGCGGGAATCATCGAAGCCTGCTTCTACGAACCAGGAGCCGAGCGGATCAAAGCCGACCTGTTCGACGTGAAGCGCCGCCTGCGCGGAAAGGGTCGCCTGCGCGGCATTCTCCGCCCCGCCTTCCCCGATCTGGAATCGAAAGGCGAATTCCTCGCCGCGATCCGTGCGCTCGCCGCCGCCGGCGTCAGCGAGGTCGCGTTCTACAATTGGGGTCATGTGAGAGACACGAACCTCGACTGGATCGCGGAGGGACTTGCTGCACTGAGGAGCGCGGCGTGATCCCGAATTCCCTCTTTTTTGACGCAGGCCAGGCGATCCGATAGGGCGCGGAATTTAAAGCGAGCGAGAGTGAGCGATATGTCCTTTGATCTGGTCCTGCGCGGCGGACGCGTCATCGATCCGTCCCAGGGAATCGATTCCGTCATGGATGTCGGTTTCCGCGATGGTCGCGTGGCTGAGCTTGGAGCAGGCCTCGAGGGCAAAGCGGTACGCGACGTCGCGGGGCGCATCGTCACGCCGGGACTGATCGACCTTCACACGCATGTCTATTGGGGCGGCACGTCGCTCGGCGTCGATCCGCTCATTCTCGCGCGAGGGGGCTGCACGACGCTGGTCGATACGGGGAGCGCGGGCCCCGGCAATTATCCGGGCTTTCTCGACCATGTGATCAAGCCGTCGCCGGTTCGGATCATCGCGCTCCTCAACGTCTCGTTCGCCGGCATTTACGGCTTTTCCAAGCGGATCATGGTGGGAGAGAGCGGCGACCTCAGGCTCATGGCGCCGATCGACGCCGTCGAGGTCGCGCTGGCAAACCGCGACACGATCGGCGGCATCAAAGTCCGGGTCGGCTTCCACGCGTCGCAGAATTCGGGGACCGTGCCGCTCGATATTGCGCTTAAAGTGGCCGAAGAAGCGGGCTTGCCCCTGATGGCGCATATCGACGTTCCTCCCCCGACGCTCGAAGAGGTGCTCGAGCGCTTGAGGCCAGGGGACATTCTCACCCATTGCTTCCGACCGTTCCCCAACAATCCGACGACTCCCAAGGGCGGGGTGCGCTCGGCCGTTATCGAGGCGCGCAAGCGCGGGGTTATTTTCGACATCGGCCACGGCATGGGATCGTTCGCGTTCAAAACCGCGCGCACGATGCTCGCGAACGGCTTTGCGCCTGACTGCATATCGAGCGACGTTCATGCGCTCTGCATCGATGGGCCGGCGTTCGATCTCCTCACGACAATGTCGAAGTTCCTCTGCCTTGGCTTGTCCCTCGCGGACACCGTGCGGGCAGCGACGGAAGCGCCGGCGAAAGCGCTCCGCCGCGGCGATCTCGGAACCTTCAAGCCCGGCGCGGCGGGTGACGCATCGGTGCTCGAGCTCGAAACGGGCGAGTTCGACTATGTCGACTCGACCGGCGAGCGCCTGGCCGGACGAACACGGCTTTCCGCCCGTGCAGTCGTCATCAACGGCAAATTGCTGGAAGGTTGAACCTGTCTTTTTTCTCCACACATCTTTGAGGATCACCGCGCCATGACGACATCGACTCCGGAAGAGCGGCTTGCCGCGCTCGGCCTCACGCTTCCCACCGTCCCCACACCGATGGCCAATTACGTGCCCTATCGCCTGGCGGGCAATTTTCTCTACCTTTCAGGGCAAGGGCCGAAACGCGCGGACGGCAGTTTCATGGTCGGGCGGCTTGGCAAGGACGCCTCCGTCGAGCAAGGCTACGAGGCGGCGCGCCTCACGGGCTTGCAATTGCTCGCGGTCGCCAAAGCCGCGCTCGGCGAGCTTTCGCGCGTCGAGGCTTTGGTCAAGCTCCTCGGCATGGTCAACGCCGAGCCGGAGTTCGGAGATCATCCCAAGGTCATCAACGGCTGCTCCGACCTCATGGTCGAAGTGCTCGGCGAGGTGGGGCGCCATGCGCGTTCGGCCGTCGGCATGGGCTCCCTGCCAAACGGCATCATGGTCGAGATCGAGGCTATTCTGCAGGTTAAGGCCTGAGAAGCGGCGAGACGGTCGGCAGAGGAGAAACGGGAGAGCGTCCATGATCTGCGAGATCTGCGTGGATTCGGTCGCTGGCGTCCGCGCCGCTAGGCATGCAGGGGCTCAACGCGTCGAGCTCTGCGCCGACCTCCTGGAGGGGGGCATTACGCCGAGCCTCGGCGCGATCCGTCAGGCGCGGACAGTCGCCGGCATCGCCCTCAACGTCATGATCAGGCCGCGCGGGGGAGACTTCCTGTTCAATGACGATGAGTTCGCGACCATGCGGGCGGACATCGAGACCGCCAAGGCGGAGAACGCGAACGGAATCGTTATCGGCCAGTTGACGGCGGCGGGCGAAATCGACGTCGCCCGAACGCGCGAATTGGTCGCGCTGGCCAGGCCGATGTCGGTGACGTTCCACCGCGCGTTCGACGTCGCGGCCGAGCCCTTCGACGCGCTCGAGACGCTGATCGCGCTTGGCGTCGACCGCGTGCTGACGTCAGGCCAGGAACCAAGTGTGCTCGAAGGCCTGCCGCTCATTATTGAGCTCATGAAGCGGGCAGGCGACCGCATCGTGATCATGCCGGGGGGCGGGATCACAGCGCGCAACGTCGAGCGGATTGTCGCTGCGGCGCACCCGCGCGAAATCCATTTCGCCGCGCTCGAGCCGGTGGAAAGCGCCATGCGGTTTCGCCGTGAGCATGTGTTTATGGGCGGGGAACTGAGGCCGCCGGAATATGACCGGCTCGACACCTCTCAAGCCTCGATCCGCGCTGTCATGGCTAAGGGATCAACCTGATCTGCCGGCCCACTCGGAGACACGTGCCCCCGCGTATTGATGAAATCGTCATCGCGAGGAGCGAAGCGACGTGGCGATCCAGGAGTCGCTAAGGCGCCCTTCGTTCCCCTGGATTGCTTCGCTTGCGCTCGCAATGACGATCGTAGTTTGCTCTGCTCCCGGTATGAGTCACCACAGCGTATAGCCGCCGTCGATCACAAAAGCGGCGCCCGTGACGTAGCTCGAAGCGGGCGAAGCGAGATAGACGGCGAGCGGGCCGATCTCCTCCGGCTCGCCCGCACGGCCCATCGGAACCGCGCGCACGAAGGTTTCAATCACTTGCGGGTTTTTCTTCGCCCACGCCCGGTTCGGCTCGGTCATGAAGAGGCCGGGGCAGATGGCGTTGACGGTCACGCCGCGCGGCGCCCAATCCGTGGCGGCAGCGCGGGTGAAATGGATGACCGCGGCCTTCGCCGTTTCATAGTGGCGCCCGCCAATGCCGCGATTGGCGATCATGCCGCTGATCGAGGCGATGTTGATGACCCGCCCCTCACCGCGCGCGAGCATCGCGCCGCCGATCATCTTCGTGCAGATGAAGCAATGCGTCAGATTGAGGTCGATGAAGCGCTGCCAGGTCGCGAGGTCGGAATCCTCGATCGCAATGTCGATATTGCGGCCGCCGACATTGTTGACGAGAATATCGATTGCGCGCCCTTCGCTGAGCGCGCGTCGGCAAAGATCCTCGCAGGCTGCGGGTTCGGCAATATCGGCCACGAAGGTCCAGGCTTTGCGACCACGTTCCCGTACCTCGTCAGCGGTTCGCGCAAGCGCGTCGGGATCGCGCGCGACAAGCATGACATCGGCGCCCGCCTCTGCGGCCGCGAGCGCAATTGCTCGGCCGAATCCCCGGCTTCCCCCCGTGACAAGGATGCATTTGCCGTCCAGCCGAAATCGGTCGAGCACCGTCATGTCGCGGACCCCTCTCGTTTTTGTCGCGCCATCCTTCAGCGGATGCGCCCGCTCGCGAAGCATCGAAGCCTCGCAACTGGGCACTTTGACTTATCCGTCTATTCGGGGCCATCTAAGCGTGCCGCGGCGACCGTTGTCCAACCGCCGGCCAACCGTTGGGGCGCGATTTTTGCGTAGGGCGCTCGACGTGGTGAAGATTGGGAGGTCACAATGAGTGGACGTAACGAACAGGAATACCTCTTTCAGGAAGAGGCGCGCCGTGAGCTGGCGCAAGGCCGCATCGACAGGCGCGATTTCATCACTCGCAGTTTGCTCACCGGTCTTGGCCTGGCCGGCGTCGGCGCCGTCGCGAAGTCAGGCGTTACGCCCGCGTTCGCAGCCGACCGACCGTTGACCCCAACCTTCTACCAATGGATTCAGGACCTGCACCCCGGCATCCCGGCGGTGAACGCCAAGTTCCCTGGCATCAACTATCAGATCGCTCCGGTCGAAGGCTTCGGGATCGAGCGCTTCGTCGCCGAGGCCAAGAACAAGCAAAGCACATGGGACGTCTATGTCGGCCAGACGCCGTTCGTCGAAATGTCGGCGTTCATCAAGGCAGGCGTCATCGAGCCGTGGGACAATTACATTCCGAAGGACGTGATCGACGACATCATCCCGTCGATTCGCGCGGAATGCACGGTCGATGGCAAACTGTATAGCTGGCCGTTTCTCCTCGACGTGATCGGCTCGGCGTGGCACTCGGGCATCACCAGCAAGGCTGGCCTCCCCGACGCTGCCCCGGCGACCTGGGACGAGTTCCTCGCAAGCTCCAAGAAGATCGTTGATTCGAAGGCCGCGCCCTGGGGCGCGACTTTCGACGCCCATGGCTGGCGTTCGCTCGTGCCGGTCACCCACAGCATGAGCACGAAAGTATACACCGACGGTCTGTTCGACTTCACCAGCGATCCGGCGATCGAGGCCTTGAAGCTGATGAAGCAGATCATGGCCTATTCCAATCCCGACATCCTGCTCGAAGGCTCGTCCGACGCCGGCGTGAACTCGACCACCGACGAGATCGCCTTCCAGGCGCAACGCGTCGGCCTCTATTTCAAGTATTTCAACGCGCCCTTGCGCATGGCCGCGAGTTGGGACGATCCGAAGCTCCTGCATCTTGGGCCGTTGCCTAAGTTCACCAATGGCGAGGGCTCGACCGTGTTCTGGACGACGGGTTGTGCGTTGTTCAAGTACGGGCAGAACAAAGAGAAAGCCGCGGAATACATCAAGGCGCTCACTTACGATCAGCAGATCTGGAAGGATTCGATCGTCGGCACGCCGGGCGTCCATCCCGGCCAGCTTCCGCCTTACAAATCGATCTATGCAGGCTGGGACGCGAGCAAGCCGGATTGGATGCCGCCGTTCGTGGGTCTGGTGCGCAATCAGCTCGACCGGGCCAAGGCGATCGACAACAACATTTTCGGACTGCAGCAATTCGTCATCGGCAAACCGATCTGGGAAACTTACCTCAAGGGCCAGGAGCCCGATCCTAAGGTCGCGATGACCAAAGTGATGGAGGCGGTGCAGGCCGAAATCAAGAAGGGCTGACCGCCTGGGGCGTGGCGGCTTCGGCCGCCCGCTCCGCACCCCCTTACGCGGAGAGGTAGGCGTGTTGGATTTGTGAATGGCGCAGGCGATTGTAGACAACGAAGTTGAGCTCAGCGGGCGGGCTGCGGGTGGTCCCGCTGAGGTGATCCGGAAGGGCATGTCGGAGTGGCTGTTTCTCATCCCAGCCCTAATCTTCTTCGTCGGCTATCAGGCCTGGCCGATCGTCCGCGTCCTATGGCTGAGCTTCACGAACTTCCAGCTCCTGTCGGACAAGCCCACGCAATGGGTCGGGTTCGACAATTACGCGCAGGCGCTTCACGACCCGCTGATGTGGGCGAGCCTCGGGCGGGCGGCTCTGTTCACCATCATGTTCCTGCCTGGAACGATTATCCTTCCCTTGCTTCTCGCAATCCTCGTCGACCGCGTCGGGAATCTACGCCTCGCCACGCTTTACCGCGTGATCCTGCTCATTCCGGCGGTCATCCCGAGCACCCTGATCTTCGTGCTGTGGAAGTGGATGTACAATTATCAGAGCGGGCCCATCAACCACCTCCTGATCAATGTGTTCGGGCTCTTCACCCTGCAAAATGCGCCGCAATGGCTCGGCGGCACGGCGCTTACGCTTCCGGCGATCGCGATCATGGAAGTGTGGTGGGGCCTCGGCTACCACACGATCTTCTTCATCGCCGGCCTTGCAGCGATCCCTAAGGATTTGCCGGACGCGGCGCGCATCGACGGAGCCAGCGAGTGGCAGGTGTTCTGGCATGTGACGCGGCCGCAGCTCGCCCCGATCATGATGATCCTGGTCGTCTTGCGCTTCGGCTCGGCGATGGCGGTGATCGACGAATATCTCATCTTCGGCGGTTTCAACCGGGCTTCGCCGACCTACACCTGGACGATTTTCATGTACGACCAGGCGTTCAAGACGGGGCTATGGCGGCAAGGTTACGCCGCCTCCATCGGCATGATCGGCGCAATCGCCATGATGTTCGTGATGGCGGGGCTGATCTGGATCTTTCGTCCGAAAGGGTGACGATGACGCTCGAAGCTGATCACGCCGATATCAACGGACTCAGCGGCGAAGCCGCCGCATCTGTCGGAACCACGGCGCTTCGCCACGTCGTGATCAACCTGTTCAATCTCATTATCTTGCTGCCGCTGGCCTGGGTCCTACTCCTGTCGGTGAAGTCGCTGCCCGACGCGGCGCGTGGCGATTTCTGGCCGAAGCACTTCGATTTCACCCACTATAGCTTTGTCTTTCAGCACATCGCGACGCTACCGATCAATATGTTCAACAGCATCTATGTCACTGCCGCGACCGTTCTGCTCACGACAACCTGCGCCGTGCTCGCGGGTTATGCGCTCGTGCATATCAAACCCGTCGGCGCGGGGCTTGTGGTGACGGCCTTGCTTATCTCCCTCTATTTCCCCGTGCGTGTCGTCTCGATCATCAGCATCTACGAGACGCAGCATTGGCTCGGCCTGATCAACAACACGAGCGGTCTCATATTGCCCTACATCACGCTGCAGCTGGCGATCAGCATCCTGATCATGCGCAGCATGTTCCAGTTGGTGCCGCACGAAATGTTCGAATCGGCGAGGATCGATGGCGCCGGCCATTGGCGGGCGCTGTGGGAAATCGGCCTGCCAATGGTGCGCAATGGACTGGTCGTGATCTTCATCGTCAATTTCGTCGCCGCCTGGGGTGAATATCTGTTCTGCCTGACGCTGATCGATGACGAGGCCAAGCGCACCATGCCGGTGGTTCTCGCCGCCGCCCAGGGCGGACAAGGGCAGTGGGCATGGCCGAACCTCGCGGCGGTCTACGTCATCGTCGTGACGCCGGGCATCATCGCGTTTACGCTGGCGCAGAGACTGTTCTTCAAGGGTCTCATGGAAGGGGCGCTCAAGGGGTGAACCTAGCAAGCGCTTCTGCGGCCACGGCCTCTCGGGAACATCGCATGACATTCAAAGACAAGGTGGTCGCCATCACGGGCGCCGCGGGCGGAATCGGCCAAAGCCTGTGTCGATTGTTCCTCGACGAGGGCGCGAAGATCGCGGCAATAGACAAGAAGGCGAGCCTCGAAGGTCTCGCGGCTGATCTCAATGCGGACGCCAAATATTTCGCTCATGCTGTCGCCGACATCAGCGACCTTCATGAGGTCGAGCGCGCGTTCGCGTCGCTGACAGGCGCGTTGGGGCCGATCGACATTCTCGTCAACAACGCCGGCGGTTCGGCCCAAAGAACGTTGGCTCGCACCGATCCAGCCGGATGGCGGCAGAATATCGAGGGCAATCTGGACAGCGCCTATTATTGCGCTCGTGCCGTCATCCCCGGCATGCTGGCCAGGCGTTCTGGCGTCATCATCAACATCGGTTCGGTCAACGGGCTGAGCGCGCTCGGGGATCCCGCCTACAGCGCCGCCAAGGCGGCGATGATCTCGCTGACCCGCTCGCTGGCGCAGGAGTACGGCCCGTACGGCGTCCGCGCCAATATCGTGTTGCCAGGCACCGTACGCACGCCGCTCTGGGAGAAGCGCGCATCTAAGGACCCCGAAGTCCTGGAGACGCTCCGGCGCTGGTACCCTCTTGGCCGCGTGGTCGAGCCTGTCGATATCGCAAGAGCCGTCGCTTTCCTGGCCTCCGATGCCGCCTCGGCGATTACCGGGGTGGCTCTGCCCGTCGACTGCGGGTTAACCTCGGGCAATACCCTGATGAGACGGGATCTGACGCTCGAAGACCTCTGACCGCCGTCGGCTGCCAATGGCAGCCTCAGTCGCATCGACCTTCAAGATGGCCGAAGGGGTGTCGGCTAGCTTAGCAGAGTCGTCCGGGCATCAGCGCGTTTTCTCGCACGAAAGAATCTTGGCGCGAATTTCCTTCTTCAGAACTTTTCCGACCTTCGAGCGCGGCAGGTCGGCCCAGATGTCCACCTGCTTCGGCGCTTTGACGCTACCGATACGCCCCTTGACGAAAGTAATGAGCTCTTCGGCGGTCAGAGAACGGCCGGCGTGGACCTGGACGACGGCGGCGACTCGCTCGCCCCATTTTGCGTCCGGCAGGCCGAAGACGGCGCTGTCCATAACGTCCGGGTGTTGCAGCAGCGCTTGTTCGACCTCGATCGAATAGACGTTGAAGCCGCCGGTGATGATCATGTCCTTGGCGCGGTCGACAATGAAGAGAAAGTTCTCTTGGTCGAGGTATCCGATGTCGCCGGTGTGATGCCATCCGAACCGGGTGACCTCGGCAGTCGCTTCGGGGTTCTTGTAATAGCCCTCCATCACGAGCGATCCGCGCACCACGATCTCGCCGCGCTCCCCAGTCGGCAGAAGCCGGCCGTGCTCGTCCATCACCGCGAGCTGCGTCAACGGCGTCGGCCGTCCTGCCGAAGCCAGACGGTGGCGCGCGATCGTTCCGTCGGCATTGAAGTGATCGCGCGGGGCCATGGTCGAGATCATCATCGGCGCCTCGGTCTGGCCGAACAATTGCGCCATCACCGGCCCGATCTTCTCGATCGCCTCTTCGAGGCGGGTCACGGATATCGGCGCCGCGCCGTACCAGAAGCATTGCAGCGAGCTTCGGTCGGTCGCGGCGAGTTTCGGATTCTCGAGGAGCATGTAGATAAGGGTCGGCGGCAGGAATGTGTGGGTGACGCGACGGCGCTCAATCAGGTCGAGAAACTCGGAAAGATCCGCTTTCGGCATGATGACGATCCGGCCCCCGAGCGCCAGGATCGGAAAACATAAGACCCCGGCAGCGTGGGTGAGCGGCGCCAAGGCGAGATAGACCGGGCGGCCATCGAAGGGATAGCTCATCAGCGTGAGCGCCGACATCGTCTCCAGATTGCGCCCGGAAAGCATCACGCCTTTGGGCTGGCCAGTGGTGCCGCCGGTGCCCGCGATCATCGCGATGTCGTCCGCCGCCGCGACCTCGAACGGCTCATCGCCGACGCCATCGAGCCAATCGTCCAGCGCTGGCGCGAAGGGCATCGGCTTGTCGAGACAGACAAGGAAAGAAAGCTTGGGCAGGTTGGCCCGCATCTCATCAACCAGCGGCGCGTAAGCGCTATGGAAGATGAGGCTGGTGCAGTCGAAGGCGTCGAGTATGAAGCGGTTCTCGGCCGCCTCGTTGCGCGGATTGATCGGACACCAGACGGCGCCGGCGCGTGAGATGCCGAAGACGCAGGCAAAGGCGACGGGATCGTTGCTCGAGAGGATCGCCACTTTGTCGCCCGGCTTGACGCCGGCGCGCTCAAGCGCGCGGGCGACGCCCCAGGTGACGCGTTGCACGTCGGCGTAGGACATGTCGCTGTCGCCCATGGTCAGGCAGGGAGCATCGGCGCCGAGCGCAGCGCCCTTGTCGAGATAGTCGATCAACCGCATCGCGCTCTCCTCGCGTGGACCTGCGGGACGGCTGATGCGCAGTCCCGCCGTCCCGTTCGCTCAGTGATGCGCGGTGACCATCGGGTCCATGACCAGCCCAAAACTCTTGAGCACGCCAAGCAGCTCACGATGTCCGAAGGCCTGGCAAGCCGAAGCGAAGCCCGCCTTCTTCGGCGGCGACTGCAGCAGGGAATAGGCGGCATGGGCCTGCAGAAGGCCGGTCTGCTTATAGTTGCTGACGCCATGGATCACGCAATGCACGCGCGCCAACGGGCCTGAGCCATAGACCGAGTCGAGCGAGATGTTGACGCGCGGATTCTCGCGCGGCGGCATCCCGGCTTGAATCGAAGCCGCGATGTTGGCGAGCGCCGCCTGCTGCTGGTCGGGAGCCAGCGGCTTGATCTGCTCCTCGAACATCTTTTGCGTCGCGACGAACCCTTCCATGACTTCGCGCGCGAAGACGCCGCCCAGCGCCTTGCAATTGGCGACCCTCGGATCGTCCTTGAACCACACGGGATGGGAGGTGCCCGCCCAGGGCGTCACCAGCGCGTGGGCGTGCTGGCCCGGGACATTGACGTCGAAATGGGTGTTTTGCGCCCATTCGACAAATTTATTCTGCTCCAGATAGTACCATTTGGCCTGCAGAATCGCGAAGATCGTCTGTGTCGACGCGTAAGTGGGAAAGCCCTTCCACAGAACAAGAATATCGAGCGTGTCGACGCCAGGCGTCTCGAGGCAAATGTTCGCGGCGATCTCACCGGTTGTGTACATTTGCGCGATGCCGGGCGAGAGCAGCAGGCCCTTGGCGGCGAACTTCTGCCCCCAGCGGGTTTTTGCGTCGAGCACCCAATCCTGCTCGCCCGTGGTGTCGGTGTAGTGGCATCCCGAGGCGAGGCAGGCCTCGGCGACCTCCGGGCCATATTTGCTGAACGGGCCGACCATGTTGCTGACGACTTTGGCGCCGTCGAACAGTTTGGCGAGGCCTTTGACGCTGTGTTCCACCTCGGCGACTTCGTACTCGGCGGTTTCAATCCCGGGGATTTTGTCCATCACGGCTTGCGTCCGCGCGCGATCGCGGCCGGCGGCGATGAAAGGCACGTGCAATTCACGCAAATATTCGCAGACGAGCCGGCCGGTGTAGCCGGACGCGCCGTAAACGATGACGGGCTTCTTGTCGGTCATGATTTCGTTTCCTCCGCTTGTTCTTTTCTTCGCTTGGCCGGCGGGCTGGCGCCTACATTCCCATGCCGCCATCGACCGGAAGGCCGGCGCCAGTGATGAACCGCGCCGCATCCGAAGCAAGGAACACCACGGCGTCCGCCATGTCCGGGACCTCGCCGAGTCGGCCGAGCGGGGTCTGCCCGATGACGCCGCCGATCGCGGCTTCCACGCTGGGGGCGAGGCCGGCGGCCACCACATCGCCGGCCAGTTGCACGCCCATGTCCGTCGCGACGAGCCCCGGATAGATGCAATTGACGCGGACGCCATAGCCGAGCTTGCCCGATTCCATCGCGCCGACCCGGGTCAGCCGGTCGACGCCCGACTTGGTCGCGGAATAGCCGGCGATCCCCGGAAACGCGATGGTTGCAGCCACCGAGGCGATGTTGACGACCGCGCCGCCCTTGCCGGCCGGACCGTCCGGTTTCATCGCGCGGAACGCATGCTTCATGCCGAGCGCCGTGCCCACGACATTGACGTCCCACATGCGACGCAGATCCTTTGCTTCGACGTTGATGATGAGCGACGTGATCTCGACGCCTGCGTTGTTCACCAGGATGTCGAAGCCGCCCAATTGGGCGATCGTGGCTGAGACTGCCGCTTGCCAGCTCGCGTCGTCGGTGACGTCGAGGGTCACGAAGGCGGCCTTGGCCCCGCCAGCCGCGATCGACTTGGCGGTTTCCCGGCCAACGTCAGTCAACACGTCGCCAATCATCACTGCGGCGCCTGCCTTGGAGAGGGCCGCCGCCATGCCCGCGCCGAGGCCGCGCGCGCCGCCAGTCACCAGCGCCTTTCGGCCGGCCAGGTCGAATTTGCCCATTGAACGATTCCTCCAGGATTCAGTTATGCAAACGCGGCCCCGTCGCGCTTCGCGAGTGGCCGGTCGTCTTCAGCATGTCGCAGGAGCGGCGAGCGCCGGCGTGTTGCCGCTACCTATGGCAGCGCATCGAATCGAGGCTGTTCCCATGGCTTCCTCCTGTCGCGATCGGCCCTCTTGCGGGGCTTGGCTAGGGGACGAAAAATTTTGACAAGTGTCAAGTTTTTCTTATACGGTTGTCAAAATAATTCATGGACGTTCGCAAAACTTCCCGCTTGTTAATGCGCCAGCCCGCAGGGGGAAGAGGATGCTGCGTCACGGCAATGAGCTGATCCGCAGCGGTCGATCTCGTTTGATCGGCCTTGTCCCCGTGCTATCCCCGAAGGGATCTGAGGCGGCTCACTCAAGGCGAGAGCGAATTTGCAGAAGGTAACGAGACTCGACAGGATTTCGCCTCAGCGGGCGGACAAGTTTGCCGAGCGCCGCGCGGAGCTCGCCGAGGCGGCGCTGCAGACCCTTTCGGAATTGGGGTACGCCCGCACGAGCCTGCGCGAGATCGCGCAGAATTCCGAGTTCACGCATGGCGTTCTGCATTATTATTTTCGCGACAAGGTCGATCTGATCCTTTGCAGCGTGCGCCAATACAAGGCGCGATGCGTCACCCGTTACGATCGGGTCACCGCCGACGCGAAGAGCTACGAAGACTTGATGACGGGCTTCCTCGCGGCGCTCGCGCAGACGATGCGGGACGAAGCGCATATGCATCGGCTCTGGTACGATATTCGCTCGCAGACGCTGTTCGAGACGGCGTTCCGCGCAGACGTCGCCGAACTCGACAAGAGCCTCGAGGACATGATCTGGCGCATCATGCGCCGGTTCGCCGAATTGACCGGCGAACCGCAGTCCGTGTCGCCCTCGGCGATCTACGCGATGATCGACGGGCTGTTTCAGCAGTGCCTTCTCAGGCACTTGTCCGGCGATCCGCGCGCAATCGATCAGATGCAGGCCGACGTCAGGCTGGTCATTTCGAAGATCACGAGTTCCTCGGAGCCGCCGGCTTGAGCTTGGGGGCAATTCGAATTTGCAGATCAACCAAGAGAGGACTGCCGTCAAAGAGGATAGAGCCGGCGCGCGGAGCAGCCTGAAATCGCTCGGAGCGTGGTCGACTTGCCCGCGCGGGCCGCGGCTTAACGGCTTTGCAGAAACCAATCCGTCTGCATCCGGCCAAGCTTTCGGGGCGAGATCGTGCGCAGAACCACGGTTGCTTTAAAAAGACAATGATCTCAGGAACGTGACCACAGATTGGCGGAAGGAGTGAGATTCGAACTCACGGTGGACTTGCGCCCACGGCGGTTTTCAAGACCGCTGCCTTAAACCACTCGGCCATCCTTCCAACACCCGCCTGCGCATCCGAAGCTCAGGCGTCCTTACCCAATGGGCAACTCGCCCGCAACGTCTGATCGCGCCCGCCTTGCGCGTTGCTACACCAGCCGGCTTTGCGCCTTGGCCGCGGCGATGAAGCTTGCAAATAGCGGATGCGGCTCGAACGGTCGCGACTTGAGCTCCGGATGGAATTGCACCCCGATGAACCAGGGGTGATCGGCAAGCTCGATCGTCTCGGGCAAAAGGCCGTCGGGCGACATGCCGGCGAACACGAGACCCTTCTCCTCGAGGCGCGCGCGGTAGGCGGTGTTGACTTCGTAGCGGTGGCGGTGGCGCTCGGAAATCTCCGTATCGCCGTAAATGGAAGCGATGCGCGAGCCCGGTTTTAGGTCGGCGCGGTATGCCCCGAGACGCATGGTGCCGCCGAGGTCGCCGGCCGCCTGGCGCTGCTCGAGCTCGTTGCCGCGCAGCCATTCGGTCATGAGGCCGACAACCGGTTCCGAGGTCGGGCCGAATTCGGTCGAGTTGGCCTCAGGCAGCCCGGCCAGCGAACGCGTGGCTTCGATCACCGCCATCTGCATGCCGAAGCAGATGCCGAAATAGGGCACCTTGCGCTCGCGCGCGAACCGGGCCGCCAGGATCTTGCCCTCGGCGCCGCGCGAGCCAAAACCGCCGGGCACGAGGATGCCGTGCACCCCCTCAAGCCGAGGCGCGGGGTCAGCGCTCTCGAAAATCTCGCTTTCGATCCAGTCGAGCTTCACGCGAACCTTGTTGGCCATGCCCCCGTGATTCAAAGCCTCGATCAGCGACTTGTAGGCGTCCTTGAGTCCCGTGTACTTGCCGACCACGGCAATCGACACTTCGCCTTCGGGGCTGTGATAAGCCTCGGAGACGCGGTCCCAGCGCCCCATATTGGGCTTGGGCGCGGGCTCGATGCCGAAGGCGGCCAGCACTTCGCGATCGAGGCCGGCGGCGTGATAGAGCGCCGGCACGTCGTAGATCGACCGCGCGTCGCGCGCCTCGATCACCGCGCTCTCGCGCACATTGCAGAAGAGGCCCAGCTTCCGTCGCTCCTCGCGCGGAATCTCGCGATCGCAGCGGCACAACAGAATGTGCGGCTGGACGCCGATCGAGCGCAATTCCTTGACCGAGTGCTGGGTCGGCTTGGTCTTGAGCTCGCCCGCGGTCGGGATGAAGGGCAGGAGCGTCAGGTGGATGAAGACGACATGGCCGCGCGGCAGGTCGTTGCCGAGCTGGCGGATCGCCTCGAAGAACGGGAGGCCCTCGATATCGCCGACGGTGCCGCCGATTTCCACCAGCACGAAGTCGACGCCCTCGTTGCCGTCGAGGACGAAGTCCTTGATCGCGTTGGTGACGTGCGGGATCACCTGCACCGTTGCGCCGAGATAGTCGCCGCGACGCTCCTTGGCGATCAGCTCCTGGTAGATGCGCCCGGTGGTGATGTTGTCCTGCTTGTTGGCGCTGCGGCCGGTGAAGCGCTCGTAATGGCCGAGGTCAAGGTCGGTCTCGGCGCCGTCGTCGGTGACGAACACTTCGCCATGCTGGGTCGGGCTCATCGTGCCCGGGTCGACGTTGAGATAGGGGTCGAGCTTGCGCAGGCGTACGGTATAGCCGCGCGCCTGGAGAAGCGCCCCCAAAGCCGCTGAAGCCAAACCCTTGCCGAGCGAGGAAACCACGCCGCCGGTGATGAAGATATACCGCGCCATGGGACTTTGCTCCTAAACGATCGCAGTCGATTCTGCGAGGAGTAAATTTGGCGAGACGGAACGGAGTCTGGCGTCGTGCGCGCGCTTGACGCAGACGGTGGATTTCTGAAGAGAATCCCTGTCCTCTGAGATGAGAGCGAGAATGCCGGAGAGCGAATTCGACTTTCGCGCCGACGATGGCCAGACCCTCCTGGGGCGGCGCTGGCTGCCGGAAGGGCCTCCGCGCGCGGTTCTGCAGATCGCCCACGGTCTCACCGAGCACAGCGCCCGCTACGCCCGTCTCGCCGCCGCGCTCAATATGGCGGGCTACGCGGTCTACGCCAACGACCATCGCGGCCATGGGCCAAAGGCGGCTGCGGCAGATCTCGGCCATTTCGCCGACGAGGGCGGATGGGACAAGGTCGTTGGTGATCTCTGGACCCTGAACCGGCTGATCGCCGCCGAGCAGCCGGGCGTTCCAATCGTCTTCCTCGGCCACTCGCTCGGCTCGTTTCTCGGGCGCTCCTTCATCGCCCGACACTCGGACGCGCTGGCGGGCGTGGCGCTATCGGGATCGAGCGGCAAGCCGCCGGCGATCGCGACGCTGGGGCGGCTGATCGCCCGCGAGGAGCGCCTGCGGCTCGGCAAGCGCGGCAAGAGCGACCCCATCTTTCAGCTTTGGTTCGGCGAATTCAACAAGCCATTCAAGCCTGCGCGCACCGCCTCCGACTGGCTCTCGCGCGACGAGAAGGAGGTCGACGCTTTCGTCGCCGATCCGCTCTGCGGCTTTCCATTCACGACCCAGCTCGCGATCGACGTGCTCGACGCGCTCCCCCGAGTCACGAGCCGAAAGAGCCTCGCCGCGATCCGCAAGGATCTGCCGATCTACGTCTTCTCCGGCGAGCGCGACCCCGTCGGCGCCAACATCAAAGGCCTCATCCAAGACCTGAAGGCGGCCGGCTTCACCCAGCTTACGACCCGCATCTATCCCGGCGCCCGGCACGAGACGCTCAACGAAACCAACCGCGACGAGGTGACGCGCGACCTCATCGCCTGGCTCGACGGGATCGAGCCCAGGCCGGTAAACGCCAGTAAACAATAAAAGCGAATAAACCCTTGGCGCTTGTGCGTTTTGAGAATTAGCGTTGCGGTTGTGTTATAGCCTCACCTCATTGAGGCAAACCCATCGGAGTGCGAGTTTGAGGGGCGCTTGGCGACAGGGCTTCTTCCTTGTCCGGCATTTCCTCAAAATGCGCGCATCCATTCGGTCCGCAATGGAACGCCGAATAGGCCCCCAGAGTGGGGCGATTGTAGATGACGACCCGATCGCTGATGCTTTGTCGGACGACCCTGACATCCATGCTGCCGATCAGGCTTCCGTGGTCGTCCAGAAAATCAACGTTGGTCCTGCCGGGACGCTGCGGGATAAGGACTGCGCTCTTGTCGGTGCGCAAGACCATATCGACGACGTCTGGGTCGGTGATGGAGATCTTTCCAAACGGGCGCTCGCTATGAATGGTCGTTGAGAACCCTTGGGTGAGCACCATCGTTTGCTTCGGGACTCGCTCGACGGCGAGCGGCGTCGTTTGATCCGCGAAGCACGCAGGCGTCGCAGACAAGAGGCCCACAAAAAAGATCGCAGGGGAGAGTGAGCGCGCGATGGCTGCTCGCAAACCCCCCTTTGCCCGCTGCTCGACCATCGCCATCGCCCCGCCGGATGACCGCGCCCGCCACGCGATATTTAATTGTGACACGATCTCGTCCACCAGCCAACCGTCGCCTTGGACCCGGGCGATAGCGTCTTGCGGTTGAGCCGCCCTGTCAGGCCCGGCGGCGAGCCGGTCAATTCATCCCCAGCGCGGCCAGATAAAGATCGAGCACCGTCTCCTCTTCGATGCGGCTGTCGCGGTCCTGTTTTCGGATCGACACGATCTTGCGCATGATCTTCACGTCGAAGCCGTTGGCCTTGGCCTCGCCGTAGACATCCTTGATGTCGCTCGTGAGCGCCTTTTTCTCCTCTTCAAGGCGCTCGATCCGCTCGATGAAGGCGAGCAGATGGCCCGCGTTGACTTCGCTCGAACTGATCGTATCCGTATCCGGTGCTTTCGCCATGCTGCTCTCTGACCTCGACACTTTTTGTGGAGGGTGACGGATCGCGCCGAATGTCTCTTCCCGTCAAGTTAAGGAAGAGGGTTTTCCCCGGCGATGAGCCACCGTCCGCGCCCGACTGCCAAAATCGGCCGGCGCGCGCGACTGCGGATCGGCGATGATGGGCCGCAGCACGCGGCCGAGGCGTTCGGCCCAGGCGGCTGCGTCGTTCCGTTCGGCGATCAGGTCCTGCCTGATCTCGATCAGCGCATTGGCCAGTCCACGCGAAGTGGCGATCTCGTCGATCGTGTCGCCGGCCAGGGCGCCGTCGTAGGGCTCGTTGTCGCCGACCTCATCAGCGCGAAGATCCCGTTCCGCGATCAGCGCTTCGATCAGCGGTTTCGGCATGCGCCCGTCGCGATCCCACAAGATTCCGATCTTCCAGGGCCGGGCGAGCGAGCGCATGACGGGCGTGAACGAATGAATCGAGATGAGCGCCGGGGGCTCGCCGGTCGCGATCATGGCATCGACTGTGGTCGCTATCTGTTCGCGATAGGGGGTCCAGAACAGCCGGCTGCGGCGGGCGATTTCGCCTGGGTCCGCATAGGCGTTGCCCGGCACGATCGCCCCGTCGGAATAGCGCATGACCAGCGTCGGATCATCGAGGCCCCGGTTCGGATCGATGAGCAACCGCGAATAGGTTGAGAGCACAGCGGGCGCGCCAAGCAGCGCCGCGAGAGCGCGGGTCACTTCCGCCGCGCCGATGTCATAGGCGATGTGACGATCCAGCGCTTCACTCGGTAGACCAAGCGTGCCGTAACCCGGAGGAATGGCGTTCGAGGCATGATCGCAGGTGATGAGCGCCCCGCTGTCGAGCGCGCCTGGAACGACTTCGAAAGCAGAATTAGCGCTCTCGGCGATGCCGGAATCAACCCGAGCTGCCGGCTTCATCGCGTGTCTTTGGGTAAGGCATTTTGTCTGCTTCAGCCGGCGATCGTCGCGCCGCCATCGATGACGATGGTCTGTCCGGTCATGAACGATCCGGCCTTGGACGCGAGATAGACGGCGGCCCCGGCAATCTCGTCCGTTTCGCCGATTCGCCCAAGCGGCGTCCTCGCATTGACCGTCTTCAACGTCTGCGGATTCTCCCATAAAGCGCGCGCGAAGTCCGTCCGGATCAAGCCTGGCGCGATGCAATTGACGCGGACATTGTGCTTTCCCCATTCGACCGCGAGATTGCGCGCCAGTTGAATGTCGGCTGCCTTGGAGACGTTGTAGGCGCCGATCACGGGCGAGCCCTTGAGCCCCCCGATGGATGAAATGATAACGATCGAGCCGTCGTTGCGCTCCAGCATGCCGGGAGCGGCCATCTGGATCAACCAGTGGTTGGCGAGGACGTTGTTTTCGAGAATCTTGCGGAACTGATCGTCCGAAATACCGGCCATCGGCCCGTAGTAAGGATTTGACGCCGCATTGCATACGAGAATGTCGATGCGGCCAAAGGCGCTGTTCGTCTCGTCGACCAGGCGCTGAAGCTCGTCTTTGGACGAAATGTTGGCGGGAATCGGCTTCGCCGCCTCCCGTCCTCGCGCGCGATTGATGGCCGCCGCAATCTCGGCGCAGGCGTCCGCTTTGCGCGATGAAATGACGACCGTCGCCCCATGTTCAGCCAGTCGTTCGGCGATGGCGCGGCCGATGCCGCGCGACGAGCCGGTGACGATCGCGACCCGCCCGGTCAGGTCGAACAGACTGGTCAAGACTTCCTCCCGATAGGCGGCGCACCCCTACTACGATGCCGTGTTCGCCGCGCCCACGCCAGCGGGAACGGGGCAATCGTCCGAGCATTTTTCGTCGCGGCGTCGAGAAGGGCGGGAGATCGAAAAGCGCCACCGCCACGCGTCGCGCGCCAAATGCTTATCACGAGGCCTACGAGGCCGGTCCGGGTTCAAACGGGGCGAACCCGCCGAGCGAGCCTCGCTACGATTCATCGTTATTCGTCGCAGTTCACAGATTTGCGCGTGGCGCTGCTCCCGTCGGCGCGGGTCGTCGTAACGTACGCCGTCGAGCAGAAAGCGCCGCCTTCACGGGCAGGGCTAGCCAAACGCACGGTGCGATGTTCAACAGAGACGCTTGCCCCGTCATAGGGAGCGCCTGGCGTCAAGATGATCTCGCGAGCAAAAGCCGCGCCGAAAATAAAACTTGCGAAGGCGGCAGATATTAGAACTATTTTCATAGCTGCGATCCTCGGTTGCTTGCCAAACAAACCAGTAGGGTACGCAAGATGTTTCCGTCGGCCCGCAGAGATGGTTAAGGAATAGTCAAGGGAACCAAGCGTTTGAGGATGACTTCCCGCGAGATGGGCGATCACTAAGGAGCGCTCGAAAACCGCCCGGGCGCGAGATGTCCGCGGAGCTATGGCGATCCGGAGTTCTCGGGGGGCCTGGGCGCCGGTCGTCCTAGTTCCACCAGCCCTTATGATCTTTTTTGGGTTGACGGAGGACGCCATCACCTGGCTTCGGCGGCTCGATCTCCAACAAATAGCGCTTTACCGGGCTCATGCGATCGTAGAGTTCGGGCGTCAAATAGTCGAGTTGCAGGAGCTGCTGCGGCAGATCGCGCCGGGTATATGTGAGGTGTAGCATGCGCCGTGGCTTATCAGCCTTCTTGACTGTACCGGCATGCCACATCGACGAATTGCAGATGATCGCCGAACCTGCCGGCGCCTCGACCAGGACTTCCCCTGGATAGAAGGCCGCGAGATCCTTGGGAATGCGCGCCTCCTCATCAGGTGTCAGCGCCACAGGCTCCCAATCTCCTATATTCACATAGGGCACATTGATCGGCGACCAGCGATGGGACCCTGGAACAATACGAGTCGGACCATTGTCGAGCGTCATATCGTCGAACATGATCATGGAGTTCACGACCCACCAATCATCCGCAAATTTCCTTGGCACATCGGCGTGCAGGTCCTGATTGCCTTGTCCCGCAGCGGGATCACGAATGTTCGCGCCATGCACCTTGATCTCGCCTAAGGCATGAGCGGACGCCGCAAGGACTTCTGGAATCCAGAGGCACCTGTCGAAGGCGTCGGTCTTATTGAAAACATTTGAGAGCCGCCTGGCGCCGGGTTCAACATGGACCTCATGTCCACCCTTATCGCTTTCAGCTGCATGAATACGTTCGAACTCACTCCGCATTTTTTCGCAATCTTCCGGCGACAGCACATTCTCGACGATAAAGTAGCCTAGCTCTTCGAACTGCCTTGTTTGCGCTTCGCTGAGAGTGCGAGGGGTGACGCCAAGCTCATGGAGGGCTTGTTTTGTGTACACCCTGTCCTCCCGCATTTGTTAATCGATGGTGGGCGCACAAGGGCTCGAACCTTGGACCCGCTGATTAAGAGTAAGCGCATAAATCGCGACACTTACCGACAGAAGCTGTGAACATCCGACGAAGCGTATTGTGTTTTCGGGGTTAATTGTAATAGTCCTGACGTAAGACGACAGAAGCTCACTCCATAGGTCCGCTCAGCGGGTCCGCACGCGGTCCGCAAACTCGGCGCAAGGCCAAACGATGAAACTGACACAGCGCCGAATAGAAACGGTGGAGTGTCCGCCGGAAAAGAAGGACATCCTCCTTTTCGATGATGAGCAGCGCGGCCTTGGCCTGCGCGTGACCGCAAGCGGCGGAAAGAGCTATCTGGCACAGTACACCTTCGGGGGGCGGAAGCGCCGTCTCCCGCTTGGCTCGTGCTCGGCAATTTCTCTGGCAGGGGCTCGCACTGCAGTGAGGGAACTCCTCGGCAAGGTTGCGACAGGTCGCGATCCGTTCGCCGAACGTAAAGCCGCATTGCTGGAAGTACAGCGCAAAACCGACCACGAGACGCTGACCCTGGGAGTGCTGTTGGAGCAATGGAGCGCTTTGCGCCTCGCCGACAGACGCGAGCGTTATGCAGCTGAGGCGGTCCGGGCAATCAAATATGCCTTCGCCGGTCATCTAAAGTCGCCCGCCGCCGGCCTTAATCGCGCCTGCGTAGTTCCTGTTCTCGATGCCCTCGCTAGGGACGGAAAGGCCGCGATGGCGA
>DATDHT010000250.1:0-11430 GCA_036521435.1 Roseiarcus sp.
CTTCGACGATCTAGTCGAAAGGCACGGCCTCGAAAAGATCAAGACGATCGGCGACTGCTACATGGTCGCGTCCGGCGTGCCGCGCGCGCGGGCCGACCACGCGCTGGCTTTAGTGCAACTCGCTCTCGACATGCGTGACGCCGTGGCGAGCCGGACATTCGGCGGCGAGACGCTTGCGTTCCGCATCGGCGTCAATTCCGGGCCGGTGGTCGCCGGCGTGATCGGCCGCAAGAAGTTCATCTACGACCTCTGGGGCGCAACGGTGAATCTCGCGAGCCGCATGGAATCGCACGGGCAAAGCGGGACCATCCAGATCACGCGCAGCACCTACGAGTTGGTCAGCGCCGCGTTCGACTGCGAGTCGGCCGGAACGATCCAGGTGAAAGGCGCGGGGCCTGTGGACGTGTGGCGAGTCATCGGTCGGAAAGATGGGTCTGCCGGCTCGAGCGGCTTCGTGCCTCAAGCAGCCCGACAAGGGGGCGTCTCGGCGGCCTCATGCTGAGGAGCCCGCGGAGCGGGCGTGCCCCCCTGAAGCAGGCGGAGGCTCGGCCGGTCAGGCAGACGCCTTCTTGCTCCGCGGCCAGAAGGCGATGGCGAGGCCGGCAATCGCGACGCCAGCCAACGCCAGCAGCAGCGACGCCTGTTTGAGCCATGTCATGGCTGGGATGGAAAGCGCCATGGCGGCGCCGAGAAAGCAGATCCGCAGCGACATCAGATAGATGCCGGCAAGGAAAGCGCCGACGCCGAGCAGCAGCAGCAGCACCAGACCCGCGGCTTGCACGGGCAAGACGAGTTGAAAACCTCGCAGAAGCAGGAGGTTCATCGCCACCAGGATCGTGATCCAGTGCGCCGCTTGCATCCAGATCAGCTTGAACCGCGCCTGACGATCAGGGGCGTTCGGCCATGCCGTAATGACGCAAACAAGCCCGATCGCGATCGCCAGGAACTCCCAATAGCCGTTGATCATGTGGCCGGAGAAATTGCTGTAGGCCACGCCGAAAATGGCAAGCCCCAGCGCAATCATGTAAGGCAGGTTGCGCATCAGGGTGGCCATCGAAAAGAAAGGCTCGCGGGCCGGCTCGAGCGCCGGTTCCGCGACCAGCTCAGGCTCCGGGTCTAGAAAATCATTTGGGTCGGTCATCGTCCGTCCAATTTGCGATGAAGCGCAAAAATGTTTACGCGTGGGCGGCGTCGACTCTATCCCAATAACGCGACGGCGTCTTCGGCGCTTCAAAAGTCCTTGGCGCCCGATACAATCAACAAATAGGCTGGTCGCTCGATCCTCGCGCCTCACGCGTTGCGATTTAAGCACGCGCGCGGCGCCTTCGGCTTGGTCCGAAGCGACGGAGAGCCTGCGCCAGCCCGCCCGACATTCGAGGTTCACGAGATGCCGACAAAAGCAGCCAGGCCGCTAGCGCGCAAGCCCGTCCTGATCGATCTGGCCCTCCAGGGCGGGGGCTCGCACGGCGCCTTCACCTGGGGCGTGCTCGATCGCCTGCTCGAGGAGCCGTGGCTTACCATCGACGGCATTTCCGGCACCTCCGCCGGCGCGATGAACGCCGCGGTGCTGGTCTATGGCCATCAGCTGGGCGGGGCTGCCGGCGCGCGTGAGGCGCTGGGGGCGTTCTGGCGGGGAGTCTCGGACGCCGCCCGTTACAGTCCGTTCCAGCGCGGGCCGCTCGACGTGCTGCTCGGGCGCTGGACGCTCGATTCCTCGCCGATGTACGTCGCTATGGATCTGATGTCGCGCCTGGTGTCGCCCTATGACGTCAATCCTATGGGCAAGAATCCGCTGCGCGAGATCCTCGCCGAGATGATCGATTTCACGGTCCTGGCGCAATCGCCGATCCATCTCTTCATCACGGCGACCAATGTGCGCACCGGGCGCGGCAAGGTGTTCAAGAACGATGCTGTCACGCCCGACGTCCTGCTCGCCTCGGCTTGTCTGCCGACGATGTTCCAGGCGATCGAGATCGACGGCGAGGCCTATTGGGACGGCGGCTATTCCGGCAATCCGACGCTGACCCCGCTGGTCCGCGAGTGCAAATCGCAGGACACGATTCTGGTTCCCATCAATCCGATCGAGCGGCCGGGGGTCCCGCGCAGCGCCTCCGACATTCTGAACCGCCTGAACGAAGTGTCGTTCAACGCCGTGGTCCTGAAGGAGCTCAGGATGATGGCGCTTCTGCGCAAGGTCGCCGATCCCGGCGACGGCGAGGGCAGGCTCTGGACCCAGATGCGCGTGCACGTCGTCAGGAACGCCATCATGACCGAACTCGGCGCGTCCTCGAAGCTCAACGCGGAATGGCCGTTCTTCTCATTCCTGCGCGACGAGGGACGAAAAGCCGCGCAGGCGTTTCTGGACGCTCACGGGATGGATCTGGGAAAACGCTCGACCCTCGATATCGACGTCCTGCTCGAGGGAGTGTGACGGGCATGGGGCTCATCGGCATTCTCATCGCGCTCGGGCTTCTCATCTGGCTCGCCTACCGCGGCTGGAGCATCCTACTGTTGGCGCCGGCCGCCGCGATCCTTGCGGCCGCGCTGGCCGGCGAGCCGCTGCTTGCGCACTGGACGCAAACCTTCATGGCGAGCGCGGCGCAATTCGTCATGCAGTTCTTCCCGATCTTTCTCTTGGGCGCCCTGTTCGGCAAGCTGATGGAAGACTCGGGCTCGGTGGCCTCGATCGCCAAATACATGACCGAGCGTCTCGGGCCGCAGCGCTCAGTGCTCGCCGTTGTGCTCGCCGGCGCGATCGTCACCTATGGCGGGGTGAGCCTTTTCGTTGCCTTCTTCGTGCTCGCCCCAATGGCGCATCAATTGTTCCGTGCGGCCGCGATTCCAAGGCGCCTGATGCCGGCGGCGATCGCGCTCGGCACGACGACCTTCACCATGTCGGCTCTGCCCGGCACGCCCGCGATTCAGAACGCGATCCCGATGCCGTTCTTCGGCACCACGCCCTTTGCCGCGCCGGGGCTCGGATTTATCGCCGCGATCGTGATGTTCGGCTTCGGCATGTTTTGGCTCGGGCGAGCGGAACGGAGCGCGCGCGCCAAGGGCGAGGGCTATGGGGCCGACGTCGCGCACGAGAACGCCGCTGAAGATCTCATGGTGCGCGAGCGCGCCACCACCTCGAGCACGTTCGATCCGCCTGAAGCGATCCATGGACGGCCGAGCGACGTCGGGCCGCCGATTGCGCTCGCGGCTTTGCCGCTCGTCATCGTCGTCGCGGTCAATCTTCTGATGTCGCTGTTCGTCCTGCCGCGCATGGACGCGTCTTTCCTCGGCAAGCCGGAATGGGGAGAGACCTCGCTCCCCGCGGTCGGAGGCGTCTGGGCGGTGGTGACCGCGCTGTTTGTCGCCATCGTCGTTCTCGTCGCCGTCAACTTTCGGCGCCTGCCGGCTTTGCGCGACAGCATGGATGCTGGGGCGAACGCGTCGGTGCTGCCGGTGCTCAGCGTCGCGAGCCTGGTCGGTTTTGGATCGGTCGTCGCCGCGCTTCCGGCGTTTGCTTTGGTGCGTGAGTGGGTGCTCGGTATCGAGGGTGGCCCGCTGGTGTCGCTCGCGGTCGCCACCAACGTGCTCGCCTCATTGACCGGATCGGCCTCGGGCGGCCTCACGATCGCGCTCGACGCGCTGGGCGCGACCTATCTCAAGATCGCGCAAGAGCAGGGCATCGACCCGGGGCTCCTGCATCGCGTGGCGGTGATCGGCGCGGGCACGCTGGACAGCCTGCCACACAACGGCGCGGTGGTGACGCTGCTCGCCGTCTGCAATTCGACCCACCGCGAGAGTTATCTCGACATCGTCATGGTGTCGATCGTCGGCGGCCTGTTGGCGCTCGCCGTCGTGATCATCCTCGGAACCACGGTCGGATATTTCTGAGGTAGGGCGCCCCCCTCTCCCACGGGAGAGGGGTAGGGGGAGGGTTCTACGCGAAGCGCGGCTCGGCGCCGGAAGATCCTCATCCGGCCGGCTGCGCCGGCCACCTTCTCGCCGAGGGAGAAGGGAGGCTACCGGACGAACGTATAGTGGAAGCGGTCGCCGTCGGCCGCGACCAAGCCGGTCGTCGGGCTCGGAAAATGGATCGGCAGGACGAACGTGCCTGTGTCGGCGACTTGCCCTAGCAGAAGCCGGCGCGATTGCGCCGCTTGCACCGGGTCAAAATCAAAGATGGTCGACCAGTTCGGCTCCCGGCATTGAAGCGCATGATGCATCAGGTCGCCGGTGACCACCGCCTCCTCGCCCTGCGAGCGGATCATTATGCAGCAATGGCGTGGCGAATGGCCGGGGGTCGGGATAAGCGTGAAATTGTCATCGAGCTGAAACGCATCGTCGACCAGCAGCGCCTGTCCCGCCTCGACGATCGGACGGCAATTGTAGCTCCATGAGTTTCCGGGCAGGGCACCCTGCATCATTCCTGGCTGCGTCTCTCCACGCGCGGCCGCCGCCTCCCACTGAGCGTACTCGTCCTTGTGAAAGATGTACTTCGCGTTCGAGAATGTGGGCGTCCATCGGCCATTGCGAAGCATCGTGTTCCAGCCCGTATGGTCGAAATGCAGATGCGTGCAAAAGACATGCGTGATGTCCTCGACGCGCAAGCCCGCGGCATGGAGATTGTCGAGCCACGGTTGCTTGGGGAAGTCGTAAGGGGCAGGATAGCCTTTGTCCTCGCCGGTGCAGGTGTCGATCAGGATGATGTGCCTGGGCGTGCGCACGAGGAACGTCTGATAGGTGATCACCATGCGGCCTGTCGCGGGATCGAACACGACGGGATCGAGTTCAGCGAGGTGGCGGCGCCCGATCTCGGGATCATAGGCCGGAAACATCGTCTCTGGCTTCCGCCAGGGACCGTCGCGCTCAATGAGGCTCGTGATGGTGATCTCGCCGACCTTGAGCGTTTTCATGCGGGTCTCCGCGGACGGACTTGGCAGGCGTTTCTTTCGAGATCTCCGGCGAAGCGTCGGCAGTTTATGTTACGCCCGCAACGCTAAAAATACGCCGATGCACGCGGACAGCAGACCTAGAATGATATTGCGCCAGAAAAAATCGAAATCGGCCTCATCCCTGCGAATCCAATCGTGCAAGTCCTGAATTGTCCCGACGATCCTGAAGTCTTCTTTGCCTACAGTGCCGTGCCCAGGCCAATCCTTGTATAAAAGAACTATCGGCGTGCTCGGAGCTGTCCACTCTGCCTTTAGTTCGCCTCCAATTTCTGTTTTAGCAGATGTGATGGCAACAAATCTCGCAAGTACTACGGGCTCTCTGTTGTGAGGTAAATTTATGAGCGTATACTTGCTTATAATATCGATTAATTGTGGCCATTCCTTATCTCCCCGTCTGACCGGTCGGGACGCATCCTCCGAATAAGATTTGTCGAAACGTGCGGCCACGACAGCAAGTGCATTGTCGCCGCGTAGGTAGTTCCAAGCACCAAGATAAGTGAAAATGGAGAAGCAAACGGACAGGACCGAGAGAAACACGCCGGTCCATCTCGCTATCTGCACCGCGCGTGATCGACTTCGCCCGATGAGGGTGTCTTCTGGACCGGGCGAGCGTTTGCTGGTCCAAACATACCCTGGAGGTCGCAGAGTGCTGTGATCTCGTCTCGCCCTCAAGAGCAGTGCAATCACAAGTGTCGCCGCGATTTCAAACGGCAGTATCTGAGCTGCTATTTGTTCAGCTCTCAGCATTTCCCGACGGCCGTTCCCAAAAAACTGACGTTAGACTACCTCACGCCGCGACGGCAGTTTCAGCAGGCTGCTGCGCGCGATAGAGCGTGATGTAAAAGACCGGCAGCACAAGAAGGGTGAGCAGGGTGGCGACGAATAGGCCGCCCATGATGGCGAACGCCATCGGTCCCCAGAACACCGTCGGCGCGATCGGGATCAGGCCCAGCACGGTCGAGACCGCGGTGAGCATGATCGGGCGGAAGCGCGAGAGCGTCGCCTCGACCACCGCGTCCCATATGTCACGCCCTTGCGCCCGCTCGGTCTCGATCTGATCGATCAGGATGACCGCGTTGCGCGCGATCATGCCGACCAGCGCGAGGATGCCCAGAATCGCCACGAATCCGAGCGGCCGGTTGGCGAGCAAAAGCGCGAGAACGATGCCGATCAGTCCGAGCGGCACTGTCGCGACCACCAGCGCGACGCGTCCGAAACTGTGCAATTGCGCCATCAGGAACAGGAGCATCAGGAACAAAGCCGCCGGCAGCAGCGCGAACACCGAAGCCTGCGACGCCGCGCTCTCTTCCACCGTGCCGCCGGTCGCGATGTGGTAGCCGGCCGGCAGGCTCGCCTCGAGCTTTTCGATGCCCGGCTTGAGCGAAGCGACCGCGCCTTCCGGCGTCGCGGCGTCGCGCACGTCGGCTTGAACCGTGAGGGTAGGGACCCTGTCGCGCCGCCAGATCAGCGGATATTCCTGATCGAAATCGAAGGTCGCAATCTGGCTGAGCGGCACGGTGCGCCCGCCGGGGAGCGGCAGTTGCAGCGAGCGCAGAGTGGAGAGCGAGACACGCTGCTCGTCGTTCGCGCGCGCAACGACGTTGATGAGATAGATGCCGTCACGAACCTGAGTGATCGGCGTTCCCGACATGACCGCGTTGAGCGTTTCGGCGAGCGTCTGCGAACTCAATCCCAATAGCCGCGCCTGGTCCTGGTCGATACGAACTCGGACCTCGCGCGACGGCTCCATCCAGTCGAAATTGACGAGGCGGAGATTAGAATTCTCGCCCATCGTCTGCCCGAGCTTGAGCGCGATCTCGCGCACTTGCGCCGGGTCCGGCCCGCTGACGCGATATTGCACCGGCCATCCGACCGGCGGCCCAAGTTCGAGCGGCGACACCCGCGTGACCGCGTTCGGCAACTGCTCAGCCAGCGCCTTCTCGAGCTTGGCGTGCAGCCGGTCGCGCGCCGCAACGTCCTTGGCGATCACCACGACCTGCGAGAAGAAATCATTGGGAAGCTTGACGTCGAGCGGCAGGTAAAAGCGGATCGCGCCGCGCCCGACATAGGTGCTCCAGCTGGCGACGTCGGGATCGTCTTTCAGAATCGCGTCGAGCTTGGCAGAGGCGGCTTCGCTGCCGAAGATCGAGGCGTTCTGCGGCAGGGTCAGATCGACAACGAGTTCCGGACGGTCGGAGGCGGGGAAGAACTGGCGCGGCACGTAGGGCAGGGCGAGCAGCGCCGCGGCGAAACAGGCGAGCGTCACCGCGATGGTGATCCAGCGCATCCGCATGGCGCCGACCAGGATCGAACGGAAAATGCGCAGGACAAAGTTGGGCTCGGCCGCCGCCGGTTTGTCCGGCTTCTTGAGGATCCACACGGCGAGCAGCGGCGCAAACAGCACCGCGACGAACCAGGACACGATGAGCGCAATCGTCACCACGGCGAAGATCGAGAACGTATATTCGCCGGCCGCGCTGCGGGCGAAGCCGATCGGCACGAAGCCGGCGATGGTCACGAAAGTGCCGGTGAGCATCGGCAGCGCGAGCGTCTTGTACGCGAAAGAGGCAGCTTCTTCCTTGCTGTCGCCGGCGGCGAGGCGGGTCGTCATCACGTCGATCGCGGTCATGGCGCTATCGACGAGCAGGCTTAAGGAAATGATCAGCGCGCCAAGCGAGATGCGCTGAAGGTCGATGTGCATCGCCTGCATGATCGGAAACACGATCGCGATGGTGAGCGGGATCGTCAGCGCCACCACCGAGCCCGGTCTCAAGCCAAGGCTGATGATGCTGACCGCCATGATGATGGCGATTGCCTGCCACAGCGATTCCATGAACTCGCCGATTGCGGTCTGGACCACGACCGGCTGGTCGCTGACCAGCGACGCGTCGATGCCGAGCGGCAGGTTGGCGACGCTGCCGTCGATCGCCTTCTTCACGTTGCGGCCGAGGGTCAAAATGTCGCCGCCGTCGCGCATGGCGATGGCGAGGCCGATCGCCGGCTTGCCATTGACGCGAAACATCGGCTCGGGCGGATCGGAATAGCCGCGCCTGACGGTCGCGATGTCGCGCAGCCGGATGAGCCGGCCGTTGGACAGGAAGTTGACGTCGAGAAGGTCGGCTTCCGACCCGAAGGCGCCGGAAACACGGAGCGAAATCTTTTCATCGCCAGTCTCGAGGGCGCCCGCCGGGCTGACCGCATTCTGGGCCCTCAGCGCCGCCAGCAAGGCCGCCCGGTCGATGCCGAGGCCCGCCAGCTCCTGCGTCGAAAACTCGACATAGATCTGTTCGTCCTGGGCGCCGAGGAGCTCGATCTTCGACACGTCCGGAACCTGCAGGAGACGCGAGCGGATGTCCTCGACGTAGTCGCGGAGTTCCCGATGCATGAAGCCGTCGGCGGTGAAGCCGTAGATCAGGCCGAAGGTGTCGCCGAAGTCGTCGTTGAAGCCCGGTCCGACGACGCCGTCCGGCAGCGTGCCGCGGATGTCGCCAATGTTCTTGCGCACCTGGTACCAGATGTCCGGCACTTCCGAGGCTTTGGTCGAGCCCTTGAGGTTGACGAAGATCGTCGTGCGTCCGGGAATGGTGGAGCTGCGCAGAAAGTCGAGACCTGGCGTCTCCTGCAGTTTGCGTTCGAGCCGTTCGGTTACCTGCTGCAAGGTGTCGTCCATGGAGGCGCCGGGCCATCCGGCCTGAACGATCATGGTGCGAAAGGTGAAGGGTGGGTCTTCCGCGCGGCCGAGGCTGAAAAAGGACGCGACGCCGGCCAGCGTCACCGCGAGCATAATGAAGACGATGAAGGAGCGATGCTTGAGCGCCCAATCGGAAAGATTGAGTGAGCTCACGAAGTCGCTCCGAGGAGCCGCACCTTCTGGCCCGGATGCAGCGCCTGGACGCCGGCCGTCACCACCATTTCGCCGGGCTCGAGGCCCGACGCAATGACCGCCATCGCCGGATCGAAACGCTGCACCTCGACATTGCGCAGGGCAACGGTAAGGTTTTGCGGATCGACGACCCAGACGGCAGGCTTGCGATCGGTCGAGGTCAGCGCGCTCGCCGGAATGGAAATGCCGTTGGCGCTCTCGAGTTGCAGGCGCCCGGTCACAGTGGCGCCGAGGCGCATCGCTTCGGGATGGTCAATGAGGCTGAGCCTCACCTGGAATGTGCGCGTGACCGGATCGGCTTGAGGCGAGACCGTCCGGACGCGCGCCTTCGCGGTCACCGAGGGATCGTTGGCGAGCGCGATTGTGATCGTGGCATCCGCCGGCGCGGCGCGCAGAACCTGGGCTGGAACGTCAAACACCGCGTCGCGCCCGTCCGTCCGCGCGATGGTGAAGATCGACTGTCCCGCCTGAACCACCTGACCCGACTCGGCGGATCGCGCGGTGATTGTCCCTTCGACGTTGGCTTTGAGCTCGGTGAAGCCGACCCGATCCTGGGCGATGTCCGCTTGCGCGGTCGCGTCGTCGACCCGCGCCTGCGCCGTCTGCAACGCCTGCTTCGCCGCATCGAAGTTCGCGCGGGTGGTGAAGCCGCGCTCCATCAGGTGGTTCTGACGGTCGAAAGTGTTCTGCGCCTCGACCTGCTGGGCCTGGGCCGCGGTGAGGGCCGCCTGCGCCGAGCGCAGCGTGTTGAGTTCGTCCTGCGGATCGAGCTTCGCCAGCACCTGGTCCGGCTCGACCTTATCGCCGACCTCGCCCTTCCGTTCGATGATCCGTCCGCCGATGCGGAAGGCGAGGTTCACCTCGTTTTCGGCGCGGATATCCCCGGTGAGCTGGACGGCGTCGCCGATCGCGCCTTTTTCCACCGTGACGGTGCGGACCGGGCGAGGCTGCGGCGGCTCCGTCTTGGCTTCCTGATTGCAGCCCGCCGCGAGCAGGGCGAGCGCAAAAGCGCCTGCAAGCGCGCGAATGCGTCCGCGCGCTTGAGGATGAGCGGTGCATGGAGCCAAGGCGAATCCTCTCACGGGCGGCGCGCCCGCGCTTATGGCGCCCGTGCTTATAGGGCGAGCGCAGAGGGCGCAACGATCAGGGACGTCGGCCGCTCTGCGCCATTGCCTCGGATTCGCTCAGCGACGGTTGGCGCCGCCGCCCGCCCGGTGCCCTCCGCCACCCCGATGGGCGCCGCCGCCGGGGCGATGGCCGGCGCCGTGGCCTGGCCGGTTGGCGCCATGTCCGGGCCTGTTGTGGCCGGGGCGATGGGCGGGCGGCCTATTGTGAACAGGGGGCCTGTGGACGTTCCGATTGATATGCACGTTCCGATTCACGTGAACGTTCCGATTAACATGAACGGTCCTGTGGTTCCAGCCATGCCAGCCGGCGCCGCCGCCCCAGCCGACCCCGCGATTCCACGCGAATCCGCACCGATACCAGCCCGCGCCTCGCCAGGCTGAGCTGTACCAGCAATAGCGATGGCCGCCCCAAACGAACTGAGCCTCGTCGATGGTAGAGGTCTGGCTAAGCGCGGCCGGCGGCGCGAATGCACCAGCGTTGATGGCGGCCTCGGCGGGAAGGGTGACCTGAGCGATCAATCCAGCCGCCGCGGCGAGAGCTATGATGAGCTTGCGAAACATGAGATGCATCCTCCGAACGCCCCGATTGTGGACGCGCCGCTTGAACGCAAGATGAATGGCGGAGGCGCGGAGCTTTTCTGCCGGTCGCCGCGCTTTGCTACCGGGCTGCGACGCAGCATGCTATGGGCCTTCGAGGCCCACGGAAAACCTGTTGCCCAACGCAATGCGAGCGCCCGACCTTTCTCCCTCGAGCGCTCAGTCCGAGCTTGCGCGCCGCGAGCCGGGCCGGCCGATCCTCGATCCGCGCAATGGCGACGCAGAGGACGACGTCTCGAGCCCGAAGCAGAAGTCGCTTCTGGCAATCGCCGGCAGCCTGCTCGCCGAAATCAGCCTGACGAAGCTCCTGCTCGCGTGGATCGTGTCGATCGTGCTGCCGGCTGCGATCTTAGGGCTAGCGCCGCTCATTGTGACGGCGTGGGTCGGCGGCGTCTTTTCCAGGGTCCTGGAATTATATGGATTTGGCGCGGCGCTTCTGCTTCTCGCTGTCGTCGGCGCAGGCTGGTTCGGCTGGCGTCCTTTGTTTCGCGTCGCGGAAGCGAATTTCTGGGCGCTCAACGCGCTTGGCGTTCAGCCGGGATACGCGTTGTGCCGCGAGGCGATCCGTCATCTGGCGGAGCGCGCGCTCAAGCCAGGAAGCGGAGCGAAGCTTGTGCGCATGCGGGCGATGAGCTGCGCGGCCGCCGGGATCCTGCTCGCCGCAGTCGCGGCGTTGGTCGCAAGCGTTGCATGGCCTCATACGCGCTGGATCGGCTCGACCGCTGATCTGGCCGTCCTGCATCATCTGATCGTACCCACGCTCGCCAACGCCATCGTGATCATGTCCGCCTACCTCGCCGCGGCTTCGCTCGTCTGGGGCTTCGCCGACGCAAGCATGGATCAGCCGCTCGACCTCCAGGGATTCGACGCCGCGCCA
>DATDHT010000251.1:0-2640 GCA_036521435.1 Roseiarcus sp.
TTACGGCACGAAGGACATTTCCTGGGGCACGCTTGGCGCGCTTGCCCATTTCTCCACCCTGCCCATTGTTGCGATGATGATCTTGCTCAATCGCTATTTCGTCCAGGGCCTGACGCAGGGCGTGCATTGAGGCGCGGTCCGTCAGCGACAGCCGCATTCGCGTGAGTCGGCAGCCTGACTGTCGTACCCGCGGAAGCGAACATCCGGCCCTCGACTGGCGCCCATATTCTCGGTTGCAAGACGGCTGGCGGCGGCTCGATCTCACAGCACGTTGCGTGGTTTCCCGTCCGCGCAACCTGGTCTAGCATGGTGACATCATCGGCAAACTGTCGGAGAGAGACAGGCGCAGCGCACCGGCCGCGTGTGGCGTCTCTGCGGCTTCGACCGGACGGGTTTGCGCAATTCTTGTGGGGAGGAAGTTGAAGCAATGAGCCATACGTCTCTGCTGCCGGAGTTCGAGGAACTGATCGAGCAGGACGCGCCGGCCATCCAGGTCGCGACGGATTGTGTCTTCACCGAGGGACCAGTCTGGCATCCGGTTGATCATTTCCTGTTGTTCTCGGACATGCCCGGCGATGTGCGCCGCCGATGGGATCCGTCTGGCGGCGTGGTCGAGGTCAAACGCCCGTCGAACAAATGCAACGGCATGACCTATGACATCGACCTCAACCTCATCGTCTGCGAGCACGCCACGTCGCTCCTCGTGCGCGAAAGGCCGGATGGGACGCGCGAGGTCATCGCAAGCCATTTCGAGGGCAAGGAGCTCAACAGCCCCAATGACGTCTGCGTGCGCTCCGATGGCTCGATCTATTTCACCGATCCCTATTACGGGCGCGTCCCTGTGTTTGGTGTCGAGCGGCCGCGCGAACTCGGCTTTCAGGCTGTTTATCGGGTGGCGCCGGACGGGGGGCTGAATCTCGTCGTCGATCGCGATCTGTTCGAACAACCGAATGGCCTCTGCCTTTCACCGGATGAGAAGCTGCTCTACGTCAACGACAGCGCGAAAAAACTGATCCGTGTGTTCAATGTCGCGCCTGACGGCTCGGTGTCGGGAGAGCGGCTGTTTGCAAACGAAATCCGGTCGTCGTCGCAGGGCGGCGGTCCGGACGGGATGAAGTGCGATGAGCGCGGCAACGTTTGGGTTACCGGTCCGGGCGGCGTTTGGGTCTATTCCCCGTCAGGCGAGCTGATCGGAAAGCTGCACATCCCGGAGAGCGTGGCCAATCTCGCCTGGGGCGGCCCCGAATTGCGCACGCTATTCCTGACCGCGACGCATTCGGTCTATCGGGTCACGACGAAAGTCGGCCCCAGGATCGAGCCTTACATGCGGGCGCATGCGGTCGTGAAGGACGCGTCTGAGCCTGCCGAGCAGGGGCTCGATCTCGACCCGCGCCGCGCGGTTCTCATCATTCAGGACATGCAGAACGACGTCGTGACCGAGGGCGGCGCCTTCGCCGCGTCCGGGGCGCCGGGGCATGCGAAAGCGCAGAACGTGGTCGAGAACATTCGCCGGGTCGCCGTGGCGGCTCGAGCGCATGGCGTTCCGGTCATTCACGTCTGGTTCGTTGTCGAGCCGGGCGCGCCTGGCGTCACGCTGAACGCACCGCTGTTCAAGGGGCTCGCGGAGCACAAGGCGATGGTGCGCGGGACCTGGGGCGCGGCGCCTGTCGAAGGGCTCGAGCCTGACCTCGGCGATTTCGTGGTCGAGAAGATGCGCATGAGCGCGTGGGAGGGCACACGGCTCGAGACGATTCTCAAAGCGCTCCACCGCGACACGATCATCAACACCGGCGCCTGGACCAACATGTCGATCGAGCACACCGCGCGCACCGGCGCCGACAAGGGCTATGTCATCATCACGCCGGAGGATTGCTGCGCGACGATGAACGCGGACTGGCACAAGGCCTCGATCGATTACGCCATGCAGAACGTCGCGGAGGTCACCAAGGCGAACGCGGTGATCGCGGCGCTGAAGGGCAGGTGAAGCGCGAGGCGGTGGGAGGCGCAAGGCCGAGGCGAGACGGTCAAGCCTCGAACAAAGCCAAAACTTCCGTCAGCTTCACGATCGATCGGTCAGAGCCTATGAAGGGCTCGCCGGACGGGGAATACCCGACCACATAAAGCCCCGCCGCGCGCGCCGAACGAGCGCCCGCGCCGCTGTCCTCGACCGCGACGACCGCCTGGGGCTCAGCGCCGAGGCGGCGAGCCGCTTCGCGGTAGGGTTCGGGGTCGGGTTTGCCCGCGGAGACGTCTTCGAGGCTGAGCGAGAACGCGATCATTTTCCCGATTCCCAGCGCCGTGATGTTGGCGTCGACGATCCTGCGCCCCGAATTCGACACGCAGGCTTGCGCCACTCCGCGCGCGGCAAGCTCCCGCATCGCTTGGATGGCGCCCGGAATGGGCTCAAGCTCTCTGGCATGAGCGACATAATGGCTCTCGATCGCCGCGATCCATGTCTTGAACGACGAGCCCGCGGGAAAGCGCGGCTTGAGCGCCTCCCATATGTCAATCGCGTGGACGCCGCGAAACGCATCCGGCTCAAGATCGCTGAGATCAGCACCAAGGGCGGCGCTCGCGGCCGCAAGACCGCGCTCGTGAAGCGGCTCGCTGTCGATGAGCGTGCCGTCGATGTCCCAGGCG
>DATDHT010000252.1:0-4278 GCA_036521435.1 Roseiarcus sp.
CAATATTGCTGCCACCGTTCCAGCACCAAAAAACATAACGGCGTCTAAAAACATATGATGACTCGCGTTGTGAAGTTTTTCGTTGAACGTCAGAAAGAGGGTAGGAGCAGCGGCGTTTGCAGCAATCAAAGCTTTGCCGCATTCAACGACGTATTTATTACCTTCTTCCCAGTGCCAACGTGCTGCGGTTTTTTGTTCCTCGGTCATGGTAATAGCAGTGGTCACTTTAAATCCTTAGGGTCTAGTTTGAATTTTTGCCGATTTGGACGAGCCACCGATGAAGCGCAAGCGGATGGTCCTTTTCCCTCACAACAAGGGAGGGCGGCAATGACCAGAATGCGAGGCCCAACTTGCGAAGGGGCGCGCCCATGACCGAAGCCTTCATCTGCGACTATGTGCGCACGCCGATCGGCCGCTTCGGCGGCGCGCTGGCCAACGTCCGCGCCGACGATCTCGCGGCGGCGCCGATCCGCGAGCTCATGCGCCGTCATCCCGGCCTTGAAGACAAGATCGACGAGGTCTTTCTCGGCTGCGCCAATCAGGCGGGCGAGGACAACCGCAACCTCGCGCGGATGGCGCTTCTGCTCGCTGGCCTGCCGGATTCCATTCCCGGCGCAACCGTCAATCGCCTGTGCGCCTCGGGCATGGAAGCGGTCGCCACGGCGGCGCGGGGGATCAAGGCGGGCGAGATCGAGCTCGCCATCGCCGGCGGCGCCGAGTCGATGACCCGCGCGCCCTTCGTCATGGGCAAGGCTCAGGCGGCGTTTCAGCGCTCGGCGGAGGTTTTCGACACCACGATTGGCTGGCGCTTTGTCAATCCGGCGATGAAAAAACTCTATGGCGTCGATTCGATGCCGGAGACGGCCGAGAATGTCGCCGACGAGCACCAGGTCTCCCGCGCCGATCAGGATGCGTTCGCGCTGCGCTCGCAAAAGCGTGCTGCAGCCGCCCAGGCGAAGGGGACGTTCGACGAGGAAATCGTCGCGGTCGAAATCAAGGACCGCAAGGGGAACGTGGCGCGGGTCGCCAGCGATGAGCATCCGCGCTCCGACACGACGCTCGAGGCGCTGGCCAAGCTCGGCGGGATCGTCCGCCCGAACGGCAGTGTGACCGCGGGCAACGCCTCCGGCGTCAACGACGGCGCCGCGGCGCTCATCGTCGCCTCCGCCCGCGCCGCGGAAGCGCATGGGCTCGAGCCGATTGCGCGCATCCTCGGCTATTCCACGGCCGGCGTCGCGCCGCGCGTGATGGGGGTGGGCCCGATCCCCGCGGTCGGTAAACTGACAGAGCGGCTGAAGCTCAAGCCATCGAGCTTCGAAATTATCGAGCTTAACGAGGCGTTCGCTTCGCAAGCGCTGGCCTGCCTGCGCGGGCTCGGGCTCGAGGATGATGCGGAACATGTCAATCCGAATGGCGGGGCGATTGCGCTCGGCCATCCGCTCGGCATGTCGGGCGCGCGCCTCGTGGGCGCCGTCGCGCTCGAGCTCAAGCGGCGGGGCGGCCGATTCGGCCTCGCCACAATGTGCGTCGGCGTCGGCCAGGGCGCGGCGCTGGCGCTCGAACGCGTCTGATCCGATATAGGCGTTGGAGGGCTCAACGGCTCGCACGAAGAGTCGGGAGAAAAGGGAGGATGGTCGATGGCCGCGCCAACTCACGCCGCGTTGCGAAAGGTGACGCTGAACGCCGCGCGCTCGAAGGAATTCCCCGAAGGCTCGATCCGGCACGGCTATGATTTCGTCGCCCCTTTGACCGCCGATGGCCACATCGATCTCGAAGCCTGGAAGCAGCATCGCGGCGAATGTTTCGCCCATCGCTTCTGGGGCAACGAGCCCTCGATGCGCGGCCTCCTCGTCAATCACGCCGGCGGCCGTGGCGGCTCGACCTGGGCTTTCGAGTGGAAGGGGGGACGCAAGGACGAAGCGGAGGAGGAAGGTTTCCGCTTCGGCGACCACGCCTTCAAGGTCGGCGAGTACGTTTCGGTGCGCGAGGAAGAGGGCGAGCTTCTGACCTTCCGGGTGGTGAGCGTCGGCAACCCGTGAGAATAGCTGTCATTCCCCCTTTTCGTGGGCATGACAAAAGTTGGCCACGATGGGTGGATTAGCCGACCTCGCGAAGGAACGCGATCAGGGCTGCGTTGACATCGTTCGGGCGCTCCTGCTGTGTCCAATGGCCGCAGCCGGGCAGCATGATCGTTTTCGTGAGGTTGGGGACGAACAGCTTCAGGTTCGGAATGAGCTGATCCATCTTCGGGAACTTGACGACGAGGTCGCAGTCGCCCGCCATGTAGAGCGCCGGGACCGTTACCCGCGCCCCGGCGAAGGGCGCGAGGAGCTCCCAGTTGCGGTCGATGTTGCGATACCAGTTGAGGCCGCCGCGGAAGCCGGTGCGGGCGAATTCTCCCGCAAAGACATCGATATCGGCGTCTGTGAGCCACCTGGGCAGAGCCTGCGGATCGATCGTGCGGGTGAGGAAGCCGTCTTTCCTTGGAACCATGCCAGGCGCCCGATCGCCGCGCGCATCGTCGGACTTGCGCGGAACATCGCCCGATCCGGAATAGAGGAGCCGCCGGATCGTCGAGCGCGGATCGCGCCCGAGCTCCGCTTCCGCGACCCCCGGCGCCTGGAAATAAAGCTGATAGAAGAGGGACGAGTCGGTCTGCGGCATCACGCTCGTTGGCCGTTTGGAGCCGCGCGGAATGAACGGCACGCTTAGGCCTGCGACGGCGCGAAAGCGGTCGGGCCGAAGAAGGGCGCAATGCCAGGCGACCGGCGCGCCCCAGTCGTGGCCGACGACCACCGCCTGCGGCGCGCTGAGCGCGTCAAGCACGCCGACCATGTCGCCAACGAGGTGGAACAGCGTGTACTGGTCGATGTCCTGGGGCTGGCCCGTCTCGCCATAGCCGCGCATGTCGGGCGCGATGGCGCGATAACCGGCCTCGGCAAGCGCCTTCAACTGATGGCGCCACGAATACCAGGATTCAGGAAAGCCGTGGCAGAGGAGCACGGCAGGTCCATTTCCGGCTTCAGCGAGATGGATGGGAATCCCGTTTGCCTCGACGGTGCGATGGGCGATCTCGGTCACGCGCCTTCTCCTTCGGGTTGACATGGGATCTACACGAATTCCATGACGACACGAACATGGGGACGGCGGCGGCTTCGCGGCCCTCCTCGGTGCCCGCAAGTTGTGAGGCGTTCCTGCTAGCCAGAGTGCGCCGATGCAGCTAGTCTTGAGGCTTCCCGCAACAGCGAAGCCCAGTGACCCAACTTTCAGTCCGCCAGCGCCAAGGCCGCCTTTCGAGCGACGCGGTCGCCGCCCTCAATTCCGATCTCGCCGCCCGTTTTGGCAACCGCTTCACCGCTTCCGAGGCAATCCGCCAGGCGCATGGGCACACGCTCACCTGGCTCAAGAACGAGCCGCCGGACGCCGTGGTCTTCGCCGAAGACAAAGAGGACGTCATCGACCTCGCCAAGCTCTGCGCCCGGCACGACGCGCCGATCGTTCCGTTCGGCGTCGGCTCCTCGCTCGAGGGCCATGTCAACGCGCCCCATGGCGGCGTCTCGCTCGACCTCTCGCGCATGAATAAAGTTCTCGCCGTCAACGCCGACGACCTTGATTGCGTGGTCGAGCCGGGCGTCACCAGGAAACAGCTCAACGAGCACCTGCGCGACAGCGGGCTCTTCTTTCCGATCGATCCGGGCGCCGACGCTTCTCTCGGGGGCATGGCCGCGACCCGCGCCTCCGGCACCAATGCGGTGCGCTACGGCACCATGAAGGACGTGGTGCTGTCGCTTGGCGTGGTCGCCGCCGACGGATCGTTCCTGCGGACCGGCACGCGGGCGAAGAAATCTTCCGCTGGCTACGACCTCACCCACATGTTCATCGGCTCTGAGGGCACGCTTGGAATCATCGTCGAGGTGGCGCTGAAGCTCTCCGGCATTCCGGAAGCGATCGCGGCGGGGCATTGCTCGTTCCCCAGCATCCGCGCGGCTTGCGAGACGACGATCGAAACCATCCAGTCGGGCCTGCCGATCGCCCGCATCGAACTCATCGACACGTTGTCGGTGCGCGCCTTCAACAATTATTCGCATCTCTCCTTGCCCGAGCAGCCGTTGCTGCTGGTCGAGTTCCACGGCACGGAGCAGAGCGTCGCCGAACAGGCGAGCCGCTTCGGCGAAATCGCCGCCGGCCATGGCGGCGGGCCGTTGGCCTCGGCGACCAAGCCCGAGGAGCGCACGAAGCTCTGGCAGGCGCGTCACGACACCTATTGGTCGCAACTGA
>DATDHT010000253.1:0-5240 GCA_036521435.1 Roseiarcus sp.
CTTGCGCGCTTCGACAATCGCCGCGGCCCGATCGGCGGCTGCGCGGAAATCGCGGTCGTCCAGGCGGATGAGCGGCTGTCCGGCGCGCACATATTCGTTGTCGCCGACAAGGATCTGCGCCACGAAGCCGGCAACATGCGGCGATATCGGCGTGACATTGCCCCCGGCATAGGCGTCGTCGGTGCTTTCGATGAAGCGCCCGACGGTCCAGTATTCATGACCGTAGCGCGCGCCTGCGAAGGCGATGATCCCGCCAAGCGTCGCGTACGCTAACCACTTGAGCCGCACCTTTGTCAGCAGTCCGGTCGGGGCTGCCTGGGTATGTTCGCCGGCGATGGCGCTCATCGCGATCTCCTGTGTTCGTTGTCTTTTGCCGCGGCGTCCAAAAAAGCGTATATACGCCTATATGGCCCAGCGAATTGAAACTGGAGTCTGTCGTTCAGCCGGCCGCAGCGGCTTCGATCGGAAGGTCGGTCGCCGCAACCTCATGCAGAAGAGCGCGCAGACCAAGGGTTCGCTCATTGCCGAAGGCGGTCGCAAATTCTCTTTGCGCATCCTTCCAGCCCTGGTATCCGGCCCGCAGCCGTTCGAGGCCGGCGTCCGTCAATCGCAGCTCCTTGCTGCGCCGGTCCGTGCGGCCCGGCTTGATGCTGATCAGCCCGTCGCGCTCGAGCGGCAGGATGTTTCGGCCAAGCGTGGTGCGGTCCATCACCATTTCATCAGCCAGCGCATTGATCGTCATCACCCCGTGGCGCCTGAGCCGGGCGAGAATGGAGAACTGGGTCGTTCGCAGGCCTGCTGAGGCGAGATGCCGATCATAAAACTGCGTGACGTGGCGCGCCGCCTGGCGGACCGCGAGACAGGTGCATTCCTCGAGCGGTGGCAGCTTATCGATCGACATCTCGCGCTCTCGTCCTTGACATTAGGAGCATATACGCCTAGTTATGCGCATATACGCATAATGTCAAGCCCAGATCAGGAGTTTCCCACATGACCGATTCCCTCGGCACGGCCCTTGTTACCGGCGCTTCGTCCGGCATCGGCGCCGTTTACGCCGACCGGCTCGCCAAGCGCGGCTATGACCTCATCCTCGTCGCGCGCAACGGCGAGAAGCTGAAATCCTTAGCCGCGCGACTGACGTCCGAAACCGGTCGATCGGTCAGGCCCCTCATCGCCGACCTCGGCGACAAAACGGCGCTGGCGAAAGTCGAAGCCGTGCTTCGCGACGACAAGAGCATCACCATGCTCGTCAACAACGCCGGTACGGCAGCCCTCACGCCGCTCGTGGACTCGAACGTCGACCAGATGGAAGCGATGATCGCGTTGAACGTCACCGCGCTCACGCGTCTGACCTATGCCGCTGTGCCGGCCTTCGTCGCGCGCGGCGCAGGCACGATCATCAACATCGGGTCCGTGGTCGGCATCGCGCCTGAGAGGCTCAATGGCGTCTATGGCGCGGGCAAGGCCTATGTCCTTGCCCTCACTCAGTCGCTGCAACACGAGCTCGCTGACAAGGGCGTTCACGTCCAGGCGGTGCTGCCCGCGGCGACCGCCACAGACATCTGGGAAAAAGGCGGCTTTCACCACTCGAAACTGCCGGCTGGGACTGTGATGTCGACTGAGGACATGGTCGACGCCGCTTTGGCAGGTCTTGACCAGGGAGAGGTGGTGACGATCCCGCCGCTTCAGGATGGGGAGGATTGGGCCCGCTTCGACGCGGCGCGGCGTGCGCTCGCGCCGAAGTTCGGCAATTCGGCTCCAGCGCCCCGCTATCGGACCGCCAAGCCCGCACAGAAGGTCGCTTAACCGCGAGCACCAAACACGGGGATCACAAGCCATGTCGTCGCGTTCAGTGGTGATCGCGGAACGCGCACGACAAAACGAGCTCTGCGATACCGATTGGCCCGCACTGGCTCTGGCCTCCGACGCCGGCCATTGCGGACTGCCGACGACTGTTCGGGACGCCGGCGCCTGGATCATGTTTGCCGGAACGCCTTACGCCTATCTGCACGTTTGCGGGACGCCTTGGGCAGGCAACGAATATATGCCTGGCGACGAAGCGATCTGGACGATGCGCTATCAGAAGCAAACCGCTGGTTGAGGCGAAACCCTCTTGGCGAGCCAATTGGCAGCGCTCTCAGGCGCGCTCGAACATTTCGGCCCGCGCTTCGACAATGTCCTCGATCATCCCATCGGCAGCGAAGGGCGCAAGCGCCTCGCGCATGGCGCGCTTCATGGCGGGAACTTCGTCGCCGAGCCGCTCCGATGAGGAGGTCGACATCGACAGCACGCGTTCGACCAGACGCTCGACCCGAACGGGATAGGTCCCCTCGACGCGGATGGTTCCGATTCGGGTGAATTGGCCATCGGCAAAGAAACTCTGACGGTCGCGCGACGGCCGATCGCCCTTCCAGCGATCGCGCACGCTGTTGAAAGCCTCGAGCCACGGGTTGCGCCCGTCTTTGACACTGGCCGCGCCGCAGACCAGAACTCTTCCCCGAGGCGCGAGGGCGCGGTCGAGCGCCGTCCGGGCAGGCTTGGGATCGAGCCAGTGGATCGCGCGGCCGACGCTGACAAGGTCGAATGCGCCGAGCTTCGCCGCAATATCCTCGAACCGGCCCTCAAGGAACCTCACCGCGACCCCGGCGCCTTCGGCAGCCGCACGCGCAGCCTCGACCATGCCCGGTTCTGGATCCACCCCCACAACCTCCCGGCAATAAGGCGCAAAGCCGATCGCCAGGATGCCGGGCCCGGCGCCCACATCGAGCAGGCGTTCACTCCCGTCCAGGCCCAGCTGTAGCGCCACGGCTTCGAAAAACGCCGCGCCATAGGGTGGCCGGGCGGTTTCGTAATAGGCGACGGTGGAGGCGAAGCGTCCCATGGCGATCCTTGAGCGTCGCGTCGATTGCAGTGCTCAACGGGTCAAAAGCACGCGACCGCGGCGTCAACATGGCGGCCGTCAACATCAGCTTGGAGTCGTCAGTTCAACTCCTCGCGATTACGGGAACAGAGGAAAGGTCTCAGGGGTTCTTTCGCCGAGGGGTTAGAACCCATAGGAGAAGATGATGTTACGTGTAGCACTTCTTGCAACGGCAGTTTCGCTAACGCTCGGCGCGGCGCCAGTTTTTGCCCAGACCTTCAACGGCTTTAACAATAATGATCCAGCCGTCTCGCGAGGTTACGCGCCGTATGAGCGCGCCCCGGCCTCCAACGGTTGGAACAATGGTGGTGTGCCAGTGATCGGACCCCTATTCGGCGCTGTGACCTCGCCGCTCGCGATGGCGACTGGCAGGTGGGGTCAGCCGGCCTCCGGATGCTACCTCGACCGGGACTTCACCGGCAAATACACAGCTTTGTGCGGACTGTAAGCCAGTCTGGCCAGGGTCTGAAATGCAGGCCGCTCCTGTTTTCGCAGGAGCGGTTTTGCCGTGCCCAGCCGATTTGCTATCGCTGTCCACCCGAGGCGCTGATGCGCTCGCCCGTCAGCCAGGCTGACTGGTCCGAAGCCAGAAAAAGGGCCACGCGGGCGATGTCGTCCGGCTGACCCATGCGGTCCATCGGCATGACCATGCCGATGGCCTTTGCGGTCTCCATCGTCAGTCCCATTGTCTTCGTGCCCTCGGTCTCGGTCGCTCCGGGGGCGATGGCGTTGACGCGAATCTTCTTTGGCGCAAGTTCGAGAGCGAGCGCGCGGGTCATCGTGTCGACCGCCGCCTTCGAGGACGAATAGATCACCGAGCTTGGCACCGGATTCACGCTTGCGATCGTGCTGAGATTGATCACGCTGCCGCCGGCGCCGTCGAAAACGCGCGCTGCCTCGCGCGTGGCGAGGAGAGCGCCCAGCACATTGATGTCGAACTGGCGATGGAACTCTTCTTCTGTCACGTCTTCCAACGCCTGGAAGGTGAATACGCCGGCGTTGTTGACGAGAATGCTTGGCGCGCCGAGCTTCGCCTTGGTTTCGGCGAACAGGCGCTTGACGTCGGCGCTGTTTGAGACATTCGCCTGGACCGCCACCGCCTTGCCGCCCTTGCGGACGATCTCGTCGACCACCTTGTCCGCGTCTGGCTTGCTCGAAGCATAATTAACGGCGACTGCCGCCCCCGCCTCGCCGAAGCGGCGCGCGATCGCCGCGCCAATGCCCTTCGAAGCTCCGGTGACGATCGCCACTTTCCCGCTCAGTTCGCCCATTGTCGTGCTCCTCATCCCTCCAGCCGCGCCACAATTGGCGCCGGAAAGGCGTTGATGGGCTGAGTTAGGCAATGCCCCCGGCGATAGGTATCGCGCCAGGAGAGATATGATATATTCGCTTTCAGCATGAATGACCGGCTGCAGCAACTCGCCTTGTTCGTACGCACGGTCGAGAGCGGAAGCTTCTCCAGAACCGCGCGGGAATTCGGGCTCTCCCAGCCTTCCGTCTCGCGCTCGATTGCGGCGCTCGAGCGCCGCCTTGGGGTCAAGCTCCTGGTCCGCACCACCCGGCAGGTTTCCGCCACCGACGCCGGCGAGGCGTTGCTAGAACGGGGGCGCGACGCCCTGCTCGCGATCGACGAGGCGGAGAGCGCGGCGCGCGGCGCCGATCGCCTGGCGGGCGTGCTGCGCGTCGCCCTGCCGCCCGAATATGGCGTGCGGCGTATTGTGCCGCTGCTTCCGGTGTTCTTCGCCCGGCATCCGCTGCTCAAGATCGATCTCATGATGTCGGATCGATACGAGAATCTGATCGCCGAAGGGGCCGACCTCGCGCTCCGTATCGGCGACCTTCCGGATTCGAGCTTCGTCGTCCGAAAGCTCGAGAGCGCAAAGCGCCTCTTCATCGCGTCGCCGTCCTATCTCGCGGGACGCGGCGCTCCGTTAAGTCTCGCCGATCTTGCTGGCCACGACGTCATCAGCGGCCCCGGCAATGCGGGCGACGAGACCTGGATCGGACATCGCAACGGGCGGATCGAGCGCCTGACGTTGAGCCCGCGTGTCCGTTCACGTTCGGCGAGCGGCGTCGTCGCCTGCGCCGTCGCGGGACTTGGCATTGCGATTGGCTCGATCTGGATGTGTGGGGACGCGCTCGCTTCAGGCGAGGCGGTCGAAGTCCTGTCCGACTACGGAGTCGATCCGGTTACGGCCTATGTCGTCTTTCCCGCCGGCCGGAAGCCGTCGCAAAGAGCGCGCGCGTTCAGCGACTATCTGCAGCAGGCTCTCGCGGCGACGGCGGAAGAGCGGGACGCGTCAGGCATTCCAGACAGGGC
>DATDHT010000254.1:0-8176 GCA_036521435.1 Roseiarcus sp.
CTCGTTGGAATTATCGCAACCATGTTTGTGTTCAGCGTCGGAGTGGGGGCTGCGGCGCCCGCGACCCTTGTCAAGGCCATCAGCGTGAACCCGCGCGTCACCGGGACGGCTTCTGGACTTTACGGTTCGATCCAGATGGCCGTCGGAGGGGTGCTGGTGATGCTGGCGAGCTCGGGGGCAAATCCCGCGCTTGCCTCCGCCCTTGTGCTCCTAGCCGCCGGCGTCGTGGCGCAGACGTCGTTCTGGATCGCGCGGAACGGCGGGTCCGCTCTCATCGCGTCTGAGAGCGAAGCCGCGTCAGAAGCGGCTACGTAGCCATCGCTTAAGAGCCTAGGCGCCACGCTTGGCGAGCTGGTCGCGGATCTCGGTCAGGAGAACGACTTCCTTGGTGGGCGGCGCCGGCACGGGAGGCTCCTTCGCCGCCCGCCGAGTCATAATGTTGATCGCCTTGATGGCGACGAACAGCGCGATCGCGACGATGAGGAAGTTGATCACCACCGTAATGAAATCGCCGTAGGCGAGAACACCGCCCTGCTTTCGCGCATCGGTGAGATTGGTCGCGGTCACCGCGCTCGACAGCGGAACGTAATAGTTGGTGAAGTCAGCCTTTCCCGCGATGCCGAGGATCGGCATGATGATGTCGTTGACCAGAGCGTCGACGATCTTGCCGAACGCCGCCCCGATGATGACGCCGATCGCGAGGCTCAGCGCGTTGCCTTTAAGCGCGAATTCCTTGAATTCTTCCCACATGGGCTATCGTCCTCGCAAAGGCGGACCCTGGTTGCGGTGGCCCTCACCCCTCGGAGTAAGCTAGCCGAGGCGGGCTGAGAGATAAAGTCTTCCACGAACTAGAGCGCCGGAAACGATGCGGATCATTGCGCTTTGCCGCTGCGGCGCTTGCCCTCCTCTGACGAGGGCTCGTCAAAAATAGCCGACCAGAGCCGCCCCTCTCCCATGGCCAAACTCAGATTCCTGAGGCCAAAGAACGGCATGAGCGCGATGAACAGGATGACGGTGATGCTGACGAACCCGCGTAACCCGTCGCCCGCGAGCAGGGGCAGGCTGTCGACGAGGGTTTTTCCTCGGATCAACCCCTCGATTGTCTTCTCCAGCACATGAGCAATGAGGAAAAAGATCGTCAGCAGGAGGCTTTCATAGAGGATCGGGTAGATCAGCGGCCGCTTGCGCAGCCAGCGTCCGGGGTCAAAGACTTCAAACAGCATCATGACTTTGGCGAAGACGAGCGCGTTGACGAAGGCGAAGCCTTGCATGGTGAAATTGACTCCGTGCTCACGCAGGGCCACGCCCTGGTTCAGCACGAAAACGCCGAACAGAACCCAGAGGTAAAAGAAGAGAATCAGGAACCGGCGCAACTCGTCGACGGCTTTGGCTTTAAGGGACCGCCCGCCGTGACCGTTGGCTCCGACCGCGGAGTCGCCGCCCATGCTTGTCGAATCCTGAATCATCGAATTCCCTCGCGACGCGCCACCAGGACAGCTCCGAAGATCCCGCTACGGCTGCTTGGCGCCCTTCCTCGACTTGGCCTTCTTGCCCTTTTCGCTCGCCGCCTTGGAGCTCGTTGCAGGGCCAAGCTCGTTGAGCCTTGTCTGCAAAAGCGCCACGCGCGCCTGGGTGACGCGCAGGCCGCAATAGCCGTGGATACTTTCCTTAGCGTAATCGCGGCAGAGTTCGTCGCGCTGCCCAGCGAAGCTGTTCTGATCGCGCACGAGGTCCGCTGCCTGCGTGCTGTCCCCGGCGCGGTCCTCGATAAGGTGCAGGATTTTGCCCATCGCCTTTTCCGCTGCGGCGCGCTCCTTCACGATTTTGGCCGCGTCGCCGACCAACGACGCGCCGTCAGGACCCCAAAGTCCGCCGGGGGCGGTTTGGCAATCGGCGGCTTTGAAGACGCAGGCCGTGATCTGGGTCGGCACGAGCACCGCGCCGCTAAGAATGTCGAACGAGATCGGGCAGGCGGGGACTTTGGCCTCGTAGTGCTCGAGTCCGTCCGGGCGGCCAACATGGGTCGTCTCGATCGGCGTCTCGCCGACGATGTCGACGATACAGCGCTGCGACGAGTCGGAAACGCCTTCGCCGACGAGTTGCAGCTTGTCGATTGTGACCGACTTGTCATCGCCGGAAATCTGCAACTGCCCTGACTTGCCGTTGAGCATGAGCGGGCGCCCGGCTAGGCTCGCCATCCCTGCCGCAGGGCTGGCCTCAGCGTCCTTGCCGCCGGACCCCGCTTCCGTGGCGGAGGCGCCCGAACTCTTATGCTTCGGCTTCGCAGGGGCGACTTTCGCGCCCTGCGACTGGGCGGGGGCGGCGCCAGGGAGCGTCAGTTGCGCGCGGGTCTCACTTGCCGCGAGGGCCGCGGCGAAGAGCGCACAAATCAAGCAGCGGAAGCGTCGAGTCATCGGTGAAGTGTAGAGGCGCTGGCAAGAAAGGGGAAGGCGCGCGCGGCCGGGGAATAGGGAGCCCAAAGCCTGAAAATCCACGGCTTCCGCGCCTTGCGCCACTAAAACGCCCCACCTATATACGCCCCGACTGGCCGGTTGGGGCGCGAAGCCCGATGGATCGGCCGAAATCTGGTTGAAAGATGGGGACCGGAAGACGTCAGCCGTCGGCTACGAAGCGATCGGTGAAACGCCTCTCCTAGGCCTTGCCGCTTTGGGGCTCGGCGGTCCCGCAGAAGAACAGGGGTGAGTAATGGCGAAAGTAATTGGCATCGACCTTGGCACAACCAATTCGTGCGTCGCTGTCATGGAGGGCTCGGCCCCCAAGGTGATTGAGAATTCCGAAGGCGCGCGTACGACGCCTTCAATCGTTGCGTTCACGGACGACGGCGAACGTCTTGTGGGCCAGCCCGCTAAGCGGCAGGCGGTGACCAATCCAGAGCGCACCATCTTCGCCATCAAGCGGCTGATCGGGCGCCAGTTCGACGATCCGATCAGCAAAAAGGACATGTCGCTCGTCCCCTATAAAATCGTTCGCGGTCCCAATGGCGACGCGTGGGTCAACGTCGATGGCAAGCAATATTCACCCTCGCAGATTTCCGCCTTCATCCTGCAGAAAATGAAGGAGACGGCCGAGGCCCATCTTGGCGGCCCCGTCACCCAGGCGGTCATCACGGTTCCCGCCTATTTCAATGACGCCCAGCGGCAGGCCACCAAGGACGCCGGCAAGATCGCCGGACTCGAGGTTTTGCGCATCATCAACGAGCCGACTGCAGCGGCGCTCGCCTACGGCCTCGACAAGAAGAAAGCCGGCACCATCGCGGTCTATGACCTCGGCGGCGGCACCTTTGATGTGTCCGTGCTCGAGATCGGCGACGGCGTGTTCGAGGTGAAGTCGACGAACGGCGACACCTTCCTCGGCGGCGAAGACTTCGACATGCGTTTGGTCGAATATCTGTCTGGCGAGTTCAAGAAGGAGCAGGGCATCGACCTGACCAAGGACAAGCTTGCGCTCCAGCGCCTGAAAGAGGCGGCTGAGAAGGCGAAGATCGAGCTGTCGTCCGCAACCCAGACCGAAATCAACCTGCCCTACATCACCGCCGACGCGACGGGACCGAAGCATCTGGCGCTCAAGCTGACGCGCGCGAAGTTCGAGGCGCTGGTCGACGACCTCATTCAGAAGACCGTCGAGCCTTGCAAGAAGGCGCTCAAGGACGCCGGACTGGCCGCGGGCCAGATCGACGAGGTGGTTCTGGTCGGCGGCATGACGCGCATGCCCAAGGTTCAGGAAGTCGTCAAACAGTTCTTCGGCAAGGAGCCGCATAAGGGCGTCAACCCGGACGAGGTGGTCGCTATAGGCGCCGCCATTCAGGCGGGCGTGCTGCAGGGCGACGTCAAGGACGTGCTGCTGCTCGACGTCACTCCGCTCTCCCTCGGCATCGAGACGCTGGGCGGCGTGTTCACCCGGCTTATCGAGCGCAACACCACCATCCCAACCAAGAAGAGCCAGGTGTTTTCGACCGCAGAGGACAATCAGACCGCGGTCACGATCCGCGTCTTCCAGGGCGAGCGCGAGATGGCCGCCGACAACAAGGCGCTCGGGCAGTTCGATCTGGTCGGGATTCCATCCGCGCCGCGCGGCGTGCCACAGATCGAGGTGACCTTCGACATCGACGCCAACGGCATCGTCAACGTGACCGCCAAGGACAAGGCGACCAACAAGGAGCAGCAGATTCGCATCCAGGCCTCGGGGGGCTTAAGCGAAGCCGACATCAACAAGATGGTGAAGGACGCCGAAGCTCACGCCGCCGAGGACAAGAAGCGGCGCGAAATGGTCGACGCCAAGAATAGCGGCGAGTCGATGGCGCATGACGCCGAAAAGGCGCTGAACGAATATGGCGACAAGGTCGCCCAATCCGATCGCAGCGCCATCGAGTCGGCGGTCGCTTCGCTACGCACGGCGTTGCAGGGAGAGGACGTCGAGGCGATCAAGGCCCGCACCAACGACCTGATGCAGGCGCAGATGAAGCTTGGCGAGGCCATGTACAAGGCCCAGCAGGCGAGCGGCGCGCCGGGTGACAGCGCCGAAGCCGGTGCGGAGGCCAAGGACGACGTCATCGATGCGGAATTCCGCGAAGTCGACGACGACAAGAAGAAGTCCTGAACGAATAAGGCCGGCCGCTAAACGCCGCCGGCCTTGACTTTAGGGGACGCCGCCATGGCGGGGGGAGATGGGCTGACCGGGAGCCGGCGTTCAGAACGCCGGCTGTGGCGTCAAGAATTGGGCCCGCCCCTTGAAACGCGGCGTAGCGTTAGTAGGTCTAGACATGCATAGGCTGCGGGCGCGCTGAAAATGGCCAAGCGCGATTTCTACGAAACTCTGGGCGTCGTCAAAACGGCGACGGACGCCGAACTGAAGTCCGCCTTCCGCAAGGCGGCGATGCAGTGTCATCCCGACCGTCACCCCGGCGACAAGCAGGCCGAGGGGCGGTTCAAGGAACTGAACGAGGCTTATCAGCATCTGTCGGACGCTCAGAAGCGCGCGGCCTATGATCGCTACGGTCACGCCGCCTTCGATCAGAGCGGCATGAGCGATGGCTTCGCGTCGTCAATGTCCGACATTTTCGACGATCTGTTCGGCGACATGATGGGCGGCGGTCGGCGCGGCGGCCGCCAGGCGGCTTCAGGCCGGGAGCGTGGCGCTGACCTGCGCTATAATCTCGAGATCTCGCTCGAAGACGCGTTTCACGGCAAGACCGCGGCTGTTCGCATGCCGACTTCGGTCGCCTGCGAAGCCTGCTCCGGCTCCGGCGCGCGCGCCGGCTCGCGGCCCGCGACCTGCAAAACCTGTGGCGGACACGGGCGCGTGCGCGCGCAGCAGGGCTTTTTTGCCATCGAGCGCACCTGCCCGAGTTGTCACGGCCGCGGGCAGACGATCGAGAACCCTTGCGACAAATGCGCCGGGGCCGGCCGCGTGACCAGGGAGCGAACGCTGTCGGTCAACGTTCCCGCAGGCGTCGAGGACGGCACCCGCATCCGTCTGACCAGCGAGGGCGAGGCTGGAATGCGCGGCGGTCCACCGGGCGATCTCTATATTTTTCTCACCGTCAAACCGCACGCGTTCTTCCAACGCGACGGCGCCGACCTCTACTGCCGGGTGCCGATCTCGATGGTCCAGGCCTCGCTCGGCGGCGAGTTCAATGTTCGGACGCTCGATGGAACCGAGTCCCGGGTCAGCGTCCCGGAAGGCGCCCAATCGGGACGCCAACTGAGGCTGCGGGCCAAGGGCATGCCGGTGCTGCGCGCACGCGATTCGGGCGACCTGTTCGTGCAGCTCGTCGTCGAGACGCCGCAAAACCTTACGCGGCGCCAGCGCGAGCTTTTGACTGAGTTCGCCTCAGAATCCTCGAACACCACCCACCCGGAAAGCGCTGGCTTCTTCGCCAAGATGAAGGAGTTTTTCGAGGGTCGCACCTGACGCTCGGCTTTGCGACAAGAGGCGCGACCGATATAAGCGCCGAACCGCGCCAGGAGCGCGCTGAAGAAATCTGGAGCCTCGTCGCTCGCGGAGCCGAAATGCAGGGTCGAGCGCTGGACAAAACGGGTCGACGAGGGCTCGCCGACAGCGCGCGTTTTCTCAAGACGCTCTTAGCGGCGCCGCGATTGACCGGTGCGGTCGCGCCATCGGGGCGAGCGCTTGCGCGCGCGATGGCGGCAGCGATCGGCTCGCCGTCGAAAGGGCTCGTCGTCGAGCTGGGGCCCGGCACCGGCCCGGTGACCCAGTCGCTGATCGAGACTGGCGTCGCTCCTGAGCGGCTCGTGCTGGTCGAGTACGATCCGGGCTTCTGCCGCATGCTGGAGCGACGCTTCGATGGCGTCCGCCTCATCCAGGGCGACGCCTACGACTTGCCCCGCACACTCGCATCCTTCGCGGGCCAGCCGATCGCCGCTGTTGTCTCCAGTCTGCCCCTGCTCAACCAACCGCCGCCTCGCCGCACGAAACTCATCGCCGACGCCTTCGCGCTGATGGGGCTTGGCGGTGTGTTCGTGCAGTTCACCTATGGGCTTCAGTCGCCCATTCCCCGCGAAGTCTGCGCCAATCGTTATTTCGCCATTCGCTCGAGGCCGATCCTGCGCAACCTGCCGCCGGCCTTTGTGTGGACCTATCGGCTCGATACAAAGAGCGGCGACGTCTCCAGGGGTCAGTGAATTGAAGCCGCTTGCGCCCCGCGATCGATTGATCGTCGCCCTCGACATGCCCGACGTCGATGACGCCCGACGGCTGGTCGAGCGGGTGGGCGAGAGCGCGACCTTTTATAAGGTCGGCATGGAGCTCGCTTATGGCGGCGGCTTGCCGCTCGTCTCCGAATTGGCTGCGGCGGGCAAGCAGGTCTTTCTCGACCTCAAGCTGCATGACATTCCCAACACGGTCGAGCGGGCGACAGCGCAAGCGGCCAAACTGGGGGCGAGGCTCCTTACCGTCCACGCCTACCCGCAGACGATGCGCGCGGCCGTCGCGGGCGCCAAGGGATCGGGAATGCACATCCTCGCGGTCACTGTGCTGACTTCCTACGACGACGCCGATCTCTTCGATGCGGTTTATCGCTTCGGCGTGGTCGAGACGGTCCGGCGGCGCGCCGAGCAGGCGCTCGAGCTCGGCGTCGACGGACTGGTGGCGAGCGCCGGGGAAGCGGCCATGGCGCGCGAGACGGTCGGCGCCAAGCTTGTCCTTGTCATCCCCGGAATTCGGCCCGCGGGCGAAACGTTCGGCGATCAGAAGCGCGTCGCCACGCCCGCCGAGGCTATCCGCAACGGCGCCGACTATTTGGTCGTGGGCCGGCCGGTCACTCAGGCGCCTGATCCTCGCGCGGCTGCGGAGGCGATCGTCGCGGAAATCGGCGAGACGCATTGACTTGATTGGCCGTTGAGCCGAGCTAGGCTCGCCCCCGCGCCGTCACAAGGAGCCGCCATGCCCAAGGGTTACGTCATCTCGCGCGTCGACATTACCAATCCCGACGCCTACGCGCGCTACGCGGCGGCAGCGACCAAAGCGATCGCCGAGCATGGCGGCAAGCCGCTCGCGCGCGGCGGCCGCAGCGAGGCGCTGGAGGGAAAGGCGCGAGCGCGCAACGTCGTGCTCGAATTCGAAAGCTATGACGCGGCGCGCCGCTATTTTCATTCCGAGCAATACCAGGCGGCGCGAGCGCTCCGTGAAGGCGCGGCGGAAATCGAAATGGTGCTGGTCGAGGGAGTTTGACGCATGCCGAAGGGCTACTGGATGGTCCATGTCGACGTACACGACCCCGAAGGCTACCAGAAATACGTCAAGGCCAATGCTGTCGCGTTCGCGAAATACGGGGCGCGCTTTCTGGTTCGGGGCGGCAAGCATGTCGTTACCCGGGGCAAGGCGCCGGAGCGCAATGTCATCATTGAGTTCCGCGACTACGAGACCGCCGTCGCCTGCCACGATTCCGAAGAATATCGGGAAGCCGCGAAGCTTCGCGACGCCGCCAGCAATGCGGATTTCGTGATCGTCGAAGGCTACGATGGCCCGCAGCCGGGCTGACAGCCGATCAGGGGAAGCCGGGAAATGGCTGACTTGAAGTTGATTGTGAGCGGCGCCGCCGGCCGCATGGGGCGCATGGTTGTCCGAACGATCCATGAGTCGGACGGGTTCAAGCTCACCGGCGCCCTCGAGCGTGAAGATTCGCCCTGGCTTGGCC
>DATDHT010000255.1:0-6147 GCA_036521435.1 Roseiarcus sp.
GGCACCTTGCCGTTCGGATTGATGGCGCGAAAAGCGCCCGCGTGCTGTTCGCCCTTGGCGGTGTCGACGGGCATGAGGTCGTAAGGCATGCCGAGCTCCTCGAGCATGAGCGCGACCTTGGCGGGATTTGGCGTGGGGTGGAAATAGAAGCGGATCAAGGGCGCTCTCCAGATTCGGCGAGGGTACGTGGCGGCTCAAGTGGGCACGGCTCGAGAAGTCGGCGCTAGGCTAGAAAGTCTCGGCCTCAGGGCCAAGACAAATTTCGGTCATCGGCCGGATTCAGCAGCCCCGACAGCCTAGCCTCGTTGAAAATCAAACGCGGATGACTTGGTGCGCGCCGTTGCGGATGAGCACGCCCGACCGCGCCCATTCACCGGTAGTTCTTCTCTATCCATTCCGGATAGCGGTATTTCAGCATGTTCGTGAGCCACATGCCTAGACCGGTAGGATGAGCCAGCGAACGCTCGCCAGAATCGGCAAAACCCAGCAGGTGCGGGCCCCAAGCGCCCCAAGTGTAGGGCCAGGCTCCGTCGCTTCGCTGCGCCGCCAAGGCGCGTTCCACCCAACGAGGTTTGACCAGATCAGGCCGCCCAGCCGCCAAAAGGAAAGCAATGCGTTCCAGATATAGATCGGTGACCCGGAAATCGTACGTCGCTTCCGTGGCGATGCGCTGTTCAGCCCTGTCCATCAAACCGTGCAACTCGGGCGTATCTCCGTGGAACTTGCGGGAGAAGTAAAACGCAAACAGCTGATGCGTGAGATTATACATCCTGAGCTTGTCTGAGAACATGTTTGCCCGTTCCGCATCGGACAAGGGTAGTTCCGCGGGCGAGATCGCGTGCACCATCCAGCGTTGGTATTCCTCAAATTTCGGATCAACGGTGGGCGGTTCGGCAATTGTGGGGTCGACCATTTTTCCGACCAGGCCGACGGGAGTTCGGCGGTATACGGCGACAATCTTCGAGCTGATTTCCTGCAGCCGCAGGTCGCCTGAAATCCCCGATAGGTCCACAAGCATATGCACGAGCGCAGGGTTGGAAGCGAATGCCGCGCCTGAATCGGTGACCATCAAGCGCTGGGAGCCGTCGGAAGGAAACTGGCTCGCAGTCCAGTCCGTGCTGGCCGCGAGCGAGCGGTCCAAGCTATTCGTGAAATCGGCGCGAGACAGCCCCGAAAGTGAAACGTTATTGTTGAGGACAGCAAGCGCGAACCCGGTCGCCGCGACCACTGGGATTGCGAGCAAAGGACGCGACACCCAAGCGCGCAATTCAATTCGACGCACCATCTTGCTCCCTTACCCCCGTCGGCTTCGCAGAATGGTCCACGGCGGTCGCATGAAGCGGACACGAACTCAGAGGCGCTGCAAGTTCGACGATATTGTCTCCTTTATTGTACCGTCTCGGCAATGCCGCGGGCCGGGATGGCCCAACTCCGCCATGGAGGTTCTGCGCTGACGCCATTCAAAACCATCCGCGCCCGGGCCGAGACGCGCAAAGGCGGCGCCGAGGCGCTCGCCCGTCTCATGCCGCCAAAGACCGATCCCCAGGCGCTGGGCAAGCTCCGCGACGACCGTGTGCTGGCCGAAATGACCAAGCGTGTGTTCTCGGCCGGCTTTGCCTGGAGCGTGATCGAAACCAAATGGCCCGGCTTCGAGGAATCCTTTCTCGGCTTCGAGCCATCGCGGCTCACGTTCGAGCCGGACGAATTCTGGCACAGGCTGACCATGGACGCTCGCATCGTCCGCAACGGGGCGAAGATCGCTTCGGTGCGCGAGAACGGGCGCTTCGTGCTCGATGTGGCGAAGGAGCATGGCTCGTTCGGCGCCTTCCTTGCCGCATGGCCGCCTTCGAACGAGGTCGGACTGCTTGAGCTTCTGGCTAAGCGCGGCAGCCGCCTCGGCGGCGCGACGGGGCAGATGCTGCTCAGGTTCCTCGGCTACGACGCCTTCGTGGCGACGAAGGATGTGGCCGCCTGTCTGCGCGACGCCGGCCTCGACATCGCGGCGGCGCCGATGTCGAAGCGCGACCTCGCCAAGATCCAGGAGCAGTTCAACGCCTGGGCGAAAGAGACCGGCCTGCCCTACAGACACTTGTCGCTCATCTGCGCCATGTCGATCGGCGAGAACTATGGGGACAACCGGTAGGCGGCGATCGGAGCGCAACCGACTGGGGTCACAAGGGCGGGCGCCGGTCGACCCTGGCTCCCGCCCGCGTCACTTTGTGGCATAGTGACCCGCATAGGAAGCCTACACCCGATCAGGTAAAATATTTCTCAGCCGAACGAAGTCGCCGATTTGACAAACTCAGCGAACCCCCTCCCGCCGGGCGGCGTGTTGGTCCCAATGGAGCCCAAGCTCTGGAGCGAGCAGCCGCACTACGTGTTGCGAGGGGACAGAACCACGATCGGCCGCGGATCGAGTTGCGACATTCGTATCGGCAACCCGACTGTATCCCGAGTGCATCTGGAGCTGGAATGGCGGGCGGAAACCCTGATTCTCACTCACCTCAGTCCGGTGAATCCGACCTTCGTCAACGGGGCGCCGGTCGCTGAACCTCGCCCTCTGCGCAATGGCGACATCATCGAAGTTGCGGACGGGGTTGCGCTCCGAGTCGAGCTCTCCGGCGGCGGCGACAAGGACGCCACGCAGTTTCGCGGACGCGATGCGCGCCGGATGTACGCAATTCTGTCCGCCGACGTGGTCGGTTATGCCCGCCTGGTCGAGCAGGACGACATCGCGACCGCGCGCCAGCTTGAGAATAGCCTGAAGATCGTCCGCGACCGCGTCGAACAGATGGACGGACGCATTTTCCAGATTATCGGCGACGGGATCGTCGCGCTGTTCAACAGCGCGGGCTCCGCGGTGAAATCGGCTGTCGTCTGGCAAACGGACATTGCGCGCTTGAACGCGGCGCTGCCGCAGGCGCGTAGAATGGAATTTCGGGTCGGGATCAATTCGGGCGACTTGCTAGTCACGCCGGTAGGCGCCGTCGTCGGCGACGCCATCAACATCGCCGCTCGCGTCCAGAGCATCGCGCCGCCGGGGGGCATTTTCATAACAGGCGTCGTGCGCGATCAGCTTCAAGGCCAAATCGACCTTCGACTTGAGTTTGTCCAAACCAGTGAGATGAAGAATCTGTCGCGCGAAGTTCGGGTCTACCAGGTCGAATTTTGATCCTCGCGAGCCACGTTATCCAGAAAGGCCCCTATCGACGGCGCCGCCAGCGGCAGATGCTGCTCAGGTTTCTCGGCTACGAGGGCTTCATGCCGACAAAGGAAGCGGCAGCCTGGGCGGCGGCGCTTACTCCTCCGGCAACCCGGCCTTGATCAGAGCTTCACGAAAACTCGGCGTCGTGTCGACCCAGGCAGAGTTGTGCTCGCGAAACCACGCCAAGGAGAGTTTGGGATTCAATTTTATCGCCTCGGCCAGCGCGGTCTTCGCCTCCAACGCCCTATCCGCAGCCGAGTAGAAGGCCGCGAGCGCCGTATAAGAGAGCACCGTGCGATACCCCGAGTCGACGGACTTGAGACCTTCCTCGATCGCCTCGGTGTATTGCCCCAGCGCCAGGAGCTCTCTACCCATTTGCATGTACCAAACACCGATATACGAGTCGCGCGGGCTGATCCTGATGGCCTGTTTGAGATTCAATATCCCCTGCTCATAATGGCCGAGGAATTCGTTTCCGACCGCCATCGTTAGGAGGGCGTTCGCCAAGCTGGGATCGGCGCGAAGGGAAGCTTCAGACTCAGAAATAATCTCGGTTTGCGACGCCGGGTCGCCCGGTTTCGTTTTGAACATGATCAGGAGCGCTTTGGTGAGGTGCGCTACGGCCTGGTCGGGATTGAGCAGAATTGCTTGGTCGGCCCGCTGCATCGCGCGCGCGTACCGATCTGCGCTCGGATCGGACCAACCGTTGGCAAAGCTCGTCGCGTCGGTGAAAGCGGCGGCCGCAAGCGCGTCGGCATTGGCTGGATCAAGTGTCAACGCTTTGTCGAATAAAGCCAGAGCCTCGCGTTGATTGGATTCCGTGAACGATCGGTTGAACAGCGCCCAACCGCGCATCGTCAGATCGACGGCGTCGGGATTTCGCGGGTGATCGTGCAGGCTGCGTTGGGCCTCGGCGTTCACCAGCTCGATCTGAAGCGTGCGGGCGAGGCGCGCGACCACTTCATCCTGGAGCTTGAACAGGTCCACGACGTCGTCATCGAATCGATCCGCCCAGAGATGTGCGCCGGACTCTGCGTCAATGAGCTGGGCGTTGACGCGCACCCGGTTGGCGTCGTGCTGCACCGAGCCTTCGAGGACGTAGCGGACGCCGAGTTCCTTGCCGATCGCCTTGGCGTCGAGACTTTTGCCCTTGAACGTGAAGGCGGTGTTGCGAGCAATGACGAAACTGTTGTTTACACGCGACAGTTCGGTGGTGAGATTCTCGGTAACGCCCTCGGCGAAATAGTCCTGAGCCGGATCGTTGGAGAGGTTGGTGAAAGGCAGCACGACGATGGACAGTCGCGCGGCCTCGCCCGGCGCCTTCGAAGCGCCGGTCGCTGGTCGGTTCGCATCGACGAACCACCACCCCGCGCCGCCGATCAGGACCAGCAACGCGGCGATCCCGACGGCCAACGGCAATAGCGCCGAACGCTTTTTGGGCGCGGTGAACTTCGCTTCCTCGACCCATCGAGCTTCGGATGCGAGCGCTGTGACATGGCTTCGTTCCGCTCCACCCAGTGCGGCCTCCGCCTCGGACACCGCTGACGGCGGATCGCTCTCCGGGTCCATATCTGGGCGTCCATCGTCGTCCTGCGACGCCTGGGCAGCGATGGAAGGCCTTTGCCCGGGCGACAAAGACCGCGTCAACCCGTCGAAACGGTAGCCCTCGCCGGGCACGGTGACGATCAGGCGAGGCTGCTTGGGGTCGGGCTCGATCTTTTTCCGTAGCCTGCCGACCAGCATGTCGATGCTGCGATCGAAAGGATCGGGCCGCTTGCCACCCAGAGCGTCGAGCAGATAGTCGCGGCTCAACACCCGCCCGGGATGACGAATGAACTCGCGCAGCAGCGCAAATTCGCTGCGGCTGAGGGCAATGTCGCCGCCGTCTGCGTTGGAGAGCGAGCATCCGTCGAGATCAAGCGCAAAATCCCCGAACCGGACGGGTGCGCCTCGCGGCGGCAATGAGCTTTTGGCCGGAGCGTTGCCGGCGTCATCCATGAGCTCGGCCTCGGACATGTCGCCACCAGAGATATTGGTGACTGTTACTCAATTATTACGCCGCCGTTACTGGATTATCAAACGCTTGCATCAGGTGCGTGGAAGTGTGCGCGCACGGCTGGTCGGACAGTCGCCGGTCATTGAAGAAGGAGAATGGATCATGAAAGCCTTTATCATCGCACTCGCATTCGGCGTCGCTCTGCCGGTTTCGGCCTTCGCTCAAGACGCGCCGCCATTTTTGAAAGCGATCGAGCCTCAGGCCGCCGTCAATTCCGCTTGGGCGGAATGGATGGCGGTCTTCAATCCGAAAGGAGCGCTGGACGGCAAAACTAAAGAGTTGATCGGCCTAGCGGTCGCTGCGCAGATTCCCTGCACATATTGCGTCTACGCCCATACGGTGGGGGCCAAGCATGCAGGAGCGACGGATGAGCAAATCAAGGAGGCCATCGCCGCGTCAGGGCTCGTGCGCAAAATGAGCGCCGAATTCAACGGCAATCAATATGACATGGCCGAATTCAAGAAGCAGATCGACGCAGTTTATTCGCTCGCAAAAGAATGATTTCGACTGGCGGCCGTTCTCCCTGGCTGCCTGAAAAGAGGTCGAAACAGGTCATCTGACCGTTTCGACCTCAAAGACGCTCTGCCCTCACCGCCCACCGCCCGCCAACAGCGCCTTGAGCGTGTCCAGCGTGTCGGCTTCGGCGATCGGCTTGTCGCGCCGCCAGCGCAGCATGCGGGGAAAGCGGACGGCGACGCCGCTCTTGTGGCGCTTGCTGGGCGCAATGCCCTCGAAACCGAGCTCGAATACCTGTGTGGGGTTGAGCCGTCGCACCGGGCCAAAGGCCTCGACCGTAGTGCGCCGGACGATCGCGTCCATCTCGCGGATCTCCTTGTCCGTCAGCCCCGAATAGGCTTTCGCGAACGGCACCAGTTCGCGTGTCTCC
>DATDHT010000256.1:0-6565 GCA_036521435.1 Roseiarcus sp.
GTGCCGGTGATGTTGATGCCGACCAGATGGATGACCACCAGCGTCAGCCCGATGGCGAGACCGGCGAAGCCGGTCGGCGCGATCGGGTGGGTGACGCCAAGAATGCAGACCAAAAAGAGGAACGTCCCCACCACTTCGAACACGAGGGCCGAGACGAGATTATATTCGCCGAAATTCCCCGCGCCCCAGCCGTTCTGGCCAAGGCCGCCGGTCCAGCCCTGAGCCTTGCCGGACAGGATGATGTAAAGCACCACGGCGGCGACGATCGCGCCCAAAACCTGAGCAATCCAGTAGCCGATCATGTCGGCGACGCTCATCCTGCCTGCGACATAGACGCCGAAACTGACCGCCGGATTGACGTGGCAGCCGGAGATCGGCCCGATGCCGTAGGCCATGGCGACAATGGCGAAGCCGAACGCGCTCGCTATGCCCAAGAGGTCGACCGCCGTCGCGCCCGATCCCATCCCGCCAACGACCGCCGCCCCGCAGCCGAAGAACACTAGCGCGAAGGTTCCGATAAATTCAGCTATCTGCTTGTTCACTATGCACCCCCTGTTTGGCCCTGCCAAAAAACAGCCGCTGCTTAGTACGCCCGCGCCGGATTGGGAAGGGCGGCACGCCTCATTCGACCCGCTTATCCGCAGCGAATTCCTTCGCTTGCCCGCAAATCGCAGGATTGAAAAGTTGGAATTGTTCTCCGGCGCGCAATTCGTGAAAGAGGGGGCGCCGCGAAAAGGCGCCCCGAACTTCTTTGGGCTGAAGCTCGAGCAGCGGCCGGGCTCCGCTAGCGGCGAACAACCCCACCCGCTTTTTGCTCGACCTCCTTCGCCCAGCCAGGGGCCGTTGCTTTCGGTGGGCCCGCCGATATATAGGCGACGCCTTTTTCATGACCCCTCGATGAACGGCGCGACTTTCGCGCCGCCGGAGCCATTATCCCCGTGTTGATCACACCCGCCTACGCACAAGCCGCCGGCGCCGGCCTCTTTGGGGCGAGCGACACGCTGGTCCAGCTGGTGCCGATCGTCGCCATGATCGCGATCGTCTATTTCGTGCTGTGGCGGCCGCAGCAGCGGCGCGCGAAAGAGCAGCGAGAGATGGTGCAGGCGGCGCGGCGCGGCGACGTTGTGGTCACCACCGGCGGTCTGATCGGAAAGGTCACCAAGTCCGTCGACGACAACGAAGTCGAGTTCGAGATCGCTCCCAACGTCCGGACGCGCTTGGCCCGTTCCGGGATTGCCGAAGTTCGCGCCAAGGGCGAACCCGTCAAGGACGCGGCGCCTCCCGCCAAGTCGTTGCCGGCTAAGAAAGATGCGCCCAACCCCTGAGGCCGCGCCCGGCTTTGGCGCCAATTGCGCCTGATCTTGAGAATTGAAAGTCTGATGCTTCGTTTCGCGAACTGGAGATTGGCCTCGGTCCTGGCGCTCGTAGCGGCCGCCGTTCTGGTGATCCTGCCGAGCTTTATGCCCTCTCAAACGGTCGAGGCGCTCGCTGCTCGATTCCCAAGCTTCGTTCCGTTGCGCCAGATCGTGCTGGGCCTCGACCTGCAGGGCGGCGCCTACCTGTTGATGGAAGTCGACACCCCTTCGGTGATCAAGAGCCAGGTTGAGGCGCTGCGCGACGACGTGCGGCAGAAACTGCGCGAGGGCAGGATCGGGATATCCGGCGGCATCGCGGCTGAACCGCGTGCGATCGTGGTCCGTATCGCCGATCCGGCCGAGCGCGCGAAGGCGCTCGAGCTTCTCCAATCGCTGAGCCAGCCGATCGGAGGCGCGCTCGCCGGAGGAAACGGTCGCACGCTCAATGTGACCCAGACCCCGGATGGGGTTCGGCTGGCGCTGACCGACGCGGCCGTGGCCGACAAGGTGCGTCACGCAGTCGGGCAATCGATCGAAGTCTTGAATCGCCGCATCAACGCAATGGGCACCAAGGAAACCCTTATCCAGCAACAGGGCCCGAACCGCGTGTTGATCGAGGCGCCGGGCAGTCAGGACACGACGGCGCTCAAGAACATGATCGGCCAGACGGCCAAGCTCGAGTTCCGCCTGGTCGCCGATCCGGGCGATCCGCCGAACGAGTCCGAGACGCTGCCGATGCAGAAAGGCGGCGGAACGATCCAGGTGCAGAAGCGGGTCATGGTGGACGGCGAGGACCTGGTCGACGCCCAGCAGAGCTTCGACCAGCAGAGCGGCGAACCGGACGTCAGCTTCCGCTTCAATCTGCGCGGCGGGCAGAGGTTCGGCCAGGTCACGTCGGCAAACGTCGGCCGCCCGTTCGCCATCGTGCTCGACGGCAAGGTCATTTCGGCTCCAGTCATCCGTTCGCCGATCACTGGCGGCACTGGCCAGATCACGGGCAATTTCAGCCTTGAAGAGGCCTCGAGCCTGGCCATCCTGTTGCGCGCCGGCGCGCTGCCGGCCAAGCTCACCGTAATCGAGGAGCGCACGGTCGGACCGGGGTTAGGCCAGGACTCGATCGATGCCGGCAAACGCGCGGCCTATGTCGGGGCGGCGCTGGTCGTCGTCTACATGATCGCGACCTACGGCATCTTCGGCGTGTTCGCCGATCTCGCGCTCGCGGTGCACATTCTCCTCATCTTCGCTTCGATGGTCCTGCTCGGCGCGACGCTGACCTTGCCCGGCATCGCCGGCATCGTCTTCACCATCGGCATGGCGGTCGATTCGAACGTCCTCATCTACGAACGCATCCGCGAGGAAGCGCACCTTGGCCGCTCGGTCATTTCCGCGCTCGACGCCGGCTTCCGGAGGGCCTTCGCCACCATCATCGATTCCAACGTCACAATGTTCGTCGCGGCGCTGATCCTCTATCTGTTCGGTTCGGGCGCGGTGCGCGGTTTCGCCGTCTCGCTGGGCTTAGGCATTCTGACCTCGGTCATCACCGCGGTCACCATGACGCGGATGATGATCGCCCTCTGGTATCATCGCTCGCGGCCCAAGACCCTGCCTATATGATCGACGCTGCCGATATGAGCCAGGCGACGCGCACAACGGAAATTGCGGCATGAAACGGCTTCGGCTCGCGCCCGAGAACACCAAATTCGGCTTTATGCGGTTCCGCCGCGTGAGCTATCCGCTGTCGGCGCTGCTGTCGATCATCTCGGTCCTCATGTTCCTGTTTGTGGGCATGAATTTCGGCATCGACTTTGCGGGCGGCACTCAAGTCGACATGCGCGCCAAGAGCGGCAACGCCAATGTCGCCGCCATTCGCGCCAAGGGCGAGGAACTTGGCGTTGGCCCCGTCGAAGTGCAGCGGGTTGGCGCTGAATCGGACGTACTGCTGCGCCTCGGGGTGCAGCCGGGCGGCGACGCCGGTCAGCAGACTGCGATCGCGAAGCTCAAGGACGCCTTTGGCGCCGATTACGAATTCCGCAGCGTCGATTCGGTCGGCCCGACCGTCTCGGCCGAGCTCGTCCAGCGCGGGACGCTCGGCGTTGTGGTCGCCATCCTCGCGGTCCTGACCTATTTGTGGTTCCGCTTCGAGTGGCAATTCGCGGTCGGCGCGATCATCGGCACGATGCACGACCTTCTGCTGACGGTCGGCTTCTTCTGCGTCACGCAACTCGAGTTCAACCAGACTTCGATCGCCGCGATTCTCACCATCGTCGGCTACTCGCTCAACGAGACGGTGGTCGTGCTCGACCGCATCCGCGAGGTGATGCGCAAATACAAGCGCCTGTCGACCTCCGAAATCATCGACATGTCGATCAACGCGGTGCTGCCACGCACGATCATGACGGCGACGACGGTCTTTCTCGCGCTGCTCGCGCTGTTCTTCCTGGGCGGCCACGTCATCCGTTCGTTCTCGGCGGCGATGATTTGGGGCATTTTCGTCGCCACCTATTCGTCGATCTTCATCTGCTCGCCAATGCTCATCTACATGGGCGTGCGCGCCGACACCTTCGACAAGATGCGGGAAAAAGAAAACGCCGGCGCGGACGTGAAAGACGTGAAGGCGAAGGAAAAGGCGTGAGCGAGGCTGCGCCGCGGCCCGCATTCGCGCCCGGCAGCCTCTCGATCGCCGCTTACGGACAAGGCGCATTCGCTTTCGCCGGCATGTCGCATACGGGCTCGATCCTGGCGACGCCGAAGGGGGTGCAGCCGATCGACGCGACGAGCGTCCATGATCTCGACCCGGCCGCGCTCGCGCCGCTGTTGGCTGAAATTGTGCAGAGTCCCGGCTCGATCGAGTTTCTCATCGTCGGCACGGGCGAGCGGCTGGCGCCGATCCCGAAAGCGTCGCGCGCCGCCCTCGGTCAAGCCGGCCTGCGCTTCGAAGCGATGGCGACCGGCCCGGCCCTTCGGGTCTACAACGTCATGCAATCGGAAGGCCGCCGCGTCGCGGCGGCGCTGATCGCCGCGCCGTGACGGCGCGCCCTCCGCCGGGCGCCGACCCGCTTGCGGACGCCATCCAGCATTGCGCCGCGCTCGCCCGCGCTCACGCACGCGATCAGTGGCTGGGCGCGCTCTACGCGAACGCGGCCGCCCGCGGCGCGCTTTTCGCCCTGGCGAGTTTCGATTACGAAATCCGTCATGCGCTCAAGCGCGCGCGCGATCCGAATCTGACGGCAATGCGGCTCGCCTGGTGGCGCGAAGCGATTTCCGGCGAACGGGAGGCTGAAGCGGCCGGCAACCCGGTCGCGCTCGCGCTTCGCGCGGCGATCGACGACTATACGCTGGCACTGGCATGGCTCGAGGCGATGCTGGACGCGCGCCTGCAGGCAATCGCGCCGCAGGACGATTTCAACCTCACAGCTTTTCGCGCCTTCGCCGATGAGAGCGAGGGGGCGCGCCTGCGGTTGGCGTCACGCATCGCTGCAGGGGGACAGGATCTTGATCCATCGGATGCACATGCGCCTGCCGGCATGGCGCTGGCGCTGACGCGCCTCATTAAGGAACTGCCGTTCAAGGCCGGCTCGGCGCCGACGCTCATCCCCACTGACGTCGCCGCCCGCCACAGCGTAAGCGATGCGGATTTCGCCGCTCGGCGCGTGAGTCCCGGCGTTATCGCCGCGTGCGCCGAACTGCGGTGCTTGGCGCGCGACGAGCTCGCCGAGGCGGAGCGTCGGCTGAAGAGCTCAGGCTCGGCGATCCTGCCGGCCTTCGTTCCGCTTGCGCCCTTACGGCTCGACCTCGACCGGCTCGACCGAAATGCGGACCACCCGTTCGATGACGTGGGCGAGGTCTCGCCGTTGCGCCGGCAATGGGCGATCTGGCGTTGGGCGCGAGCGCGGTGAACGCCCCGCCTCGCACTTGTAGAGGATAACGACGCGCGATAGGTCGAGCGCGCCATTTCTCCAATTGTTCGCGGGTGAGGGCGTAGCCTAGAGTGCCGCCCTCATGCGCAATGTCTCCAATCTCACCGGCGTCGCAGCCATGCTCGCCGCGACCGCCTCGTTCGTCGCAGGCGACAGCTTCATGAAGCTGGTCACGAGCGATCTTCCGCCCTTTGAGGTGCTCTTCCTGCGCGGCGTCGCGGCGAGTCTCGCCTGCGGCCTTCTGCTTGCCGCGCTCGGCGACTGGCGCGTCGTTTCCTCAGCCTTCCATCCTCGCGCGCTCCTGCGGGCAGCGGGAGAGACGCTGAGCGTACTCTGCTACATCGTTGCGCTCGCTCGAATGCCGATCGCCGATGTGATCGCCATCCTTCAGACTGCTCCGCTGATTCTCATCCTGGCCGTCGCTTTCCTTCTTCGCGAGCGTGTCGGACCGGCGCGAGTTGCGCTTGCCTTGGTTGGCTTCGCTGGCGCCTTCCTGGTTGCGCAACCTGGAGCAGCCGGAATCTCGCCGGCCGCTCTGCTTGCTTTCGCGTCCGCTGTGTTGATCGCGGCGCGGGATCTCATCGGGCGCGATGTGCCGGCGCGCATTCCCGTGATGGTTGTGACCTTCGCGACCAATGTCATGGTGATGGTCGTGGCGGGCCTGATGTCGCTCGGACTTGAAAGCTGGCAGGCTCCGGCAGAGTGGCACCTCGCCTTTCTCGGTTTCGCCGGACTGTTCGTCACATTGGGGCATGTCGGGCTCTTGCTCGCCTATCGGCTCGGGCGAACGGCCGCGGTCGCGCCCTTTTTCTACAGCTTCGCGCTCTGGGCCGTGGTGGCCGGCGTTGTCGTCTTCGGCGCTTTGCCGAACGCTCTGGCGCTTGCCGGAATTGCGCTGATCGCGGGCAGCGGCATCGCCATCGTCCTCCTCGACCAGCGCCGTCGCGAGGCGATCGCGCTCACGGAGGCGCTGTAGGCCGACGCTATAGATATTGGGCCCCTGCTTCGGCGGCGAACCGGCTCGGGCCGCCCTCCCAAACGATCCGGCCATGCTCCAGCACGTAGACCCGGTCCGCATGAGGCAGGGCGAAAGTGACGTTCTGCTCCCCGAGCAGCAGGGTGATATCGGTGGTCTGCCTAAGCCGCTCGAGCGCCTTTGAAATCTGCTCCATAACGACGGGGGCGAGGCCCAGCGTCGGCTCATCGAGGATCAAAAGGTCGGGTTTCATCATCAGCGCGCGCGCGATGGTCAGCATTTGCTGTTCGCCGCCCGATAGCGTGGCGGCGGTCTGG
>DATDHT010000257.1:0-4765 GCA_036521435.1 Roseiarcus sp.
TTCATGTTGAAGCCGAGGAAGACGCGCATGATGCCGGAGGCGACCAGCGCCGCGCCAAGAATGAGCGTCAGCCAGACTGCGGTCAGCAGCGGATTGTCGAAGGCGACAAACCCGGCGATGATGTAGAGGACGCCCAGCAGGAGCCAGAAGATAAAGCGTCCCCAGGTCTTGATCTGGAACGAGTGGATGACTTCGAAAACGCCGGCGACGATCATCATGATTCCGACAACGTAGACCGTCGCCACCGTCGCCATGACGACGCTGCCAAGCGCGATCACGCCAGCGACGAGGTAAACCACGCCGAGGGCGACGATCCAGCCCCATTTACCCTTAAGCGGCGCGATGCCCGCGCTGGGCCCGAGCCCTAATACCGATGTGTTGGTCATGGCGTCCGTCCCGATTCCTATCCCACAGCGACGGGAGCTTCGATGCTTCTCTGACGTCGTGCGACTCGACGCAATCTACCACAGTCCGTGTTGATGAGAAACGTCCGTTTGGGCGCTAACGTATGGTGAGCTATGCCGAATTTGTGGAGGAAGGAGAGCTCGCCCCCTCAAGCCTTGCTTATCTTCCAGTCCCTCAACCGACTCAAGAGCATGAACGAGGCGGCCTCTTTCGAATCGGCCAGATAGTCGTGCGCGGCGCGTGAGAGGCGCTCAACCAGCGATTTCTTGTAACCCTTGTCGCCAGGCTCAAGCGGGATCGTGGTGACGATGACAAGGACGCGCTGCTCGGCGCCGTCCTCAGTCTTCGCGGTCCACACTTTGGAAGCCCTGGCGAGGGGATGAGAGAATGCCATTAACAATTGCCCCATGGATGATAATCCGGGCGTAGGGGATCAGCGCCGGGGAGGCGCGTCAAGCCCCGCCTTCAAAATGCGCGCGCCAACCTCATTCCGCCGAACGATCGCTTACCGCCTGCTGGAGTCAAGCAGCCGCAGCACGAGCCACACGGGGACGACCACCATCGCCCCGGTCAGCAGAATGCGCCCCACTTGGCTAATGTCGCTGAATCCAAGTTCGACGATCTGTCTCGCGGTGCGGATCGCCTCGGCAAACAAATTCGCCGGGTCGAAGCCGAAAGTCACGAGAACGATCCCGACGACAAACGAGACGACAATCAGCCGCAGCGCGACCATTGCCGGCGATCCGCCGAGGAACCGGCCGACAGCATTGGTCATGACCGACAATTCCGATCAACCGGTCGCCGCGCGGCGCGCCTGGGGCCGTGGCCGGGACGCTTGAATGTCGGACCGTATTTGGGCCTCATCGATCAGGCCTTGGGAAACTGTACGACCGATGACGGCTCGGCTCGCGAAGACGCGTCGGCCTCGCTGCCGACCTCCTTGCCGTTGATCGTCAGATGGCCGTGCGCAGCGCCGAGCTTGATCGTGGACCCGTCGGCCAGCTCTCCGGCGAGCAGCATCTGCGCCAGCGGGTCCTGCACCCACTTCTGGATCACGCGCTTCAAGGGACGCGCGCCATAAGTCGGATCGTACCCCTTGTCGGCCAGCCATTGCCGCGCCTTGGCGTCGAGGCTGAGGCCGATCTTGCGGTCCTCGAGCAGCCTGTTCAGGCGCTTGAGCTGGATGTCGACGATCTCGCTCATGTCCTCGCGCCGCAACCGATGGAAGAGGATGATTTCGTCGACGCGGTTGAGGAATTCGGGCCGGAAATGGCCGCGCACGACCCCCATCACTTCCTTCTCGACTGTCTTCGTGTCGTCGCCCTCGCGCAAATTGACGAGGTATTCCGAGCCGAGGTTGGAGGTCATGATGATGAGCACGTTGCGGAAATCGACCGTGCGACCCTGACCGTCGGTCAGCCGCCCATCGTCGAGCACCTGCAAGAGGACGTTGAACACGTCCGGATGCGCTTTCTCGATCTCGTCGAACAGCACGACCTGATAAGGGCGCCGCCGCACCGCTTCCGTCAACGCTCCACCTTCCTCGTAGCCGACGTAGCCGGGAGGGGCGCCGATGAGCCGGGCGACCGAGTGCTTCTCCATGTACTCCGACATGTCGATGCGCACGAGCGCGCTCTCGTCGTCGAACAGGAAGGACGCGAGCGCCTTGGTGAGCTCGGTCTTGCCGACGCCGGTTGGGCCCAGAAACATGAACGAGCCGATCGGCCGGTTCGGGTCCTGGAGGCCTGCGCGGGCGCGCCGGACTGCGGTCGAGACCGCGACCACCGCCTCGCGCTGCCCAACGACGCGGCGCGCGATCTCTTCCTCCATCTTGAGCAGTTTCTCGCGCTCGCCTTCGAGCATCTTGTCGACCGGGATGCCGGTCCAGCGCGAGACGACCTGCGCGACGTGACTGGCCGTCACCGCTTCGTCCACCAGCACGCTGTTGTCCTGGCTCTCGGCCTCCTGCAGCTTCTTCTCAAGCGTGGGAATCGTGTCGTAGGTCAACCGGCCGGCTTCCGCGTAGTCGCCCTTGCGCTGCGCCTGGGCGAGCGCGTTGCGCGCGGCCTCCAGCTCTTCCTTGAGCTTCGCGGCCTGGCCAAGCTTGTCCTTCTCAGCCTTCCAGCGGGCGGTCAGCGCGTCCGACTTCTCCTGCAGGTCGGCAAGCTCGCCCGCAAGTTTCTTGAGGCGATCCTTCGACGCCGTGTCGGTCTCCTTCTTCAGCGCCTCCTGCTCGATCTTGAGCTGCATGATGCGCCGGTCGAACTCGTCCAGCTCCTCGGGCTTGGAATCGACCTGCATCCGCTGGCGGGCCGCCGCTTCGTCGATCAGGTCGATCGCCTTGTCCGGCAGGAACCGGTCGGCAATGTAGCGATCGGACAGCGTCGCGGCGGCGATGATCGCCGGATCGGTGATACGCACGCCGTGATGGGCCTCGTATCGGTCCTTCAAGCCCCGCAGGATCGAGATCGTATCCTCGACCGTCGGCTGAGCGACGAACACCGGCTGAAAGCGCCGGGCCAGCGCCGCGTCCTTCTCGACGTGCTTGCGATATTCATCGAGCGTGGTTGCGCCGACGCAGTGGAGTTCGCCGCGCGCCAATGCGGGCTTCAGGAGGTTCGAGGCGTCCATTGCGCCATCGGCCTTGCCGGCGCCGACAAGCGTGTGCATCTCGTCGATGAACAGGATGATGCCGCCCGCAGCCGCGGTGACTTCGTTCAGCACCCCCTTGAGGCGCTCTTCGAACTCACCGCGATATTTCGCGCCGGCGATGAGCGATCCCATGTCGAGCGCAAGCAGCTTCTTGTCGCGGATCGATTCGGGCACGTCGCCATTGACGATGCGCAGCGCGAGGCCCTCGACGATCGCCGTCTTGCCGACGCCGGGCTCGCCGATCAGCACCGGATTGTTCTTGGTGCGCCGCGACAGCACCTGGACCGTGCGGCGGATTTCTTCGTCGCGCCCAATGACCGGATCGAGCTTGCCGTTGCGCGCGGCCTCCGTCAGGTCACGGGTGTATTTCTTCAGCGCGTCGTACTGATTCTCGGCGCTCGCCGAGTCGGCGGTGCGGCCCTTGCGGATATCGTTGATCGCCGCGTTGAGGGTCTGCGCGGAGACGCCGGCATTGGCCAGAATCTTGGCCGCCTGGCTGCCCTTCTCCATCGCCAGCGCCAGCAGGAGGCGTTCGACGGTGACAAATGAATCGCCCGCCTTCTGGGCGATCTTCTCGGCGTTGTCGAACAGGCGCGCCGTCATCGGCGCCATATAGAGCTGCCCCGCTCCCGACCCTTCGACCTTGGGCAGTTTCGCGAGGGCGGCTTCGACCTCGGTCAGCGCCTGGCGAGAGTTCCCGCCGGCCCGGTCGATCAGTCCCGCGGCCAGCCCCTCCTCGTCATCCAGAAGCACCTTGAGCACGTGTTCGGGCGTGAATTGCTGATGGCCCTCACGAAGCGCCAGGGACTGCGCGGACTGTACGAAGCCGCGCGCCCGCTCGGTATATTTCTCCAAGTTCATCATCGACCCCTTCGGCGCGTGCCCACACGCTCCGACACGATGTGAAAATATGCTCGATCATACAGCGCCGTCCCTGATGCGCGTCAATTTTTTCATACCGGCCTCCGCTCTGCCGGAGCCCCTACGAATTGGGAGAATGCCCGGGCCTAAGTGGAACCGGTCAAGTAGCATCGATTAGCGCACGGGCAACTGAATTCGGTCGGCTACGAACGATCAAACAGAAAGGCCGCCTCGCCGGCGGGGACCGGGGATCGTCGCGAGAGTCGCCTGGGGCGGCGGATGCTGGAGCTATCAGCCCGTCTACAACTCCTCGGGCGGCTACGGCCAAGCCTATGTGAACGCCTGTTCGTAGCCCCGGGCGCGCCCGCTCACGCGATGCCTGGGCGCAGGCTGGAGGCGGGCGCGCGATGCCATGTCGGCGAGGTTGCCGCGCGCGCCCCGTCCCTATCGCGCGCGATGTTTCACGCGACTTCAGCACGCTGTAGACAGATGCGACTCCGATCTTGAGCTCTTCATGAGGCGCGCCTCTTGTTCAGTCGCAAACCGACCGCCTCAAGGCTCACTAACAGGCTTATGAGCCGGTTGCCCGCCTCAATCCTGAAAAGTGGAGAATCTGACGATCGTCAAGGCGTCTCGGCCTGTCGGCATCTAGGTCCCGTTCCTGTTTGCTCGCGCTGTCGGTCGAATCCGCCTGCGCGAGCGTCGCAGGGATCACGGGAGAAAAAGATGAAATCCGGCAGCGACATCAAGCGCGACGCTGAGGCCGAGCTGAAATGGGATGCGCATATTGACGCGTCCGACTTCGCCGCCGCGGTCAAGGATGGCGTCGTAACCTTGATTGGCTTTG
>DATDHT010000258.1:0-7400 GCA_036521435.1 Roseiarcus sp.
GGGCAGGCGATGATGTCGCTGATCCCGCCGGCGTTCGGCGTGGACAAGCCTACCGACGCGAGCCGATCGTAGACCGCCGGCAAATCGTCCAGCGCGATATGCGGCAGGATCAGGTTCTGTTCGTGCGAGACGCGAACCTCGTCGTGTGAGTAGTCTTCCGCAAGATCGGCGACGGCGTCCATCTGATCGGCACTCGCATCGCCAGGCGTGGCGCCGATCGGTTTCAACGAGACCGTAACGACGACATAGCCGGGGTTCTTGTGCGGCGTGACGTTCGAGGCGAAGAAGCTCGCGAAGCGGGCGTCGTTTCCTTTGCGCCGTTCCACCCGGTCGCTGAGCGGCTTCTTCGGATCAAGTGCGGGCGGCGCGAAGAATGCGCGAAACCGTTCAAGCTCCTTCGATGGAAGAGTCAGCGCCTTGGGATCGCGAGCGGCGAATTCCGCCTCGATCTCCTCACGCAGCGGCTCGAGGCCCTTCTCGTGCACCAGGATCTTGATGCGCGCCTTGAACTTGTTGTCGCGCCGCCCTTCGAGATTGTAGACCCGCAAGATCGCTTCGACATAACCCAAGAGGTCGCGCTCGGGGAGGAACTCTCGGACCATGCGCCCGATCATCGGCGTTCGGCCAAGGCCGCCGCCGACATAGACGCGAAAACCGATCTCGCCAGCATCGTTGCGCACGACCTGCAATCCGATGTCGTGCGCCTGGATCACCGCACGGTCTTGCGCCGCGCCATTGACCGCGACCTTGAACTTGCGCGGCAGAAACGAAAATTCGGGATGCAGCGACGACCATTGTCGTAGGATTTCGGCGTAAGGGCGCGGATCCGCGATCTCATCATGCCCAACTCCGGCAAAATGGTCAGCCGTGACGTTGCGAATGCAGTTTCCCGAGGTCTGGATGGCGTGCATCTCGACGCTCGCGAGCTCGGCCAGGATGTCAGGCACATCCTTGAGCGCCGGCCAGTGGAATTGGATATTCTGCCGGGTGGTAAAATGACCGTAGCCGCGATCGTAGCGTTTTGCGATCTCGGCGAGTTTGCGCATCTGGCGCGAATTGAGGACGCCATACGGGATCGCGATGCGCAGCATATAGGAGTGAAGCTGCAGGTAGACGCCGTTCATCAGCCGATGGGGGCGGAACTGCTCCTCGGTCAATTCACCGCTGAGGCGGCGCGCCACTTGATCACGGAACTGCTCGACCCGCGCGGCGACGAAGGCGGCGTCGAAATCGTCATAATGATACATGATCGGTCTCCGTCGCGGCCTTGGGACCCGAGTGAGGCGCCTGTCCTGACGCCTGCTTGCCCAGGTCGCGCCGGATCGTCGGCCCGGCCGCCCTAATCGCCTCCCGAAGGGCCTTGGGGACAAAATGGCCATTGCGCTCTTCGACCGCAACGACATAGGCGTCGACGACGATATTGTTGGCTTCATCCTGCTTGGCGCGCTTAAGCCCCTCGGCCGACGCTTGCGGATCGGGCAAAACCGCGGCGCGGTTGAAATCCTCGCTCCAGCTATCGTCAATTGTTTGAAACACGACAACGCCGTCCGTAAGCCGGTTGGCGGTGATAACATCGGGCATTCCGGCCTCGTCGAGGTAGGCAGACGCCTGTCCGCCTGCAAGAGCGATTAGCATATTTAACGGCAAAAATCTATATGTCGTGCTGTATTACATCTTGTACGCGCTATTAATTGTAGGCGCACCTCGTCCCCAAGACGCGCTTACCGCCGTCTTGACGCGGCTCCAGTCGTCTGGGAATGCCTCGAAGTGGGGCAAATCACGCTTGCTATAGCCGCCGGTTGGCGGGCACAAGGCGCGCTGGAATGGTGTTTTCGTCTATAACGTTTCTGTTCTACTTCCTGCCCATTTTCCTGGCCGCCTATTTCCTGACGCCCACGATCCAAGCCAAGAACATCGTCACGCTGCTGTTCTCTCTGGTGTTCTACGCCTGGGGAGAGCCCCGGTTCGTCATCGTTCTTATGCTCTCGATCGTGTTCAACTTCTGCGCGGGCCTCCTGATCGACGCGCGCGAGGGATCGTCCCGCCTGTTTGCACTTGGGGTCGCAGTCGCGGGAAACCTGCTGCTGCTCGGAATCTTCAAATACGCCAATTTCATCACCGCTAACCTGACGACGCTGCTCAGTCCGCTCGGGACGCCGTCGATCAGGACAAACATCGCGCTGCCGCTCGGCATCTCGTTTTTCACCTTCCATTGCCTGTCCTACATCATCGACGTCTACCGTCGGCGGTTTAAGGCCAATCGCAACCCGATCGACATCGCGCTCTACATTTCCCTGTTCCCGCAATTGGTTGCGGGACCAATCGTTCGCTACAAGACCGTCGCGCGGCAATTGGACGCCCGCAGGTTCACGCTCGGACGGGCGTCCGTGGGCGCCCGGATCTTCATCATCGGCCTCGCCCAGAAGGTGCTGGTGGCCGATGTCGTTGCGCCCCTCGTTCGCGTCGCGTTCGATCAGCTTCCCCATCGCTCTTTGCCTGAGGCGTGGATCGGGCTGATCGCGTACACCGTGCAGATCTACTTTGACTTTGCCGGCTACTCCAACATGGCGATCGGCCTCGGCATCGTGCTCGGGTTCACGTTTCCGCGCAATTTCCGCATGCCCTATACGTCGCTTTCGATCACCGAATTCTGGCGGCGGTGGCACATGTCGCTATCGTCCTGGCTGCGCGACTATCTTTACATCCCGCTCGGCGGCAACCGCGGAAGCAACGCCCAAACCTACCGCAATCTCATCATGGTGTTCCTGCTCTGCGGGCTCTGGCATGGGGCGAACTGGACGTTCGTCCTGTGGGGCGTGTGGCACGGCGCTTTCCTGGTGATCGAGCGCCTTGGGCTCGGATCGGTTCTCGCCCGGCTCGCGACGCCGGCGCGCTGGATTTATGCGCTGCTCGTCGTCATGGGAGGCTGGGTGCTGTTCCGCTCAACGAATCTGCCGGAAGCGATCGGCTATTGCGCAAGTCTCATAGGCCGAAACGGCTTGAGCAAAATCAGCTTCGACATGCACGACGCCCTGAACGACCGCGTGATGATGACGCTCATCATCGGCTGCGTGCTCGCCGTTGCGCCAAGATGGCCTGCCAAATGGACGCCGCCTTTACTCGTGCGTGCGCCAGCCGACGTCGCGCTGACGTTCGCCTTGCTCATTTTCTCCATGATCACGGTCGCGGCCGGCGCCTATAGCCCGTTCCTGTATTTTCGGTTCTAGTGCTTAGACGCATCCAGAAGGTATCGCACTTGAACGGCGCATTTGGCTCGGCCGCCGCATTCAAAAGCGCTTCAATCGCGCGCCTCACGCGGATTCTTGGCCCGGCTCGTCTGACTGCGTCCGCGCACTCGATGTGAACCCAACCCCGAACGTGAGCACTCCTGCTCACCACTTCTCTCGTCTTCACTGGCGCGAAATCGGTCCAACCGATGAACGACTCGATTGTCGAGATGAGACCCGGTCTCAATCCATTCTTGGGGGGCCGTTTGCCTTTTGCATGATTGCTATGTTCCTCAGCACGGTCATCCGCTCGATTGGATAGTTGGAGTATTTATGCTGCGCGACGGGGGCCATCACATGATCGAACAATTGTTTAACAACGCCAACCATGCCAACCCGGTGACTTGGAAAGCGTCTTTTATCTTCTTGGGCGCCGATTTCCGAAAGTGCGAAAGGCTCCGAGTCCGGAAATTCGGGCAGGAATGCGGTGCAAATGTCTTCGATGGCATAGAATCCTCCTGGCTTAAGAGCCCGCGGAAACAAATAGGAGAAGGAGGAGGCAGAAAGGCGACCAACATGCGAGGCGTCATCAACAATGATGTCGAACTGGCCGCCGGCAACCGTGACGCAGCGATCCAGCGCTGCAGGATCATCCTGGCTTCCCCGAACGAAATGAACGCGCCCATCGGCAGGAAAATTCCTTGGCCTTTCCTCGATGTCTAGGCCGACAATGGTGGCATTCGGGAAATAGTCGGACCACAAAAGCATCGATGCCCCGAATCGGACGCCGAGCTCCAGCAGCCGGATCGGCGCCTGACGCATCGACCCAAAAAGACTCTCGTATTCAGTACAATATACGTTGGCTTTTCGGTTGTTGTCGGACCCGTAATATCGTTCCGCGAGAATGGCCATTTCTCCCGGTGAGCTAAGGTTTGCCGGCATGTCACTCTCGCCCTTTTGGTTCTACGGAGACTTCGTGCGCCGATAGTGGCGGCGCGTGGGCATGAAGGCCTCGCGCCCTGACTTAGCCAGAGCATACAAGGATCTAAGTGCGTTTTTCAAAGATCGCTGCGGCGCCCGCTGCACATGCTTGAGCGGACGATTGCAATCGTTACCCCGCCAGCAGTCGCTGACGACCAGGAAGGCGGGGTCGGTTCGGCCCTCAAAGCATTGGCAGCGAGCGTGGACGGGCCCCAAGCGGGAATGCGGCCTCGATCTCAGCCAGCTCGGCGTCGCTCAGATTCAGCGCGCCGGCGCCCGCATTCTCTTTGGCGTGCTCCGGGTTTGCGGCCTTGGGGATCGCAAACAGCGACGGCCGCCGCGTCAGGAAACGCAACGCGACCTGGCGCGGCGTGGAATTATGGCGCTCGGCGACCTCCCTCAGCACGCACGCTCCCGTGCTGTGAGGCTCAGGAAATCCGCCGGCGTGACCGAACGGGCTATAGGCGACGATGGCGACGCCGTTCTCTTCGCACCATGGGATCACCGCGTGCTCGATCGCGCGCTCGCGCAAATGGTAGAGCACCTGATTGCAGGTGAGACGGCCTGCCCCCGCGATCTCACGGACTTCGTCGAGATCGTCCACATCGAAATTGCTCACACCCCACGACAGGATCTTGCCGTCGGCGCTGAGCTGCTCGAAGGCGGCGACCGTGTCCTCGAGAGGATGGGATCCGCGCCAGTGGAGAAGATAACAATCCAAGCGGTCGGTCTTCAGCCGCTTCAGCGACCGCTCGCAGGCCGCGACCGTCCCATTTCGCGAAGCGTTGTGCGGCAGCACCTTCGAGACGAGGAAGACCTGGTCGCGCCGTCCGGCGATCGCCGCGCCGACCAATTCCTCGGCCGCGCCCGAACCATACATCTCCGCGGTGTCGATATGCGTCATGCCGAGATCGAGGCCCCGGCGCAAAGCAGCAATCGCTGTCTTGGCATCCGCCCGCTCGATATTCCAGGTTCCCTGGCCAATCGTTGCGACCTCGCGCTTCGTCGAACCGAACGGACGTTGCTCCATGGTCTTCTCTTCGCTGTGGCCGCGGGTCGTCATTGTTCCGGAAGTCCCGCTATCCGCAGGCCTTCGAAAATAGGCGCAAGCTGGACGGGATGCGCCGGATCGTCACTCATCGCGGTCCAGTTGATGCGGGCGCGCGAGACTGTGAAAGAGGGGTTGAGCATGAGGCCGGCCTTGACCGCGGAACGCGCCTCGTCAAGTCGGCCCAACCGCGCGAGGGCGGCGGCCAAGTGGAAATGGGCTTCGGGATAATTCCGATTGGCCTCGATCGCTCGGCGACACCACAAGATGGCTTGCTCCCAATCGCCCAAGTGATTCTTTGCGATTCCTCCCTCAGTCAGCCAAACATAGGCCGACGTATCACGCGGGCTTAAGCGGAGAGCCTGGTCAATGTGAGCCTCGGCTTCCTCGGCGCGACCGGTAAAGATCTTGCCAAGCCCGATGAAGGCATGGGCGTCGGCGAGATTGCGATCCAGCGTCAACGCGTGCTCGCATTCGGCGATGCCCTCGACGGCGCGCTTGGTCAGGATCTTGACATAACCCAGGAACGCATGGCCGCGAGCGTGGTCCGGGAACGACGAGAGGGCCTCGGTCAGCTTCGCTTCAGCGGCAGCGAAGGCCGCCGCGGGATCGGCGACAAAAGAATTTCCACCGTCGGCAATATCGGCTGCCGCCAATCCAACAAGCGCGTCGATATTGTCGGGATCCGCCTTGAGCGCCCGATCGAAGAATCCGCGCGCTTGCGCAACATGAGTCGGGGTCCGGCCGCGATGGAGCCAGGACAATCCTTGAAAAAAGAGATCCATCGAGTCGGGATTGGGCGCTTGTTCCGCATGGCGGGCCTCTACCGCGGCGAGCTGGGCGCTCAAGGCATTCGCCAGGCGGCCAACGATTTCGTCTTGCATGTCGAAGAGGTCAGTCAGCGGCTTGTCGAACCGCTCCGCCCAAAGATGACTGCCGGTTTCGGCGTCGACGAACTGCACGTTGACGCGCATGCGATGTCCCCCACGCTGAACGCTGCCTTCGAGGACATAACGGACGTTCAACTCGCGGCCGATGGTCTTCACGTCGAACGGCTTGCCTTTGTAAGTGAAAGCCGTGTTGCGGGCGATCACGACGGCGCCCCGGATGCGCGAGAGATCGGTCGTTAGACTTTCCGTGACCCCGTCGACGAAGTGCTCCTGTTCCGGGTCGCCGCCGATATTGGCGAACGGCAAGACAACGAGCGAGAGACGCGGCGGGCCCGATTTTTCCGGCGCCGGGATCGACGCGGCTTTCGCTTCCGCGGGCTGGCCGGCATCGAGCGAATAGACGCGGATAGGCTCGGCGATGTTCTTGAGCTGTTTTGGGCCGAGATCGCTCACCGCCGCATCGAGCCGTCCTCTCAGCTGGCGATAGAAGTCCTCCGACATCGAGATCGCCCCCGGAGCGCAAATCCCTTCCAGCCGCGCGGCAATATTGACCCCGTCGCCCATAAGATCGCCGTCGGCCTCTTCGACCACGTCGCCCAAATGGGCGCCGATGCGAAATTCAATCCGCCTGTCGGGCGGCACGCCCGCATTGCGCTCGATCATTCCGGTCTGCACTTCGATTGCGCAACGCGCCGCATCGACCACACTGCGGAATTCGGCGATGAACCCGTCGCCCGTGCGCTTGACGATCCGGCCATGGTGAGCGGCGATCGCGGGCTCGATCAGATCGCCGAGGAGAGCGCGCAGCCGCGCGAGCGTCCGCTCCTCGTCCGCGCTCGCGAGCCGGCTATAACCGACGACATCGGCGACCAGGATCGCCGCGATTTTCCGGATCTCGCTCATGGCGCGGCGCTAGGCGGATCCCGAGCTTGCCAGATATTGATGAACAAAGGCGATCGCGATGCTGCCTTCGCCAACGGCGGAGGCGACGCGCTTCACCGGGCTGTAGCGCACATCCCCGCAGGCGAACACGCCCGGCACGCTGGTTTCGACGAGATAAGGATCGCGGCTCTCCTTCCAGCGGCCCGCTTTGACGACGTCGCCGCCGGTCAGAATATAGCCCCGCGGGTCACGCGCGATTTCAGGCGGCAGCCAAGCAGTTTCGGCGTCGGCGCCGATGAACACGAACAGTCCGCCCGACTCTTCTCGGCGGACTTCGTTGGTTCCGCGATCGAGAATGTCGAGCGCCGTCAT
>DATDHT010000259.1:0-7919 GCA_036521435.1 Roseiarcus sp.
AGGCGATATGCATCCGATGAAGCTAGAACATAATAAGAACAATGTCAAGGAATATTCGGAATTCACGCAGACGACTTCTGGTCTAAGCCGAGGAAAAAGTTTAGAAATCATTCCGACTTTGGCTGCCCAGCCGCCCACCCCAAGAGTGCTCGCGACCGAAATCTCCGCCCCAGACGAAGCCTCACGATGTCGGCCAACTGACCCAGACCCTCGCTCTTCGGACCACAAGCGTCTCTGGTCTGCGCCACCGATCGATGTTCGAGCCTGTGCCGGCAGGCCGCCACAGTCCGTCGCGGGACCATCAGCCCGACGACAAAAACCCGAGCTCAAATTCGCGGTTGACAATTAATACGTACGTACGTATTGCAACGGGATGCCGAAGCCATCCAACCGCGATCGTATCCTCGACGCCGGCCTCAAAGTCATGTCCCGCAAAGGCTATGTCGGGGCAGGGGTGCGCGACATCGTGGCCGAGGCGTCAGCCCCACAGGGCTCGTTCACGAACCACTTTCGCTCGAAGGAGGGATTCGCGCACGCGGTGCTCGACCTTTATTTCGATCACACGAAGCGGGCGGTCGTCGAGGCGCTGGAAGACCGCAGCCTTAGCCCGCGCGAGCGCCTCAGGCGCTATCTCGACATCATCACGGGCCGGCTCGCCAGCGCCGAGTTCGGTCGCGGCTGCCTGATTGGCGATTTCAGTCTCGAGGCCGCCCCGCAAAGCGAGATGCTGCGGACGCGGCTCAGCGAAATCTTCGCCGAATGGCGCTCACCTTTCGCCGCATGCATCGCCGAAGGGCAGGGGGCGGGCGAGATCGACGCGACATTCACGCCTGATGACCTTGCCGATTTCCTGCTCTCCTCCTGGGAGGGCGCGATCCTGCGGATGAAAGTCGAGCGCAACGCCGAACCGCTCGAGCGCTTCAAGCGCATCGTTTTCGCCACCGCATTCAAGGAGCCCTACCCATGAACAAAGACATCAGCCTGCCCAAGCTTTCCGTCCTCGGTTCCGACATGGCCTATCGGGAGGCCGGTTCGCGCGACGCGCCGGTCGCACTCTTCCTGCACGGCAATCCGACCTCATCCTATATCTGGCGCAAGATTATCCCGCTGGTCGCTTCGGTGGCCCATTGCATCGCTCCGGACCTCATCGGCTTCGGGCAGTCGGGCAAGCCCGACATCGCCTATCGCTTCGAGGATCATGCGCGCTATCTCGACGCCTTCATCGCCAAAATGGGGATCGGCTCCGCCTACCTCGTTGTCCAGGATTGGGGAACGGCGCTTGCCTTTCACCTCGCCGAGCGGCGCCCGGATTTCGTCCGTGGGCTCGCGTTTATGGAGTTCGTCAGGCCAATCCCGACCTGGGAGGAATTCGTGCGAGGCTCGCAAGCGCGCGAGATCTTCCGCAAATTTCGGACGCCCGGCGAAGGCGAGAAACTGATTCTGGAAGAGAATGTCTTCGTCGAGCGTGTGCTGCCCGGCGGCATGCGACACAAGCTGACGGACGAAGAGATGGCGGTCTATCGCGCGCCTTTCCCGACGCCCGAGTCGCGGAAGCCGACCTGGCGATTCCCAAACGAGATTCCGATCGCCGGGGAGCCGCCGGATGTCTACGCGATGATGAGCCATGCGCATGCGGCGCTCGCCGCCTCGACCTATCCGAAGCTTCTGTTCGCCGCCGAACCCGGCGCGCTGGTCCCGCTGGCTTTCGCTGAGCAATTCGCCGGTAGCCTGCACGATTGCCGGTTCGTCAAGCTTGGGGACGGCATTCATTTCCTGCAGGAGGATCATCCCGAGACGATCGGCCGATCCGTCGCCGCCTTCATTGCCGAGGTCGAGAGCCGCAGGACCAAGAGCGCGGCGTAGCGCGTGGGCGGCTTGAGTGGAAGCGCTAGCCCCTCTCCAACGGGAGAGGGGTTGGGGTGAGGGTTCTCGCGCCGGTCGCCCGCGGGCTCCCTTGCATGGTGCAATGGGCATGAGCAATGTGCGCGACGGCGCATACGATCGAGGATCACCGCCAATCCTACGGTGAGAGGCGATACCTTGCGTATGCGCCGATACAGGGCTGGCGTCACGCCGTCTGCTTCTGCATTCGGGGTGGCGCCTTTCCGATCATCAGTTTTCGTAAGGCCAACACGCGCGAGGAGAAGTTCCATGCCGAAGAGAAGGCCGCCCCTGACCGCAGAAGAGAGGGAAGTGCGAGAACTGACCCGCGAGGATTTCAAGGGCATGCGGACCGTGCGCGAAGCGATGCCCGAGCTCATTGAAGCCATGGCGGAGTTTCGCCGCAAGCTTGGTCGCCCGAAGGCTGAGGCGCCGAAGGTCCATATCGGCTTCCGCTTGGCGTCGGGCGTCGTCGCGATCATCAAGGCGAGCGGGCGCGGCTATAACGCCCGTGTCGAGCAAGCTTTGCGCGAGGCCGCATTTGGCGAGAAGATCAAGCGCGAATCGCCATTGAAGATGACGCAGACGGCCCCGGCGGCGAAAAAGCGCCCCTCAGCGAAGCAAGGGACAAAGCCCGCCGTCAGCAAGCGACGGGTGTAAGCAATCGACCGCGATCTCACGCGGGAGGCTGCTTCATCAGCCACTCGTGTGCGGGATCGTTGTGAAAGCGCCAGACGCGCTTCGGTCCAGCCATGACGTTGAGATAGTAGAGGTCGTAGCCGTGCGGCGCGCCGACGGGATGATAGCCTTTCGGCACCAGCACGACGTCGCCGTCGCCCACCGCTAGCGTCTCGTCGAGCGAACGGTCGTCGGTATAGACGCGCTGGAGAGCGAAGCCCTGCGCGGGCTTCAAGCGGTGGTAATAGGTCTCCTCGAGATAGGATTCGTCGGGAAGGGCGTCGCGGTCGTGCTTGTGCGGCGGATAGCTCGACCAGTTGCCTCCAGGCGTGATGACTTCGACCACCAGCACGCTCTCAGCCTCGGCGTCTTCCGGCAGAACGTTGCGGACATGGCGCGCGTTCGAGCCTGTTCCGCGGGTGAGCGTGCCGACATCGGCCGGCTTGATCACGCGCGCTTTGAACTTGCCGCTCGCCGGGGCCGAGCACAAAGCCACTTGGCAATCCGACGTCGCCTCGATGGTCGCGGGGCTATGCGGGGGCAGGTAGACCGACCAGGGCAGCCCATCGAACACGCTCGTCCGCTCGCCGATGGTTCCAGAATCGAAGCCCTCCGCGCTGACGCGCGCTTTGCCTGACAGAATGACGGCACAGATCTCGTCGCCGCCCGTGTCGAGCTTAGACTTCGCGCCTTGCTTCAGATTCCGCGTCTCAAAGCCGACATAGCGCCATCCGGCGCTGGCCGGGGTGATGCGATGGCCGACGCCGTCGGCGGCGCCTTTTTGCGGATGAACGAGCAGCTTCGATTGCGCCACGGCGTACGCTCCCAACGATTTCTCGCGACCTACACCAATCCCGCTTCCTTCATCGCCGCGCGCATGTGCGCGACGCCTTTCTTCGCATAGGGCAGGGCAGGGGCTTTCTTCGGGTCCTGCTCGGCCTCGAGCACGACCCAGCCGGAATAGCCTTTCAGCTCGTCGAACACCGACGCATAGTCGATCGCGCCGTCGCCCGGCACGGTGTAGACGCCGAGCTCCTTGCCCTGACCCAAGATTGAATCGAGGAAGCTCCAGTCACCGGCGTTGGATTCGCGCATTTTCGCTTCCCGCACGTCCTTGCAATGCACATGACCGATGCGCGATCGATAGGCGCGCGCCAGCGCTGCCGGATCAGCGCCGCCCCAACGCGCGTGGCCGGTGTCGAGCAGCAAATACACGGGCGGCTTGGTGTGGGCCATGAGCGCGTCGATGTCGCGTTCCGACTGGATGATCGTGCCCATGTGATGATGATAGCAAAGCTTGAGGCCTTCGTCGGCCAGGCGCTCGGCAAACTCGGTCATCTTGGCGCCATACCCGGCCCAGTCGTCCTTGTGCAGACGCGGCCGCTCGGATAAGGGCTTCGATCGGTCGCCATGGATGCAGTTCGAAGTCTCGGCCACGATGACAACGTTGCTTCCGGCGCCCTTCGTCATGGCGACATGCGATTTCGCCGCCTGGTATTCGTCGCGTGCCGAGCGCTTGAGCAATTCGGCCGAATACCAGCCGCCAACGAAGCTCAAGCCAAACTGGCCAAGCTTGTCCTTGAGCGCCGCGCCATCGCTCGGCAGCTTGTGGCCCTTCTCCATGCCGACAACGCCCGCTTCTTTGGCTTGGGCAAGACACGTCTCAAGCGGCGTGTCGCCGCCGATTTCCTGCAGGTCGTCGTTGGTCCAGCCGATCGGGTTGGCGCCGATGCGAATGCTCATCTCAGTCACCGACCCGCTGCAACTTTCGCGCTTCCTCATAGTCGTGGCGCGCGGCGTCGACTTGCCTTCGCTCGGAGACCGCTGGAACGGCGACATCCCACCAGAAGCCGCCGGCGTCGGTCGACGCAATAGGATCGGTTTCGATGACGATCACCTGTGTCGACTTCGCGGCGCGCGCCGCCTTCAACGCCGTTTCAAGGTCCGCGATCGACTTGACCTTCACCGCTTCCGCCCCGAGAGCGCGCGCGTGGGCGACGAAATCAACCTCCGGCATCGCTTCATGCCGCACGTCACGCAGAAGGTTGTTGAATGGTGCGCCGCCAGTCGCCTGTTGCAAGCGATTGATGCAGCCAAAGCCGCGATTGTCGTTGACGACAATGATGAGTTTCTGCCCCAGCATCACGGACGTGGCGATCTCTGAATTCATCATGAGATACGAACCATCGCCAAGCACCACCAAAACGTCGCGGTCCGGCAGAGCCATTTTGACCCCGATCCCGCCGGCGATCTCGTAGCCCATGCACGAGTAGCCATATTCGAGATGGTAGCCGAGCGGGGCGCCTGCCCGCCACAGCTTGTGCAGTTCGCCCGGCAGCCCGCCAGAGGCGCAGACGACGACGTCCGACTTCTCGGCTACGCGCATCAGCGCGCCGAGCACTTCGGCGTCGGTCGGCGCCGGCGCGTTGGTTGGCGCGGTGTAACGGGCGGCGGTCGCCTCCCATTCGGTCTTCGCCTTCGCGGCTTCGTCGCTCCAAGCGCGCGGCGCCTTCCAGGCGTCGAGTTTGGAATCGAGCGCGGCAAGCGTCGTCCGGGCATCGCCGACGACGGACAGCGCGTGATGCTTGGCCGCATCGAAGGGCTGGACATTGACGCTGATCAAGCGCCGATCTGGGTTCTTGAACAAAGCCCAGGAGGCGGTGGTGAAGTCTGCGAACCGCGTGCCGACGCCGATGATCACGTCGGCTTGTGAGGCAAGGGAATTGGCCGCGCCGGTCCCGGTGACGCCGACAGCGCCCATGGCCAGGGGATGATCGACCGGTGTCGCCGATTTGCCGGCCTGCGTCTCGCCGACGGGAATTTCATGGCTAGTGCAGAAGTCGATCAGCTCCCGCTCGGCGTCGGAATAAAGAACGCCGCCGCCGCACACGACGAATGGCTTTTTGGCTTTCTTAAGGATCTTCGCCGCTTCCTCGATCTCGTGAGGATCGGGCGCAGCGCGGCGCAGGCGATGCACGCGTTGGTCGAAGAAGCTCGTCGGATAATCATAGGCCTCGGTCTGCACGTCCTGGCAGAAGGCGAGGGTCACCGGCCCGCATTCGGCTGGATCGGTCAGGACCGTCATCGCCCGATTGAGCGCCGGCACGATCTGCTCGGGGCGCGTGATGCGGTCGAAATAGCGTGACACCGGACGGAAGCAGTCATTGGCGCTCACGGTTCCGTCACCGAAGTCCTCGACCTGTTGCAGAACCGGATCGGGCCTGCGGTTGGCGAAGACATCGCCGGGGATCAGGAGCACCGGCAGCCGATTGACATGCGCGACCGCGGCGGCGGTGACCATGTTGGTCGCGCCGGGACCGATCGAGGTGGTGCAGGCCATCATCCGCTTGCGCCGTGAAGACTTGGCGAAGGCGATCGCGGCGTGCGCCATCGCCTGTTCGTTATGGGCGCGATAGGTTGGCAACGCATCGCGAGCGGCGAACAGCGCCTCGCCCATGCCGGCCACATTGCCATGGCCGAAGATCGCGAACACGCCCTCGAACAGCCGTTGTTTGCGCCCGTCGCTCTCGACTTGCTGGGCGCTCAAAAATCGAACCATCGCCTGCGCGGCGGTCAATCGGATCGTTGTCATGAGGCCGCTTCCCCGCTTCGATCAATGTTTGGCGCTTGGCGGCGTTTCAATCTCCGCCTCGCGCGTCGTCCGCCCACTCTTGCGCCACAGGTCGTCCAATCGCGCAAATGCAGCAGCCATGCGGTCGATCGCCTCGCGATCGTCGATACGGCCAGCGAACCATTCGACCGCCGGCTCGGCGAAGATCGTCCGGCCGACAGCGAAGCCTTTAACGACACTGCAATTGTGCGCCAGCGCGAAGGCTTGCGCCAGATCCTTTTCCGGCGCCTCAAGCCCAAGCAATAACACGCCGCGGCATACGGGATCGCCCGTTTCAATGGCGCGAGCGACGTTGTCCCATGCCGCTTCGCTGGTCTGGCCCTCGAGCTTCCACCAGTCCGGCTGAATTCCAATCTCATAAAGCCGCTCCATGACGCGCGCGACCGTGCGGTCGTCAACCGATCCGTTCTTGCTGGCGATGATCTCGATCAACAATTCGCGCTCAAGCCGCCGCGTGGCGTCGTGCAAGCGCAGAAGCTCGCGCTCCTGCCGCGTTTTTATCTCCGGCGCATCGTCGGGGTGATAGAAGCACAGGCACTTGACCGTATGGGCGATCGGCCATTCGATGAGCTTTGCCCCAATCGAGCCGCCAGATTCGAACTCGAGCGGACGCGAGCCCGGCTCCTCGACCGGCCGGGCGATCCAAAAATTGTGATCGACCGCGCGAAACAATGCCTCGCGCCCATATTTGCCGTCGAGCAGCATGCCATAGCCGGGGCGGCCCGCCGCGACTTTGGCTGCAGCTTCGACTGCAAGCAGTTTGAAGTCGCTGATGCGCTCGCGCGGTGAGCCCGCAGCGTCGGCGATCTTCTCAAGCTGCGCGCGATGGTCGATCGCCAGCGCCATGATGGTGGACGCCTGGGTCCGACGCGTCGTCGCCCAATGGATGTGATTGAGCGCTTCGTCGCGACGCAGCGCACGATGGGGTGAGCCGTGTTCGAGGAAGCGGCTAAGCTCAGCCCAGGTCGGATATTCAGCCGAGCATAGGAGGCGCGAGACGGCGAAAGCGCCATTGGCGTTGGCGTAGGCGCAGCAGGTCTCGAGCGGCTCGTCACGCAGCCAGCCACGTAGAAAGCCGGACATGAAGGCGTCGCCAGCGCCGAGCACGTTATAGACCTCGACCGGAAAGCCCGGTCCCTTGACGCCTTGCTCGAGCGAATCGGGAATGGTGTCGGGGAAGACGACGCAGCCCATCGGGCCGCGTTTGAGCACCAGCGTCGCCTGGCTCATGGCGCGCACGGCTTTCAGCGCGGCACGCGGCTCGTCGGCGCCGCCTGCGATCATCATCTCCTCTTCGGTGCCGACGACGAGATCGCATTGGGGCAGGATGTCGCTTAGGCTCTTCGTGACCTCGTCCGACTTGATATAGCGCTCCTCGCCCGCGCCATGGCCGGCGAGTCCCCACAGGTTCGGCCGGTAATCGATGTCGAACACAACCTTGCGACCGGCGGCGCGCGCGATCCGCATCGCCTTTCGCTGCGCCGCGGCGGTATTGGCGCGCGCGAAATGCGTCCCGCTCACGAGGACTGCTTTCGCGCTTTCGATGTAGAGAGGATCGATGTCGCCTTCGTCGAGCGCGCTGTCGGCGCAATTCTCGCGATAGAAGATGAGCGGGAAGGTCTTTTCGTCGCGGATGCCGAGCAGCACGAGCGCGGTCAGGCGCACCGGATCGGTCCGAACGCCCTCGACATCGACGCCCTCGCGCGCGCATTGCTCGCGAATGAACCGG
>DATDHT010000260.1:0-2427 GCA_036521435.1 Roseiarcus sp.
GGCGATCGGCCAGCCGCTCGACTCGCTCGTCTTCAAGCAGACAGGCGCCAACATCGATGGGAATGCGAATGGAAACGCGTCTTCCGCTGACGGCGGCTCATCGGGAGGCGGGCAACGGCCGACGCAAGGGGGCGATTCGAACGATGCGCACTCTCGCCGCAGCGCTGGTCGCGATCGCAGCTTCTAGCGGCGGCGCCGCGCGCGCCGACGGGCCGCTCGCTTGCGAGCGGGAGATGACGCGCGCCTCGGCGCAGCATGGCGTGCCGCTCAACGTGCTCTATTCTGTCGGCCTGACCGAGACCGGCAGCCGAAACGGGCTCAGCCCCTATGACATGAACGTCGATGGCCAGGCGGTGCATTCGACGAGTCTCGCCGAAGCGATGGCGCGTTTCGCGCAGGCGAAGGGGCGCGGCGCGAAGTTCATCGACATCGGCTGCATGCAGATCAATCACCATTTCCACAGCGCCGACTTTCGCTCCTTGAGCGAGATGTTCGACCCCGCCCGCAACGTCGACTATGCCGCGAACTTTCTCAAAATCCTCAAGGCGCAGGAAGGCTCGTGGACGCTGGCCGCGGCGCGCTACAATGCCGGGCCCGGCAATCCGGCGGCGGAGAAGACCTACGTCTGCTCGGTCATCCGCAACATGGTCGCAAGCGGTTTCGGGCAGTGGACAGCCAACGCCCGGGCGCTCTGCCAGTAGGCCGAGGCGACTTGCCGTTAACGAGTCCGGATTGAGCCTTTTCAATGCGTTGGAGCACGATTAGCGAGTCGCTGCGACTCCCAAGCCCCCCTCGGCCCTCGTCCTGAGGAGCGCCGAAGGCGCGTCTCGAAGGGCGATCCACAGGCGCACCACCGGCGTCGCCGACTGGACCATCCTTCGAGACGCCCGCTTCGCGGGCTCCTCAGAATGAGGTCGTGGGATGCCCAGCAATCCGGCCCAGGCTTGGGAGTCGCGAGTCGCTTGGCGATCAGGGCGTGGCCTGCGACGACGGCGCCGCTTCGTCCGCGCCAGGACAGAGCCGAAAGCGCCGCGGAAAGAAACGCTCATTTCGCGATGCGAAACAAAACGCTTCGCATGGCGGATCGTAAGTCATTGGAATCGTTATGGGCGCCGAATCAGTCATTTCGCGGTTTTGTTTGTTTTCAACGACTTAACCCCGTTTTCGTTTCGCCGTTTTCTTTGTCGCCTTACCGATCTCTGGAACCGAGCTCACTGACGACGATCGCCATGCCTTCGATCTGGGAACGCTTGTCGTGCTCTCGCTTTGATGCGATAGAAATCATAGCCGAAACTTCTTATAAACACAACCTTTTGTCTGTCTGCTGGATTCTAAAATCATCCAGCCGATCGGAACGATCAGCGCTAAGTCTCTTGGTAAAGCGGAACTTGCTCAGCTACCGCGGTGAAACCTTACCGCCCTGCAAAAAGGGAGCGCCGGGTGAACCTTGATTCATCCGGTCATTTTTCCACCCCCCGGCCTTCTTCCGCTTAGACACCGCGGGGACTCTCTGAAGATAGACCGGGAGGATACTTAGGGGCTGTGAGATCCTTGAGCGGTTCGACGTCCGGAGGCGGCCTTATTCGTTTCATCATAAGCCTTCACAAAATAGTTGCGCAAAACCTTGCCTGCGGCAATCCTAGCCGGCTCCTCTTGGAGAGGCACCGTCGCATCGCCTCAGGCCTCGACCTTTTCTTTGTAAGACCGCCAGCGCAAAACCCCGTCGCCGGATTCGGACTCCGCCATCGCCATCGCGGCGATGCGCTCGTGATGGGGCGACTTGTGGCAGGCGGGATCGGTGTTGCGCGCGTCGCCGGTGAGGGCCAGCGCCTGACAGCGGCAGCCGCCCCAGTCGATCTCTCGCCGGTCGCATGAACGGCAGAGTTCGGGCATCCAGTCCGTGCCGCGGAAAGCGTTGAAGGCGGGGTTCGAATGCCAGATTTCGCTCAACGAATGATCGCGCACGTTCCAGAATTCGAGGCCCGGAATGGACTCGGCGGCGTGACACGGCAGAGCCTTGCCGGTCGGCGAGACATTGATCGCGACCCGCCCCCAACCGCCGGCGCACGGCTTCGGGTAGCGCGCGTAATAATCGGGCACCACCAGGTCGATGACCAGCTCACCTTTGAGCCGCTCGCGAGCGGCCTGCACGATGGCGATCGATTCGTCGACCTGGGCCTTCGACGGCATCAGCGCGGCGCGATTGGCGAGCGCCCAGCCGTAATATTGCGTATGCGCCACTTCGAGCCGGCGCGCGCCAAGCTCGACCGCGAGATCGATGATCGCGGCGACCTGATGAATGTTCGAGCGATGGATGACTGCGTTGATCGTGAGCGGCACGCCCGCCTTGGTCACGTAGCCGGCGAAGGCGCGCTTGCGCTCCCACGAGCCTTTGTAATGGCCGAGGCGGTCGTTGGTTTCCTTGTC